>NZ_CP053069.1:608419-912629 GCF_013003965.1 Usitatibacter rugosus | reverse complement strand
CGTTCTTGGAATAGCACCGGTGACGACGGGCCACGAAGCGTCGCAGCTCGTGAACATGCTCTTCGGCAACTGCTCGATGCAGCCCGAGGTCGAGCTGGTGGATGTGCAATTCCCCACCGGATACGCGAAGGCCTTTCCCGGCCCGCGCTTCGGCATCGAGGGCATCCGCAAGCTGGTCGGCGCGCCATCGCGGCCGCTCACCTGCACGGCGCTGAAGCCGCAGGGCTCGACCATCGAGCACCTCGCCAAGCTCGCGCGCACTTTTGCCAGCGCCGGCATCGACGTGATCAAGGACGACCACGGCCTTGCGAACCAGGCGTTCTCGCCGTTCGCGGAACGCGTGCCCGCCGTGCAGCGCGCCGTGGACGAGGCGAATCTCGAGCACGGCAACCGAACGATCTATGCGCCCACCTTCTCGGGCGGCCCCGCGGCGCTCGCCGAGCAAGTGCGCATCGCCAAGGCGAGCGGCGTGCGCATGGCGCTCGTCGCCCCGATGCTGGTCGGCCTTCCGGTCTTCGCGGAGCTCGTGTGCGACCAGCTCGACATTCCCGTGATGGCGCACCCTGCCTTCGCCGGTGCGAACCGTGTCGCGCCCTCCGTGCTGCTGGGCACGCTCTTCCGGCTCCTCGGCGCCGACGCCACGATCTTCCCGAATCATGGTGGCCGCTTCAGCTACAGCCGCGCGACGTGCCTCGACATCGCCGCGGCGGCGCGCCGTCCCTTCTCCGAGCTCGCGCCGTCGCTGCCCGTCCCCGCGGGCGGGATGACCGTGGACCGCGTGGATGAAATGGTCGCGGGTTACGGAGCGGACACCATGCTGCTCATCGGCGGCGGGCTGCTCTCCGCGGGCGACCGCCTGGGCGATCGCGCGCGAGAGTTCGTGAAGAAGGTCGCCGCCGCGCGATAGGCTTCAGATCGGCGGGGGATCGATCTGCCGGTCCCAGTGGCGGTGCTTGCGCAGCGCGTCGATGAAGGACGCGGCCTGCGAGGCGATCGCCCAATCGGTGTCGTCATCCACCGGAATGCCCGCCTCCTCGAGAACCGCACGGCCCGCGCCGAGCATGAGGATCGGCTTCGCGTGGCGGTACTGGTCCTTCAGGAACTCGAGCGCCTGGCCGAGCGAGCCCAGCTCGTCCGCGCCCTCTTCTCCATCCGGAACGACGACGCCGTCGTGAAGCACCGAGGGCATCGTCTCGAGCGTGCCGTCGGGCGTGATCGTCCCGCCTTTGCCCGCAACGTCACCCAGGCGGGCGGCGAGCGTGTGCACCACGACGCCTTCCTTCTGCAAGGCGGTTGTCGTGGCTTTCACGGATTTCGCATCGACGCCGGGCGCGACGAGGATCGCGACGTGCCTGCCCCGCAGGTCGCCATTGCCGGGGCGCGCGGTGAGCGAGAGCGCCGGAGACTCCTGGACCTCCACTTTCACCGAAGCGACCAGCTTCGGCATCGCCCTCGGCAGCGCCATGCCGAGCCCTTCGGCCACCTGGCCCGCCAGCTCGTCGGTGACGTTGCGAAGCATCGAGAGCGTCCGCTCGCGAATGGCCGGCACCGTCACCTTGGTGAGCTCGAATCGGAACGCGCGGACGATGTGGGCCTTCTCGTACTCCGTCTGGCTGTTCCAGAAGAGCGTCGCCTGCGAGTAGTGGTCGGCGAAGCGCTCGGGCTTGCCGCGCACCTTGTCGCCCTCCATCGGCTGCGGGAAGGACCGAAAGCCCGCAGCGCCCGCCTGGAACGGGCAACCGCCGCCGAGCGAGTTCGGCTCGTACGCCACGCGGCCACGATTCACCGCGTGCCGGTGGATGCCGTCGCGCTGGTTGTTGTTCGCCGGCGCGACCGGGGCGTTGATCGGGATCTCGTGGAAGTTCGGACCGCCCAGGCGCGAGAGCTGCGTGTCGAAATACGAATGGATGCGCCCGGCCAGCAGCGGGTCGTTCGAGAAGTCGATCCCGGGCACGAGGTTCTGCACGCCGAAGGCCACCTGCTCGGTCTCGGCGAAGAAGTTGTCGGGATTGCGGTCGAGCACCATGCGCCCGACCGGCACCACCGGCACCAGCTCCTCCGGGACGATCTTCGTGGCGTCGAGCACGTCGAAGCTGTACTTCTCGGCCTGCGCCTCGGTGAACACTTGCACGCCCAGCTCCCACTCGGGGAACACCCCGGCCTCGATGGATTCCCAGAGGTCGCGCCGGTGGAAATCCGAGTCGGCGCCGGAGATCTTGATGCACTCGTCCCAGTCGAGGGAGTGCGTTCCCGCGACCGGATTCCAGTGGAATTTCACGAAGCGCGACTCGTCCTTCGCGTTCACGAACCGGAACGTGTGCACGCCGAAGCCCTGCATGGTCTTGAGGCTGCGCGGCAGAGCGCGATCCGACATCACCCACATCAGCATGTGGGTCGTCTCCGGCATGAGTGAAACGAAGTCCCAGAACGTGTCGTGGGCGCTGGCCGCCTGCGGCATGCCGTTGTGCGGCTCGGGCTTCACGGCGTGGACCAGGTCCGGAAACTTCATCGCGTCCTGGATGAAGAATACGGGGATGTTGTTGCCGACGATGTCGAAGTTGCCCTCGCCGGTGTAGAACTTGGTCGCGAAGCCGCGCACGTCGCGCGGCGTGTCGGTGGAGCCGCGTTCGCCGGCCACCGTGGAGAAGCGCACGAAGACGGGCGTGCGCTTGCCCTTCGCCGACAGGAACTCCGCGCGCGTGAAGCGGGCGAGCGAGTCGTAGCACTCGAAGTAGCCGTGCGCGCCGGAGCCACGTGCGTGCACGATGCGCTCCGGGATGCGCTCGTGGTCGAAGTGCGTGATCTTCTCGCGGAGGATGAAGTCCTCCAGGAGCGTCGGGCCGCGCAGACCCGCCTTGAGCGAATTCTGGTTGTCCGCGACCGGAGCTCCGAAGTTCGTGGTCAGCACGGCGCCTTCGGCGTCGATGCGTGCGGCTTCGAGCTGCGGCTTGCCGGTCGAGTTGCCCTCCATGAGCGTGCTGGCACCCACCGACGGATCGGGCAGCGGCGCATGGACACCCGCCTTCGGCTTCTGCTCGCCGATCTCGTTCGGCTTGTTCGCGTTGAAGGGAAAGGCGGCGGCAAGCTTCTGCGTTGCGGCCGCTTTGCGGGCTGCGGCGTCGCCGGGCGGCGTTGCGCCGCGAGCGGGGCCGCCCGCGGTCGTCTTACCTGCGGCTTTCTTCGTGGCCATGATCAGTGCGAGAACAGCGCGATGAGGATGATGATCGGGAGGGGAACGCCCAGCAACAGCAAGAGGATCGAACGCATGTATGTCTCCTGAACGAATGAGAAGGGTCAGTCGTCGCGGCGGCGGCCGCCGAACGTGGCGGAAAGGCTCGCGACGAACGCGCCCGCCAGCAGCGAGATGAAGAGCCAGAGCGCGGTGTAGGCCGAGGCCTTGCGTGCCTTGTCAGCCGCTTCCTTGGCGGTGGCTTCGGCTTCGCGGAGCTTGGTCTGCAGGCGGGCGAACGTATCGGCGACCCGCTTCTCGGCATCCGCCGGGGCAAGACCCGTGCGTTGCGCGACGAGTTGCCCCAGGTAGCGCTGGTCATCCTGCGGCAGCGAGCCGGTACGAATCGCATTGGCGAAGATGCGAGTCGTCTCCGAAGCCGAGGCGGCGTTTTCCTGCGGAGAGGTGGTTGTCGTGGGGGCGGCGGCTCCGTCACGACGGAACAGCGAGTCGACGAAGTAGGCGGACGGGTCGAGCGACGGCTTGGCGTCCGTAGCCTGCGTTGCGCCCGTGGCGGCACCGGCGGCACCCGCGGCAGCGGTCGTGGCAACACCGCCGGCAACTGCGGCCGTGGCCTTCGCACCCGCGCCGATCATCGAGCCGATCGCCGAGGTCAGCAGTGCGGCGGTGAGGAGCGTTGCGGCAGCCCAGGCGAGGAAGCCGTGCGCGGTGTCGCGGAAGTACACCTCGTCGGTATTGACCGACACCCACTTCGTGCGAAGCCGGCCCGCGAGATAGCCGCCGACGGCGGATGCCGCCAGGCTCATGAATGTGACCCACAGGATGCTGGATACGCCGAAGGTCGTGGCACTCACGCCGTCGTACGCCCAGGGCGAGACAGAAGAGAGTCCGAGGCCGACACCGAGGAGCAGCAGGATCAACGACAGGGCCGCGGCGGCAGCGGCACCTGCAAAGATCGCGCCCCAGGAAACGGCGCTGGCGCTGGGACGAACCGAGTCGACGACGAGGTCGGGGGCACTGTAGGCGGGAGAGCTCATGGCGCGGGAATTTTCCGTATTTGAGAGGCGATGGACGATGCTAGGCGCGTGCATGCCACGGCCAAGTAGGCGTTTGAGCTGCAGGCTTGTAGGAAATCGCCTCGACTTGCGCGGGCTGAACCAAGCGAGCGCGAAGCGTCCTAACTTCCCATGCGTTCCTTCCGCCGCCTCATGCGCCAGGGCATCGCCCTGCAACGCGCGTGGGTCGATGCGGCTACGTACGTTCCGGCCGTTAATCGCCCACCGCGGAGTGGCGAACGATTCGCGGCGGGGACGCACGCGTATCGCTCGAAGGGACATCGCTACAAGCTCTACATCCCGCCGGCAGCTGCGGAGAGCGGTGCCCCCCTGCTCGTGATGCTGCATGGATGCACGCAGGATCCGGACACCTTCGCCACGAGCACGCGCATGAACGCGCTGGCTCGCGAGCGGGGCTTGTACGTGCTGTATCCGGCGCAGTCGCGAAAGGCGAACGCCATGGGGTGCTGGAACTGGTTTCAATCGCGGCACCAGGAACGGGGCCGCGGCGAGCCCGCGATGCTGGCCAGCATGACGAAGGCGATCGTCGAGCGCTACGGCATCGATCGGAAGCGCGTCTTCGTCGCCGGCTTCTCGGCGGGTGGCGCGATGGCGGCGATTCTCGCCGCTGCGTATCCGGATCTCTTCGCGGGCGCCGCCATTCATTCCTCACCGACCGTCGCATCCCTTCGCGGAGCCGATCGGGGGGTGCCGACGATCACCTTCAAGGGCGGTGCCCACGTCTGGTCCCGCAAGCCCGATCCCACGGAGGCGCTGGTCCGGTTCTTCCTCGGCGTAAAATAGCGCCATGGACCTGGTTCGAAAGCACAGCGGCGACTTCCACTGGAAGGACGTGGACGTCCTCGAGTACAAGGACGAAGGCAGCGCGCCCTTCAGGGACGTGACGCGCCAGGTGCTCTTCGGCGATCCCATGTTCCCGGCGCAGCTTCGCTACTTCGAGGTGCAGCCTGGGGGATGGACGACGTTGGAGCGCCACGAGCACACCCATGCCGTGATGGTGATCCGCGGACACGGACGCTGCGTGATCGAGGGCAAGGACCACGACATCGGGCAGAACGATCTCGTGAGCGTGCCTCCGATGACGTGGCATCAATTCCGTGCGGCAGCGGACGAACCGCTCGGATTTCTTTGCATGGTGTCGACGGAGAGGGACAGGCCTCAACTGCCGACAGCGGAGCAAAAGGTCGCGCTGGAAAAATAATTGGGGTCAGACTCCCATTTGCAGTCCCGTGAATCGGACAGAAACGCAAATGGGAGTCTGACCCCAATTATTTTTCCTAGTCGGTCTTGACGTTCGCTTCCTTCACGACCTTCGTCCAGCGCGCGATCTCGGCGCGGATGAATTCCGTGAACTCGGCGCGCGAACCGCCGGCGGTCACGAACGACGCGGCGGTGAGCTTCTCCTTCACGTCGGGCTGCTCGAGCGCCTTGCGGATCTCCGCGTTCAGGCGATCGAGGATCGGCGCGGGCACCTTCGCCGGCGCCGCGATGCCGATCCAGCCCACGACCTCGAAGCCCGGGTAGCCCTGCTCCGCGACGGTCGGAACGTCGGGCAAGTACGGCGAGCGTTGCAGGGAAGCGACGCCGAGTGCCACGAGCTTCCCGCCCTTCACCTGCGGCACGGCGCCCGGCACCGCGTCGGAGATGATCGGAATCTGCCCGCCCATCACTTGCGCGAACGCGTCCGAGTTGCCCTTGAAGGGGACGTGCGTGAGCTTGATGCCCGCGGCGAGCTGCAGCGATTCCATCGCGAGGTGGCTCGCCGACCCGTTGCCCGACGATGCGAAGAAGAGCTCGCCCGGCTTGGCCTTGGCTTTCGCCACGAGATCCTTGATCGACGTGATGCCCGCCTTCGGGTTCGCCATGATCACTTGCGGCGTGAGGCCGATGTTGGCGATCGGCGCGAAGTCCTTCAGCGGGTCGTACGGCAGCTTGGGCTGCAGCGCCACGTTGATCGCGAACGACGAGATCGGCGCCATCACGAGCGTGTAGCCGTCGGGAGCCGAGTTCTTCGCGACCTCGGTGCCGAGCACGCCGCCCGCGCCGGGACGGTTGTCGATGATGAAGGGTTGGCCGAGCGCGGTCGTGAGCTTCTCGGCGACGAGGCGCGCGAGCGTGTCCGTCGCCTGGCCCGGCGGGAACGGGACGATGATCTTCACCGGCTTCGAGGGCCAGTCCTGCGCCGCGGCGGAAGCGGCGAGCGACACGAGCAGGAACGCGAGCAGCGAGCGGGCGGTCTTCATCCGAAGTAGAGCTCCGAGGGGTTTTCGACCAGTATGCGCGCTCGCGTCGCCGCGTCCGGCGCCCAGTCGTCGAGCAGGTCGATCAGCTCGCGGCCTTTCGGTTTCGGATCCTGCGCGAGGGGATGCGGCCAGTCGCTGCCCCACACGAGCCGGTGCGGAGCGGCGGCGATCCACGCCTTCGCGACCGGCACGGCGCCGGCGAATCGCGGGCGGCCTTCGGGCTCGTCGAGGTAAGGGCCGGAGAGCTTCACCCACGTGCGGCCGCGGTCGATGAGGCCGCGGATCACGCCGAAGGCCGGGTGCTTCGCGCCTTCACCGGCCGGCAGGCGGCCCATGTGGTCGAAGACGATCGCCGAAGGCAAGCGCTCCAGCATCGCGGCGTTGTCGACGACCTGGTCGGCACGCATGTGGAGTTGCACGTGCCATCCGAGCGGCGCGATGCGCTTCGAGAGCGGCTCGATCATGTCGATGCTGACCACCTGCCCCACCGGCTGGTACACGGTGAAGCGGATGCCGCGGATACCCGCCGCGTCCATCTCGCGCAACTTCGCGTCGGTCACGTCGGGTCTCACCACGCCGACGCCCCGCGCTTTGCGGATGCCGAGCGTGGCGATCGCATTCATCGTGACGGTGTTGTCGGTGACGTGCACGCGCGGCGTCACGATCACCACGCGCGAGGTGCATTGCACGGCCTGCACGCGGCGGTAGGCCTCGACCGCAGCGGCGTCGTTGATGTGGATGTGCGAATCGCACGCGCTCACGGGATGGCCCCACCGCTCTTCAGCTTGCTGATCTCGTCGCTCGAGTAACCGGCTTCGGCCAGGATCTCGGAAGAGTGCTCGCCGAAAGCCGGCGCGGCGCGCGGACGCTCGGAGGCCGCCGCCGAAAAATGGATGGGATCGCGAATGCCGCGGAAGCGCCCCGCCGTCGGATGCTCGTACGTGTCGATGAGGCCCTCGGCCACGACCTGCGGATGGTCGAACATGTCCTCGACCGGACGTGCCGCCGCGCAGGGAACCCGCTCGCCGAAGACCGTTTCCCATTCGAGCGCCGTCTTCGCCGCGAGCGCCGCGCGGATCGCCGGGACGATCACCGCGGCTTCCTGGTTGCGCTTGCGCACCGAGTCGTAGCGGGGATCGGCGGCCAGGTGCGGAAGTCCCACCAGCTCGCAGAGATCCTTCCAGAAGTGCGGCGTGTTGGCGGAAATGTAGAGGCTGCCCTGCTTCGTGGGATGCAGGCCCGTGATGCCGCCGGAGCGCATGTCGCGGCCGACGTCGCGGCCTTCGCCTTCGGCCCAGATGAATCGTGCCGACTGCATGGCCAAGGCGCTGCGCAGCAGCGAGACGCCCACGTATTGGCCCTCGCCGGTGCGCTCGCGTTGGTAGAGCGCCGAAGAAACGCCGTAAGCGACCATCGAAGCGGCGTAGTAGTCGACGACCGACCCGTAGGCGATCTGCGGCGCGTTCTCGGTGCCCTGCATGACGCAGATGCCGGTCATCGCTTGCAGCACCTGGTCGTAGCCGGCCTTGTCCTTCAACGGGCCGGTTTCGCCGTAGCCCGTCATCGCGCAATAGACGAGGCGCGGGTTCACGGCCTTCAGCGTTTCGTAGTCGACGCCGAGGCGCGGCGGCACCGAAGGACGGAAGTTGTGGACCAGCACGTCGGCGTCTTTCACCAGGCGCTTCAGCACCTCGAGGCCCTCGGGTTTCTTGAGGTCGAGCGCCAGGCCGCGCTTGCCGCGGTTCACGCCGAGGAAGGCGCGGCTCTCGGCGGCGAGCGTCGAGGGGTACTTGCGCAGCGTGTCGCCGCCGGGCGCTTCGATCTTGATCACGTCGGCGCCAAGATCGGCGAGCAGCGTGCAGCCGTACGGGCCCGCGATATAGCTGGAGAGGTCGAGGACCGTGATGCCCGAGAGCGGACCCATGCCTACTCCGGCTTGATGCCCGCTTTCACGGCCACCTTCCTCCATTGGTCGATCTCGGAGGTGATGGTGCGAGTGAAGTCCGCCGGCGCCATCAGCACAGCCTCCGCCCCTTCGCGCAGGAAGATCTCCTTCATGTCCGCGGAGACGAGGATCTTCTGGAGGTCGGCATTGATCTTCGCGACGATCTCCGGCGGGAGGCCCGGCGGGCCCCACACGCCCCACCAGTTGTCGAACTGGAAGCCGGGCGCTCCGTTCTGCGCGAGCGCGGGCAGCTCGGGCGCTGCGGAGAACGGCGTGAGGGACGTGACGCCCAGCGCGCGTGCCTTGCCCGCTTTCGTGTGCGCGTACACCGACGGCAGGCTCGCGAAGAGCACGTCCACGTGGCCACCGACGAGATCGGTGACGGCGGGAGCCATGCCTTTGTACGGAACATGCGTCATCTGCACGCCGGCGGCGGCCATCCACAGCTCGGTGGCGAATTGGTTGGTGCTGCCCGCGCCGGAGGAGCCGAAGTTGAGCTTGCCCGGCTGCGACTTCGCGAGCGCGATCAGCTCGGCGATCGTCTTCGGCGCCATCCGGTTCGCGACGGCGAGGATCATCGGGCCGCGCGCGACCATCGTGACGGGCGTGAAGTCCTTCACCGCGTCGAACGGCAGGTTGGGCTGGATCGCGGCGTTCGTGGTGAACGAGTTCGACATCAGGATCAGCGTGTAGCCGTCGGCCGCCTGCTTCGAGAGGTAGGCCGCGCCGATGCTGCCGCCGGCGCCGCCGCGGTTCTCGATGATGACGGGCTGGCCCCACACATCGCCGAGCTTCTTGCCGATCGAGCGCGCGAACGTGTCGTTCGAGCCACCGGGCGGATAGGGAACGATGATCGTGACGGCCTTGGCCGGATACTTCGCCTGCGCGATCACGGCCATCGGGGTCGCCACCAGCAGCAGCGCGGCAAGCGCCGAGAGAAGGATGTTTTTCATAGGAGCTTCAGCCTCCGGGCTGTCGTGAGTATGTTTTCCGCGCGCACGACGAACGGCGCGTCGATCATCCTGCCGTCGACCATCCAGGCGCCGACGCCTTTCGCCACGTTGTCCTTCGCGCTCTCCACGACCTTCAATGAATGCGCGATCTCCTCCTCGGTCGGGCGGAAGACCTGGTTGATCACCGGCACCTGGCTCGGATGGATCGCCGACTTGCCGAGGAAGCCCAGGCGCCGGGCCTGCTCCGCCTCGCGCTTGAGGAGATCCATGTCCTTCACGTTGGCGAGCGCCGAGTCGTACGCGAAGACGCCCGCCTCGCCCGCCGCGAGCCGCACGCCGAGCTGGAAGTGCAGGATCACCGCGAGGTTGTAGCGCTCGATGCCCAGCGGCTCGAGCAGGTCGCCGAAGCCGAGCTGCAGGCCTTTCACGCACGGATCCGCCGCGGCGATCTCGGCCGCGTTGCGAAAGCCCTTCGCGGTCTCGATGTTCGCCATGAGGGCGAGGTCCTTCGTGACCTCCACGGCGCGTTGCACGTCGCCGGCGGACTCGATCATCGGGAGATTCACGATGTCGAGGCCGGAGCCGCGGATCGCCTCGATGTCCGCCTCGAAGTGCGGCGTGTCGATGCCGTTCACGCGGACGATGATCGTCTTGTCCTTGTTCGCGGGCAGCGAGCGGAGGAAATCGCGCACGGCGAGGCGCGCTTCGTCCTTGCGCTTCTCGTCGACGGCGTCCTCGAGGTCGATCGAAAGGGCGTCGGCTTCACCGGCCATGGCCTTGGCGAAGAGCTCCGGCCGGGATCCCGGCACGAAGAGTTTCGTTCTCATGGTTCCTTCCTCCAGCTGGCAGTGTGACGCCGTCCCGGCAAAAAAAACAGGCCGGCGAAATTGCAAGTTTCTGGATCGAAATCTGCCAGCCCGGGAGCACAAACGTCCGTTAGTTTCCGTACAAATGCGGCGCCTGCTCACCCAGTTGCTGCGGTGCCCACCCAGTTGCGGCCGTGCCCACCAGTTGCGGCCGTGCCCATCCTGTCGAGTGCTGGCGCGGTCGCGGGCGCGCCCTATCGAGTCCCGGAGCGGTTGCACCAGTACGCGTCTATCAAGCCCTATTGAGAACATGCAACTTCATGGACTTAAGCGACTTAAGTCCATGAAGTTCCATTCCCGCGAAGGTGAGACATGCCCCGCACCCGGCGCTATCCGTCGAAGATGGTTTTCCTCGAGGAGGATGTGTACTGGTACCTCCTCTCTCGCGCGACGGCTTTCGAGGACGAGCCGTCGGCGATCCTGCGCCGGTTGCTGCGCATCGGCGCCCGCGAGTCGCGAGTGGCTCGAGTCGCGCGTGTCGCGGGTGCCGCGGGTGTCGCGGGTGTGGCCAGCCCCCGGAAGAGGGTCGAGCACCGCCATGAGCTTGCGGCCGCGATCGGTGGCGCGCCGTGGTATCCGTTCGACGTCCAGCGCTACCTCTTCCTGCTGCGCTGCATTCGCGACGCGAGACCCAAGGACTTCGGCCGGGTGCTGCAGGTCGGCGGCAAAAGCCGCCGCTACTTCGCGAAGTCTGCTCGCGAGATCGAAGCCTCGGGCAACGCAACGCATCCCCAAGCCATCGCCGGCACCGGCTATTGGACGCTCACGAACCTTCCCACGCGCGACAAGGAGCGAGTCCTGCGCAACGTGATGACGATCCTGGACTTCGAGGAGGAGGCCATGCTGGCCGCTCGCGAATACCTCCTGCGAGGGCGGATCCCGGCCGCGACTCTCTAGCCGAGCTCCTTCAACCGCTTCTCCTGCTAGCCGAGCTCCTTCAGCCGCTTCTCCTGGCGCGCGATCAACCGATCGATGTCGGCGATGTCCGCGGGCGAGAGCTTGGGGCCGGGCTTGCGGATGGCCATCGTGGCGATGGCGCCGCGTTTCATCAGCATGTACTTGCGCACGGCGAGGCCGAGCGCCGTCTGCTGCTCGTAGCGAGCGAGCGGGAGATACGCATCGAAGAGGTCGTGCGCGCGTTCGACGTTGCCGGCCGAGTGGGCCTTCCACACGTCCACCATCATCTCGGGATAGCCGAAGCCCGTCATGGCGCCGTCGCAGCCGCGTGAGAGCTCCTCGGGAAGGAACAAACCGCCTCCGTTCCCTGAAAGAATCGAGATCCTGCGCTTCAGGCCGGCGCGAATGGCCGCGACCTTGTTCAACCCCGGCCCCGGCCAGTCCTCGTGCTTCAGCATCACGGCGGTGGGGATGTTGTCGAAGATCTTCTTCATCACGGGGACCGGCAGCTGCACGCCGCCGTACGCCAGCGGATGGTCCTGCACGCAGAAGGGAATGCCCGGGCCGAGCGTTTCCGCGACCATCTCGTAGTAGGCGTAGGCCTGGTCGTCGGTCTTGACCGTCGTCGCGGGCCCGGCCATCACGCCGGCGGCGCCCATGTCCATCACGCTCTTCGAGAGCTCGCCGATGGCCGCGAAGCCCGGCGCGGAGACGCCGACGATCGTGGGAATGCGGCCCTTCACGCGGGCGAGCACGCGTTTCACGTACTGCTGCGATTCGGCGGCCGTGAGCTTGGGCGCCTCGCCCATCACGCCGAGGACGGTCAATCCGGTGGCGCCCTTCTCAAGGTAGAAGTCGATCACGCGGTCGGTGCTGGCGTCGTCCAGCGAGCCGTCGTCCTTGAAGGGCGTCACCGTGATGACGAATACCCCTTTAGCTTTTTCGTCGAGTTTCATGCCCGTCATTATGCGATAACCTTGCCGGCATGCCCCACATGCCCGCATCTCAAGCGCTTTCCGCGTTTCGCGTGATAGACCTGACCCAGGTCCGCGCCGGTCCCACCGCCGCACGCCAGCTCGCCGATTGGGGCGCGGACGTGATCCAGGTCCAGATGCCCGAGCACATGCGCGGCGACGACACGCTCGGCGGCCAGGAGGGCTCGGACTATCAATACACGCACCGCAACAAGCGCTCGATCACGCTGAACCTGAAGGAACCCGACGGCGTCACCGTACTGAAGAAGCTCGTCGAGAAAGCCGACGTGCTCCTCGAGAATTTCCGGCCCGACGTGAAGTCGCGCCTCGGCATCGACTACGAATCGCTCTCGAAGATCAACCCGCGCCTCGTGTACGCGAGCATCTCCGGCTTCGGCCAGACCGGCCCGTACGCGACGCGCCCCGGCTTCGACCAGATCGCGCAGGGCATGGGCGGCCTCATGTCCGTCACCGGCGCGCAGGGCGACGGACCGATGCGAGTGGGCATCCCGATCGCGGATCTGTGCGGCGGCATCTTCGCCGCGTACGGCGTCACGGTCGCGCTTCTGGAACGCGAACGTTCGGGCCGCGGCCAGTGGGTCCACACGTCGCTGCTCGAAGCGATGCTCTACATGATGGATTTCCAGACCTCGCGCTGGACCCTCGACGGCGACGTGCCCACGCAGGCGGGCAACTTCCACCCGACGAGCATCCCGACCGGCGTCTACAAGACGAAGGACGGCTTCATCAACATCGCGGTCTTCGGCGGCAAGATCTGGGAGCGCTTCTGCGAGGCGCTCGGCTCGCCGGACTGGATCACCGACGATCGCTCGAAGTCGAAGTCCAACCGCTCCGTGCATCGCGACTGGCTGAATGCCGAGATCGAGAAGAAGCTCGCCGCGCAGGGCAGCGACTACTGGATCGAGAAGCTCAACGCCGCGGGTGTCGCCTGCGGCCGCATCAACAACATGCAGGAAGCCTTCGCCGAGCCGCAGGTGCAGCACCTCGGCATGCTGAAGAAGGTCACGTCGAAGTGGTTCGGCGAGCAGACCCTGATGGGCCAGCCCATCACGCTCGAGCGCACGCCGCACACGCTCGCCCGCGCGGCTCCGCGCCGCGGCGAGCACACCGAAGAAATTCTTTCCGAGATTGGATTCTCCCCTGAAGATTTGTCTCGGATGAAGACGGCAGGAGTTTATTGATGACCGAGAAAGTGAAATCCTGGATCGATGCCGGCGTGATGCACATTCGATTCAACAACCCTGCCAAACACAATGCGCTTTCAGTGGAAATGTGGGAGGCCATTCCCAGGCTTCTCGCACAAGCGGAATCCGACGACGCCGTCCGAATGATCGTGTTCTCCGGAGAGGGCGGGAAGTCCTTCATCTCCGGCGCCGACATCTCGCAGTTCGAGGACCAGCGCGCGCAGAAGGAGGCCGTGAAGCACTACGAGCTGATGGCCGAGGGCGCGCTCACCGGCATCAACGAGTTCAGCAAGCCCACCGTCGCCTCGATCCAGGGCTATTGCGTGGGGGGCGGCGTGAACGTCGCCATCGCCTGCGACATCCGCATCGCCACACCCGAGTCCACGTTCTTCGTGCCCGCCACGCGGCTGGGCCTCGGCTACCGCTTCTCCGCGCTGAAGAACCTGGTCGACCTCGTCGGCCCCGGTTTCGCGAAGGACATCTTCTTCACGGCTCGCCGCCTCGACTCGGCCGAAGCGCTCTCGTGCGGCCTCATCAATCGCGTGTCGGCGCCTGGCGGGCTGGAGGCACTCCTCGCCGAGTACACGCAGTCGATCACGACCGGCGCTCCACTCACCATCAAGGCGGGCAAGCGGATCATGCAGGAGATCCTCAAGGCCGACGCCGACGTCGACATGGCGTTGTGCAAGAAGCTGATCCTCGATTGCTTCGAGAGCGAGGACTATGCCGAGGGCCGCAAGGCGTTCATGGAGAAGCGCAAACCCACCTTCAGGGGCAAATGATGTTTCGAATTCTCGGCCTCGTTGCTTCCCTCTTCATCTGCTCGGCCCAATCGGCCTGGCCCGAGAAGCCCATCAAGGTCCTCATCGGCTATGCGCCCGGGGGTTCCACGGATGTCGTAGGCCGCCTCATTGCACCGCACCTGCAGCAGAAGCTCGGTCAGCCGATCGTGATCGAGAACAAGCCCGGCGGCGCCGGCGACTTCGCGGCCGAGATGATGCTTCAGCAGCCCGCGGACGGCTACACGCTCATGCTGACCACGGTCGCGGTGCATGCGATCAACCCGGGCCTCTACAAGTCGCAGAAATTCCACCCGATCGCGGACTTCACGCCCGTGGCGCTCGTCTGCTCGTATCCGATGATCCTCATCGGCTCGCCGCAGACCACGTTCAAGACGATGGCGGAGCTGAAGGATCTCGCGGCGAAACAGCCTACGTTCTATTCGTCGTCGGGCGTGGGCTCGCCGGGCCACCTCTCGGGCGAGCTGCTGGTGCGCGGCATCAACGCCAACATCACGCACGTGCCGTACAAGGGCGGATCGCCCTCGGTGCTCGCCGTGATGTCCGGCGAGGCGCAGCTCAACTTCGCGACCCTCCCCGCCGTCACGCCGCAGATCCGTGGCAACAAGGTCCGCGCCATCGGCCTCGCCTCTAAGGAGCGCAACCCCGCCGTGCCCGACGTGCCGACGATGATCGAGCTGGGCCTCCCCGAGTTCGACGTCGGCACCTGGACCGGCTTCGTCGGTCCCAAGGGCCTGCCGCAGGAAGTGGTGACGAAGCTGAACGCCGCCGTCGCCGCCGTGCTGGCCGATCCCGTCGTCCGCCAGCGCCTCGTCGACGAAGGCGCGGAAATCCGCACCATGTCGCCCGCCGACTTCGGTGCCTTCATGCGCGCCGAGAACGTGCGCTGGGTGAAGGTCGTCCGCGACGCCGGCATCACTCCCCAATAAATAGGGTCAGACCCTAATTAGATGCACGTCACGCGAGATGAGCTTCGCGATTTCGCCGCCCGCGCTTTCGTTCGCGTAGGCCTGCCCGAGTCTGACGCCTGCATCATCGGCGAGTTGATGGCCGAAGCCGAATTCCAGGGCTCCGAAGGCCACGGAATCATGCGGATGAACCACTACATCCGCCGCATCCAGGCCGGGGGCGTGAATCCGAAGCCGAACATCCGCGTCGTCGAGGAGCGCGCCGCGATGGCACTCGTGGACGGCGACAACGGCATGGGCCACCTCGTGATGAAGCGCGCGACCGGGATCGCGATCGAGAAGGCCCGCACCTGCGGCGTCGCGTGGGTCGGCTCTCAACACAGCAACCACGCAGGCCCCGCCTCGCTCTATCCGCGCATGGCGCTCGAGCACGGAATGGTCGCGCTCTACTTCGCGGTCGGCAACGCGAACCATCTCCCGCCGTGGGGCGGCCTCGACATGCTGCTCTCCACCAACCCGATCGCCGTTGCCATTCCCACGCACGAGGAACCGCCGGTCGTGCTCGACATGGCGACCACCGTCGCGGCCTACGGCAAGGTGAAGACGAAGGCCCAGCGCGGCGAGACGATGCCCGTCGGCTGGATGATCGACCGCCAGGGCAACCCGCTGACGGATCCGAAGCGTTCTGCCGAAGGATTGCTGCTTCCGATCGGCGGCTACAAGGGCTACGGTCTTGCCCTCGTATTCGGCCTGCTCGCCGGAACGCTGAACGGCGCCGCGATGGGCAAGGACGTCATCGACTTCAACGCCGACGACGTGACGCCGACCAACACCGGGCAGGCGATCTGCGTGATCGATCCCGCCGCATTCGGCGATCCGCTCGAGTTCAAGAAGCGCGTGGACGTGGTCGTGCGCGACCTGCGCGCCAGCGAACGCATGCCGGGCGTCGAACGAATCTGGCTGCCCGGCGAGCAGAGCCACCTGAAGAAGCTCGAAGCCCAACGCAACGGCACGCCCATCGCACCGGCGCTGCAGAAGAGCCTCGACACGCTCGCCGATTCGCTCGGCATCCTGCGCCTTTCCGGAGGAACACCATGACAATGAAATGGATTCCCGCCTTCGCGGGAATGACGTTGGCCGCCCTTCTCGTCTCCTCCGCGCACGCGGAGGCCCAGGACTATCCCAACAAACCGATCCGGATGATCATCCCGCTCGCCGCAGCGAGCGCGGTCGACAACGCGGCCCGCATCGTCACGCAGAAGATGTCGGAGAACATGGGCCAGCAATTCGTGATCGAGAACATGCCGGGAGCCGCGGGCATGATCGGCACGGAGCGCATCGCGAAGGCCGCGCCGGACGGCTACACGATCGGCGGCTTCAATGACTCGATCATGACGATGCTGCCGAACCTCAACGACAAGCTGTCGTGGGACATCGTGCGCGACTTCGAGCCGGTGTCGCTCGTGGGCGTGATCGAATGGGGCCTCATCACCGGCCTCGACACACCGTACAAGACCGCGGCCGACGTGATCGCCGACGCCAAGGCGCGCCCGGGCAAGGTGGACTACGGCTCGGGTGGCAACGGCAGCCCGCAACACATCGCGATGGCGCTCTTTGCCTCGCAGGCCGGCGTCACCATGATGCACGTGCCGTACAAGGGCGCGACGCAGGCCGCCGTGGGAGTCGCCGCGAATGAAGTCCCTCTCGCCTTCCAGGGCCTCGGCACCGCGGCTTCGCTGATCCACTCGAAGAAGGTGCGCTTGCTCGGTGTATCGACGCCCGGCAAGCTCGCGTCCTTTCCCGACGCGCCGACCCTCTCCGACTCCGGCCTGCCCGGCTTCGAGTTCAACTCGTGGTTCGCCGTGATGGCGCCCGCGGGAACGCCGAAGGCCATCGTGAACAAGCTCAATGCCGAGATCAGGAAAGCCCTCGCCGATCCGGGCGTGCGCGAAAAGTTGGTCGCACAGGGCTTCACGATCCGCGGCTCGTCGCCCGAGGAGCTGGGAACGGCGACGAAGAACCAGCTCGCCAAATACCAGAAGGTGATGAAGGCTGCCGGCATCAAAGCGGAGTAAATAGGGTAAGACCCTATTGACGTCGACCATGTCTTCCACACGCGACCGAGTCCTCCGCGCCATCGCGATGGCCCGCATTCCGGGCTTCCACTTCGCCGCGCATTTCCTCGACGTCCGGTTCGACCGTGTCGTGCCTCACAACGCCCTCGTGTCACTCGAAGCGGGCGAGACGTTGCTCGATGCGGATGGCTCGGCACACCCGGGCGCGATCGCCTTCCTCGCCGACATCGGGCTTTCCGCGAGCATCCGTTCGGGCCTCGATCCTGCCGTTCGCCTCGCTACCGTCAGCATGCACCTGCAGTTCACGGGGGAACGCGCGAGCGGACACATCGAAGCCGAAGGCGAATTCCAGGGCGATCTCGCCGGCATTTCCGCCCGGCAGGCGCTGAGTCGCGTCACGGTGCGAAGCGGCGGGAAGATCGTCGCGTTCGGCAGCGGTGCCTTCATCGTGCTCGAACCGCTGCCCGGCACGAAGATGCATCCGGTGCAACAGGACCGCTCGAATGTCCCGATGCTCTCCGAGAAGGAGCTCACCAAGCCGGAGCTCGCCATCCTGCGGACCGCCGAAACCGCGGAGAAGGAAGCGACGCCCAAGTCGCCCTTCATCCGCCACTTCTGGGGCTACGACTCGCATGCGACTGCGACGGGGGCGTCCTGCACGATGAAGAACGGCAGCCAGGTCGGCAACCGCGTCGGTCACGTGCAGGGCGGAATTCTCGTGGGGCTCGCGGCGGCGACGGCGAATGCGGCGCTGCCGGACACCTGGCGCCTCTCGGCGATCCAGACTCAATTCGTGAGCCCGGGCGAGGGGCGGATGTTGAAGGCGCGCGCGAAAGTCGTGCACCAGGGCCGGCAGACCGGCGTGGTCCGCACCGAGGTCACGGGCGCCGAGGGGCGCCGTGTCCTCGATGTCACTTCAACCCACGCGAAGAACTAGAACCGCTTGAAGAGGCGCGCGAAGTAGGACGTGCCGTTCAGGCCGAACTGCACGCTCTCGTACTTGAAACCGTTGTCCGTCTCGTTGGGATCCTGCTCGGTGGGCTTCACGTTGAAGATGTTGGCCGCGCCGACCGTGAGGCGGGTGTTGGGATCGAAGCTCCACGTGAACGCGAGATCCGCCGAGGTCTTCGCCTTGTATTGCTGGTTCGGCACGCCGGCTTCCGTTCCCGAAAACGTGCCCAGCGTCTGCTTGCCGAAATAGATCACCTTCAGGTTCGTCTCGAGCTTCCCGGAGATGAGGTCGAAGCCGAGGATGGCCTTGTTGCGCGGCGCGCCCTGCTCCAGGAACAGGCGCTCGCGCTCGGAGAGCAGCACGTCCTCGAAGCCCGTGAGCGCGTCCGGCGTGTGGATCTGCTTCACGTCGGTCTTGCTGTAGTTGTAGGCGAAGAAGGTGTTCAGCCGGCCCCAGCCGGTCTCGGCCTTGTGCGAGACCGTGAGGTCGAAGCCCTGCGTCTGGGTGTCCACCGAGTTCACGAAGAATTGCGCCTGCCCCACGCCCAGGGCCTGGAGGGTGGCGCCGAGCGCCGGGTAGTTGTCGGCGTCGAAGCGTCCCGAGAGCACGATGCGGTCGTCGATGTCGATGCGGTAGAAGTCGATCGTGGCGGCGACGGCCGGCGTGGGGTTCCAGGTCGCGCCGAACGTGAAGTTCTTGGATTTCTCCTCGGTGAGCTTCGGGATGCCCGCGGCATTCGCGATGGCGCCGCCGTTCGGGGCCAGCACCACGTCGAGCGGCACGCCGCTGATGAAGTCCGTGAAGGTGGACGAGAAATAGACCTGCTGGAGCGACGGGGCGCGGAAGCCCGTGCTCACGGAGCCGCGGAAGGCGATGTCGTCGGTGGCCTTGAAGAGGCCGGCCACCTTGCCCGTGGTGGTCGAGCCGAAGTCGCTGTAGTGCTCGAAGCGCAGCGCCCCCTGGAGCTTGAAGCGGCTGGTGACGTCCATTTCGACGTCGGCGTAGGCCGCGTAGCTGTTGCGCTTGCGGTCCGTCTCGTCGCTGGGCTGGAAGCCCGGGAAGCCCTGGCTCCCCGCATTGCCGCCCATGCCCACGCCGTCGACGTCGTTGTACGAGCCGGGCTCGCCCGCGAAGATCTTGTACTCCTCGTGGCGGTACTCGGCGCCGAACGCGATGTTGGTGCTCCACTGCGGGAAGAACTTCGAGAAATCCAGGTTCGTCGTGTACTGCGCGAACGAGAAGCCGCCCGCGTCGAAGCCCGTGGGGCTGATGCCGTTCGAGCTCGAGTTCGCGATGGAGGCGTTGAGCGTATTGGTGATGTCGTACTTGAGGCGGTTGTAGCCGTACGTCTGCGAGAGGTCCATCGCCCAGCCGTCGCCCACGGTCATCCGGTAGCCGCCGATCGCGGAGCGATCCGTGATGTCGCCGTTGATGAAGGGCACGAAGCCGTCCGGGTACATGGCCGCGGAGTTTCGCGACGGGATGTCGTCCGAGCCAATGCCGCCCCGCCCGAAGGCGCCGGAGGAGGCGTCGCGCTTCTGGCCGCCCAGCGTGTAGTAGAAGGCACCGGGCCCCGCCGGGAGCTCGCCGTTCACGAACAGCGTGTAGTTCTCCATCGCGGTGTCGCCGATGGTGCGGCGGGGCTCGCCCGGATCCGCGCGGTTGGAGCGGCCGCGGTCGAGGTATTCGAACGTCACGCCCGTCGTCCCGCCGCCCAGCTTGAACCCGCAGTAGGCCGAGGCGAGGTAGTTCTTGCCGTCGCCCGCGGAATCGTACTGGCCGTAGCCGAGGATGCCCTCGCACCCCGCTCGCTTCTTGAGGTCGATGCTGAGGACGCCGGCAATGGCGTCCGAGCCGTACTGGGACGCCGCGCCGTCGCGCAGCACCTGGACGTTGTCGATGGCGAGCATCGGCAGCGTGTTGAGGTCCGTGCCCGTGTTGCCGCGGTTTCGTGCACCGAAGAGGTTCACGAGCGCCGTCGTGTGGCGCCGCTTGCCGTTCACGAGCACCAGCGTCTGGTCGGAGCCCAGGCCCCGCAACGAGGCGGAATCGATGAGGTCCGCGCCGTCCGCGCCGGTCTGGCGCGTCGAAGTGAACGACGGCGAGATGTACTGGAGCGACTGGGACAGGTCGAACTGCGGGTTGGTCTCGTTGATCTTGGCCAGCGGGATGAAATCCACCGGCACCGTCGTATCCGTGGCCGAGGCGTTGGTCCTGCGCGAGCCGACGACGGAGATGGTCTCGAGCTTGGTGGCTTCTTCCTTCTTCTCGCCGGGCGGCGTTGCCGGGGCTGTCTGCGCGAAGGCGGCGGGGCTGGTCAGTGCCAGCAGGACTGCGAGGTGCAGGGGCTTCTTCATGGCCTGGGTCTCCCTGGGGTTTCTTGTGCCTCCATTAAAGCAAAAAAGAGGCCGCAGGAAATGGGGGTCTGACCCTAATTATTTTGCGTGCGAGAAGAGTGCGGCGCCTTCCATCGGCAGGTCCGCCTCGAGAATCGTCCCGGTCGACGATTCGGTCATGACCAGCTTCGGGGTCCCCGGCCGGAAAGCGACGTTCGTGACCGTCGTCCCCACGGGACTCTTCACGTAATGCGTGAGCTCCCCGCGAGGATTGAGCACGAAGGCGCCCCCGAGGCTCGCGTGCGCGACGACGAGGCTGCCGTCCTTCGCCACGGCCATCCCGTCCGGCCCGCTCGCGCCGAAGAAGGTGAAGAAGGCGCCGATCTTGGAGACGGTGTTGTCCGGCAGGATCGGCCCGCGCCACACCTGGTTGCCGCGCGTCACGGCGACGAAGAGCACCTTGCCCGTGGGATCGAGCGCCACGCCGTTGGGGCTGGGCGCGTTGCCGATGAGGAGGTCCAGGTGCCCGTTGGCACGCCGGCGATAGACCCGGCCCGTGGGATCGTGCATCCCGGTCTGGCCCTGGTCGGTGAAGTAGCAATCGCCCGCCGCGTCGAACGTGAGGTCGTTCACACCCTTGAACGACTCGCTGTTGCGGTGGCCGAGCAGCGTCTCGATCTTTCCCGATTTCGCATCGAGCGCGAGGATGCCCTTGCGATAGTCCGTGATCCACAACGAGCCATCCTTGTGGATGGCGATGCCGTTCGGCCAGCCGTCGTACTCCACGACCAGCGACCACTCGAGCTTCGGCGAGATGCGGAAGACGCGCCCGTACGGAATGTCGGTGACGTAGAGATTGCCCTCGCGGTCGAACGACGGCCCCTCGAGGAAGCTGTCGATCACATGGCCGGGCTTGTTCGCGTCGCACCACTCCGTGCGCCGTGGCTTGCGGAACGCGTCAGGGATTTTCGTCAGGACGCGAGCGTCGACGACTTGCGGGGGAGTAAAGGAGAGATTCCACATGACAGTGATTCTCCGTCATTCCCGCGAAGGCGGGAATCCAGCCCTTCCGGCAACGGCTGGGTCCCCGCCTCCGCGGGGACGACGGCGACTATTCGGGCTTCACGCCGGCCGCTTTGGCGATGTCGCCCCACTTCTTCGTCTCGTTCACGATGAACAGCGCGAACTGGTCGGGGGGCATTCCGCCGGGCTCCGCGCCCTGCTCCAGGATCTTCGCCTTGATCGCGGGATCCTGCAGGCCCTTCACCGTCTCGGCGTAGAGCTTCGCGATGATCTCTTTCGACGTTCCCTTGGGCACCGCGAAGCCGAACCAACCCGTGGCGGTGTAGCCCGGCAGGCCGGCCTCGGCGAACGTCGGCACGCCCGGGAACGCGGCCGATCGTTTGTCGCCGGAGATCGCGAGCGGGCGGATCTTGCCTCCGGCGATCTGCCCCATCGCCGTGGGCGACGCGGCGATCAGCACGTCCACCTGGCTGGAGATGATGCCGGTCATCGCCTCGCCCGCACCCTTGTACGGAATGTGCGCGATGTCGACCTTCGCTTCCTTCTTGAAGAACTCCGCGTTCATGTGCGTCGAGCTGCCGATGCCGCCCGAGCCGTAGTTGAGCTTCCCCGGCTCCTTCTTCGCGGCGGCGAGGAGCTCCTGCACCGTCTTGTAGGGCGAGGTCGCGGGCACGACGAGGACCACGGGCGTCGTGATGATCGTGGTCACGGGCACGATATCGTTCGCGTGGTCCCACGTGAGCTTCGCGAAGAGCGCGGGCACCATCGCGTAGCTCGTGTCGTTCGCGAGGATGGTGTAGCCATCCGGCGCCGCCTTCGCGACGGCATTCACGCCGATCGTCCCGGATGCACCCGTCTTGTTCTCGACTACGAACGCTTTGCCGAGCTGCTCCGTGAGCTTGTTGCCCATGAGGCGCGCGGAGAAATCCACGGTGCCTCCGGGCGAGTACGGCACGATGATCTTCACGGGCTGCGCGGGCCACGGCGATTGCGCGGCGGCGATACCGACGAAGGCCATGGCGAGAAGTGCGGCGACTCTGTTCACGTTGTCTCCTTGGCTGGGTCCCCGCCTTCGCGGGGACGACGGTGCATCAGTCGAGCTTGATGCCGGCTTCGCGAACCGCCGTGCCCCATTTCACGTTCTCGGTCTTGATGAACTCCGCGAAGTCCTTGGCCGTGCCGCCGAGCGGCGTGCTGCCGTCCTCGGCGAGCTTCGCTTTCATCTCCGGATTGCCGAGCGCGCGGTTGGCTTCCGCGTTGAGCTTGTCGATGATCGCCTTGGGCGTGCCGGCCGGCGCCACCAGCCCGCTCCACGTCGCGGCCTCGAAGCCCGGATAGCCCAGCTCCGCCACGGTCGGCACGTCGGGGAAGTTCGAGAGGCGTTTCGGCGAGGTCGTGGCGATCGGCCGCAGCTTGCCGCCGGTGACCAGCCCGCCCACGGCCTGCGTGTTGCCGAAGAAGCAATCCACGCTGCCACCGAGGAGGTCCGCCACGGCGGGCCCCGCACCCTTGTACGGCACGTGCGCCATCTTGATTCCGGCTCTGCGCTGGAACAGCTCGCCGCCGATGTGGCCGATGGTGCCGTTTCCCGAGGAGGCCATGTTGAGCTTGCCCGGGTTGGCCTTGGCGCCGTCGACGAATTCCTTCAGCGTCTTGTACGGCGACGACTGCGACACGACGAGGATGAGCGGCTGCGAAGACACGAGCGCGATGGGCTCGAAGTCCTTCACCGGATCGAACGGCAGCTTTCCGTAGAGCGTGGGATTCACGGCGAGGTTCGCGGTCTGGCCCATCGCGATGGTGTAGCCATCGGGCGGCGCCTTCGCGGCAAAGTCCAGGCCGATGTTGCCCCCCGCGCCCGGCTTGTTCTCGATGATGATGTTCCACTTCGGATTGTTGTTCATGATCGACTGCGCGATCGATCGCGACAGCACGTCGGTGCCGCCCGCGGGCGTGAACGGAACGACCAGCTTGATCGGTTTGTTCGGATACTCCTGGGCCCCCGCCTGCGCGGGGGCGACGAGAAGCAACGGAGTGGCGACAAGCATCGCGAGCGTGCCCGTCATTCCCGCGAAGGCGGGAATCCAGCGTTTCACATTCATAGTTTCTCCAGGATCTCGCGCGTGTGTTGTCCAGGCGTCGGGAGGGGTGAGCGGATGCCGAGCCGCCGGTCGCCGAACTGCATGGGTAGCGCCGGGATCTTCGTTTCTTTTCCGTCGGGCAGCGTGATGGGAATCATGCCGCCGGCATTGAGGTGCGGGTCGTCGAAGAGATCGCCCGGCTTCTGGATGCGCGCGAACGGCAATCCGTTCGTCTCGCAGATGCGCTCGATCTCGGCGATGGGATGCTTCTTCAGGAGCTTCCCCACCAGCGGGATCAGCGTCTCGCGGGCGCGCGAGCGGTCGTTGTTGGTCGCGTACGAAGGATCCATCAGCTCCGGCTCGCCGAGCGCCTTCGTGAAGAGCTCCCACTGGCGCTCTGTCACGACGCCGATGAAGACCGGCGTGCCATCGCCCGACTCGAAGATGTCGTAGACGCCCCAGGCGCGCTTGCCCGCCGACATCGGCACCGGCTCCTTGCCGCTCACGGCCTGCTGCATCATGTGCGTCGAGACGAGCCACGCGCAGTTCTCGAAGAGCCCGCTCTGCACGTACTGGCCCTTGCCGGTGGCGTCGCGTTCGCGAAGTGCCGCCATGATCGCGATGGCGCCGAACATGCCGCCCATCATGTCGTTCACGGGCGCGCCGGCACGAAGCGGCTTGCCGACGGGACCCGTCATGTAGGCGAGGCCGCTCATCATCTGGACCACTTCATCGAGCGCGGTGCGCTTCTCGTACGGCCCGGTGAGGAAGCCCTTCATCGAGCAGTAGATCAGCTTCGGATTGGCCTTCGACATCGCTTCGTAGCCGAGCCCCTTCTTCTCGAGCGCGCCGGGGCGGAAGTTCTCGAAGAAGACATCCGCGGAGGCGATGAGCTTCCTGGCGCTCTCCAGGCCCTCGGGGCTTTCGAGGTCGAGCTGCACGCTCTTCTTGTTGCGGCTGAACGACGAGAAGAAGCCCGCGCCGGTGCTGGTGAGATAGCGCGTGGGGTCGCCTTTGCCCGCCGGCTCTACCTTGATCACTTCCGCACCCAAATCGGCGAGCACGAGCCCGCAGGTCGGGCCCATCACCATGTGCGAGAACTCGACGACGCGGAGGCCCGAGAGCGGCAGCGTCATGCGTGTTGGTCCACGGCGCGGCGATAGTTTCTCGGCACGCCGGCATCGGGTACGAAGCCGTACACCGGCTCACCCGGGAGGCCCTCGGCGAGGAACTTGCGCGCCTCGAGGAGCTTCGGCATGTCGATCCCCGTGTCGAGCCCCATCGATTCGAGCAGGAACACGAGGTCCTCGGTGACGATGTTGCCGGTGGCGCCCGGCGCATAGGGACAACCGCCGATGCCGCCTTGCGACGCGTCGAACGTGGTGACGCCCGCATCGAGCGCGGCGACGACGTTGGCGAGCCCCTGGCCGCGCGTGTTGTGCAGGTGCGCTCCGCCCGCTTTCCCTCCCAGCTCGGCGATCAGGCGCTTGAACATGCGCTTCACCTGCGCGGGGTTGCCGTAGCCGACCGAATCGGAGAGGCCGACCGTGTCCGCACCCGCTGCGGCGAGTTGCACGGCCATCTCGATGGCCCAGCTCTCGTCCACGTCGCCCTGGATGCTGCAGCCGAACGCGGTGGAGATGCCGACCTCGATGTGCGGACGCTGCCCTTCCGGCAAGCCGTCGCGGAACGCAACGATGCGCTTGGCGGACTCGATCGCCTGGGCACACGTCATGTGGATGTTGTTCATGCTGTGCGCTTCCGACGCCGAGACCGTCAGCGTGACCTTGGGCGCGCCGGCCGCGACGGCATCCTGGAAGCCGCGCAGGTTGGGCACGAGCGCGAGGACGGTGATGCCGGGGATCTTCAGGGCTTCGCGCACGACCTCGGGCGCATCGGCCATCTGCGGCAGGAGCTTGGGCGGCACGAAGGAGGCGACCTCGATCTCCTTCAGCCCGGCTTCGGCCAGCGCCCGGATCCACTTGTGCTTCACCGCCGTGGGCATCGCCTGCTTGATGCTCTGCAGCCCGTCGCGCGGGCCGACCTCGCTCACCATCACCTGCGTCATTTTCTTTCTCCGGGGCTTGCGTGTTTCTATTTGATAGAACTATAATTCGTTGGATAGAATCGTAGGCCTGTGCCCGAGGAGTGTCAAATGCCCCGCTATCCCGTGAAGATGCCGCTCAACTCGTCCTCGGAGGCCGGGGGTGTGGCCGCCGTGGATCGCGCGCTCTCCCTGCTCTCGGCCTTCGGGCCCGGCGATCGCGAGCTCTCGCTCGCCACGCTCTCGCAGCGCACGCACCTGGTGAAGAGCACGGCCCTGCGGCTGCTGGTCTCCCTCTCCCACGCCGGCTTCGTGCGGCGCACGGCCGACGGCCTCTATGCCATCGGGCCGGAGATCGCGCGGCTGAACGGCACGTTCACCAACTCGTTCTCGCTGGAGGCGGCCGTCGCCCCGGAGCTGCTGAAGCTCTCGGCCCTCACCAAGGAGACGGCGTCGTTCAACGTGCGCCAGGGAGAGTTTCGCGTCTGCCTGCATCGCGTGAATTCGCCGCAGCCGATCCACGTGCACGTGCAGGTGGGTGAGCTCCTGCCGCTCGACCGTGGCGCGGGCGGCCGCGTGCTGATGGCGTTCTCGGGCGCCAAGGGCGCGATCTACGAGCGCATCCGCCGCGACGGCTTCGTGGCGCTGCAGGGCGATCGCGTGCCGGATCTCGCCGGCATCTCGGCTCCCGTGACGGGCGCGGACGGCAAGCTGGTCGGCGCACTCATCCTCACGCTGCCGACGTACCGCTACAAGGACAAGTACATCGCGCCGGTGCGCGAGGCCGCGAGGGCCGTGTCGGTCCGGCTGGGAGGTGCGCAATGAAGATCCGGATGGCGGAAGCCCGCGACGAACCGAGGTGGAGAGAGCTGTGGGATGGATACACGCGCTTCTACGAACGCGAGCCCAACGAGGCGACTACCCGCCACACATGGGCGCGCATTCTCGATGCGAAGTCGCCGGTCGAGGCCATCGTGGTGGAGGATGAAGCGGGGCGCGTGATCGGCATCGCGAACTACCTGCTGCACGAGAACACGTCGACGCTGGCGCCCGTCTGCTACCTGCAGGACCTGTTCGTCGATCCGCAGGTGCGGGCGCACGGCGCCGGCAAGGCGATGATCGACTGGCTCGTCTCCGAGATGAAGCACCGGGGCTGGGCGCGGCTCTACTGGGCCACGAAGGAGAACAACTACCGTGCGCGCGGGTTGTACGACAAGTACACGCCGCACAGCGGCTTCCTTCGCTACCAGCTCCTCAACCCCGGGACCTGACGCCTAGTTCGCCAGGCCGAGGAGGCGAGCCGGGGTCTTCTTGGTCATCCAGTCGAGTTCCTCCTGCGTCACGCCTTCCTTCAGCACCGCCGCGGCCATCATCTCCAGGCCGTCGGGGTGATTCATGTTGCCGCTCTGGCCGAGGTCCGTGGAGAGCACGAGGTTCTTGGCGCCCAGCTCCTTCACCGCCTGCGCGACGTGCTTCGCGTTCACCTGCGTCCAGTGCGTCATCCACGCCTGCGGGGCGTTGGGGCCGGTCATGAACTGCAGGAAGCAGATCTCGATCACGGCGCCCATCGCGACGACCTCCTTCGCCTGGTCCATGCTGAGGCCCGGGATATTGGTGAGGCCGTGCGTGACGATGATGTTCTTCACGCCCAGCTCCTTGCCCTTCTTCGTGACGGCGATCACTTCCTCCGGGTGAACGTGACCGGTCGCGAGCAGCAGGTTCTCGCGCGCGATGATCTTCAGCACGGCTTCCATCTCGGGCGTGACCACGCCGCCGGGCGCCACCACGATGCCCTTGCCGTCCTTGTTGACCAGCGTCTTGATGTGCTTGTCGGACTCGAACGTCGGCAGCCACACGACCTTGCCGCGCGAGCCGTACATGCGGTGCATCCACTCGACGGCGTTGGGGTTGATGCCGCCCACGGCGTTGTTGAGCACGATACCGCCCCACACCTCGATGCCCGGCACGACGCGCATCACCAGCGCGGCGCGATCGGCCGTCGTCGTGACGTGGTTCTTGAGCAGGATGCCGCGCATGCCGCGCTGCTTGGCGAGCGTTGCGACGTCGATATCGTCCATCGAGCGGCCAAAGACGTCGGGATGCGAATGCACGTGCATGTCGATCATGCCGGCGGCGGGGCTGACCTTCGGCGGCGCCGGCGGGAAGCCGACCTGGGCCGATGCGATACCGGAAGCGAGCAGCAACGATGCGGCGAGCAGCGCGATGCGTTTCATGGGGTTTTCCTCCGTGGGTTGAGCTTCTTTTTTGGGCTCGTTCTCGAATGAGTCTAGACCCTGCGACGCGAAACTGAAACCTCCGCGTCAGGGATCTGCAACACCGCGGTCTTATCGTCTGCGCTCCCACCTTCAGGCAGGCCACTCCCCCATGAACGACCGCGCGCACCCGTCCCTCGTGTCCGTCGACCCCGACGACATCGGCCATAACAACTCCTCCAATCCGACCTTCGAAAGCATCCTTGGAGCGCGCCTGTCGCGCCGTGCCCTCCTGAAAGGCACCGCCGGCCTGGCTTCCAGCGTGATGCTCGGCAGCGCCCTCGCCGCCTGCGGTGGCGATGGCGACGAGAACAACGACCTCGAGCTGAACTTCACCGCCGTCGCGAAATCGCTGTCCGACACGCTCACCGTCCCGGCCGGCTACACCGCGACCGCCCTCTTCCGCCTGGGAGACCCGATCAACGCCGCCACGCCGGACTACGTGAACAATGGCTCCGAGAGCGGCGCCTCCTTCGCCTCGCGCGCGGGCGACCACCACGACGGCATGCACTTCTTCGGCATGACGGCGGCGGGCGCCTACGACCGCAACGCCTCCGACCGCGGCCTGCTGGTGATGAACCACGAGAACATCACGCAGGTGTTCCTCCACGCCAACGGCCCGACGCAGGTGAACAACGTGCGCACGGTGGCCGACGAGGTGATCAAGGAGATGAACTGCCACGGCGTCGCCGTGATCGAGGTCAACCGCGCCGGAACCACGTACACCTACTCGAAGACGTCGGCCTACAACCGCCGCATCACGACATCCACCGAGATGACGCTCACCGGACCCGCCGCCGGTTCCGCGTTCATGAAGACGAAGTTCTCCACCGACGGCGCGAAGACGCGCGGCACGGTGAACAACTGCGCCAACGGCTACACGCCCTGGGGCACGTACCTCACGTGCGAGGAGAACTGGGCCGGCTACTTCCGCCGCGCCGCCGCCGACAACGCCGCGCGCACCACGGCTGAAGTCACCGCGTTCAACCGCTATGGCGTGCCGCAGGGCGCGGGCGGCAGCTACAACTGGGCTTCGGTCGTCACCACGGATCCGAACGACACGACGTTCTCGCGCTGGAACGCGAGCAAGCTGGGCGCCTCCACCGACGGCACCGACGACTTCCGCAACGTGTCGAACACGTTCGGCTGGGTGGTGGAGATCGATCCGTTCAATGCCACGTCCACGCCGCGCAAGCGCACCGCGCTGGGCCGCATGGGCCACGAAGGCGCCTGGCCCGCTCCCGCGGTCGCCGGCCGTCCGCTCGTGTACTACATGGGCGACGATTCGCGCGGCGAGTACATCTACAAGTTCGTCTCGACCGCCAACTGGGATGCGGCGGATGCCACCGGCGGCCTCGCCGCGGGCGACAAGTACCTGAACGCCGGCAAGATGTACGTGGCCAAGTTCGCGGCCGACGGCAGCGGCTCCTGGGTCGAGCTGTCCTTCGGCGTGAACGGCATCACCTCCGCGAGCACGGTGTATCCGTTCGCGAATGCGGCCGATGTCCTCGTGAACATCCGCCTCGCCGCCGACGTCGTGGGCGCCACGAAGATGGATCGACCGGAGTGGGCCGCGGTGGATCCGCGCAACGGCAACATCTACGTCACGCTCACCAACAACAGCGTGCGCGGCTCGACGACGCAGCCCCTCGATGCCGCCAATCCGCGCTACTACGCGGACAACAAGGGCGCGACGGTGCAGCGCGGCAACAACAACGGCCACATCGTGCGCATGGCGCCCTCCGCCGGCGATCACGCCTCGCTCGCGTTCACGTGGGACGTGTACCTCTTCGGCGCCCAGGCCCACGCCGACGCGGCCGCGAACGAAGCCGATCACCAAGCCAACGTGAACCTCTCGGGGCTCACCGATTCGAACGACTTCTCGAGCCCGGACGGCTGCTGGTTCAGCCAGGCCACGCCGGGCCTGCTGTGGCTGCAGACGGACGACGGTGCGTATACCGACGTCACCAACTGCATGCTGCTCGCGGCGCTGCCCGGCACGGTAGGCGACGGAGCGACGGTGAGCGTGGTGAACAAGGCTGCACCCCAGGGTGCGGCGGGCGCGCCGGTCGACGTGACCATCAGCACGCGCGTCGGCAAGAGGATGGAGGCCGGCACGCTGAAGCGCTTCCTCGTCGGCCCCAAGGGTTGCGAGCTGACGGGCGTGGCGGAAACGCCGGATGGCAAGGCGGTCTTCGTGCAGATCCAGCACCCGGGCGAAGAGACGACGGTCGCCCAGCTCGGCGCCGGTACGTTCCAGAGCACCTGGCCGCAGGGTGGCAGCGCGCGGCCCCGGTCTTCGACGGTGGTGATCACGCGCAACGACGGCGGGAAGGTTGGCTTGGCTTGAGGTGCTAGCGCGTTAAGGCGTCATCCACGGATAAACACAGATAAACACGGATAGGACTACAAGAAGAAAGCGTCGGCGTTTCGAGGATCGCCCAACCATATGGGTCCCGAATCCGAGAGCTTGGTTTTATCCGTGTTTATCTGTGTTTATCCGTGGACCCTGCCTTGCAAGAAAGCCGCCCTCGGGCGGCTTTCTGCTTTCTAGCGGAAGTAACCGACGGCCAGCGGAATCAGCACGGCCCCGATCACGCCGTTCAATCCCATCCCCAGGCTCGCGTACGTCCCTGCCTCCTTGTTCACCGAAAACGCGCGCGACGTCCCGATGCCGTGCGCCGCGATGCCGAGCGCGAAGCCACGCTGCCACCACGCCTTCGAGCGGACAAAGTCGAGGACGAAGCGCCCGAGGATCGCACCGAGAATGCCCGTGCACACCGCGAACACGGCGGTCAGCGTGGGCGAGACGTTGAGCCGCTCGGCGATGCCCATGCCGATGGGCGCGGTGACCGACTTCGCGTAGAAGCCGCCGACCACCTCCGGCGTGGCACCGAGCAGCGCCGCGATGCTGACCGCGCTGATGATCGAGGTCGCCCCGCCGGCGAGCTGCGCCACGAGCAGCGGGATGATGCGCGAGCCCAGCCCCGCCAGGCCGCGATAGATCGGCACGGCGAGCGAGACGGTGGCGGTACCGAGCAGGAAGTGCACGAACTGCGCGCCGTCGAAGTACTTCGCGTACGGCATGTCGATCAGCGTGATCGCCACGGCGACCAGCGCGACCGCGATCGCGACCGGATTGACGACGGGATTGCGGCCCGATTTCTCGTACGCCACGACACCCACGTGGTACGCGGCGAGCGTCAGGAAGAGCGCGAGGAGCGGGCTCCCCGAGAGGTAGACCCAGATGACCTGGATTTCGGACGGGTTACTTGGCATCGCCTTCGTCCCCCGCCATCATCCGCAGCAGCAGCGCGGGTACGGCCACCGTGAGGATGACGCTCACGACCAGCGCCGCCGCCACCGGCACCGCCTGCGCCTTCAGCTGCGGCCAGAACAGCACCACGCCCACGGCTGCGGGAACGAAGAGCAATCCCAGGTGCTGCACCAGCGTCGTGGCGACGACATCGACGCCCTGCGGCACCGACTTCCGAATCGCGAGGAATGCGAGGAGGAGGATCAACCCGATCACCGGCCCCGGGATGAGCGGCACGACGAGCTTCGACACCAGCTCCCCGAGCCCCTGGAAAAAGAGAATCTGGACCAGCCCGCCGATCATTCTTGTTCTTTCTGGAATTAGGGTCAGACCCTAATTCTAGAAGGCTTGGCGGGTGATGCGCTTTTCGACCGGGATTCCGTCGATGGAATAGGTGAGCGTTCCGGTGTCGTTGTCCGCGAGCTCGACGACGAACGTGCCCACCGGAGTCACTGTCACGGCCTTGGGATCGAAGGGGCCGCCGAAGGCGTGGCCCGAGGTGCGATAGAGGTCGCCGGAGAAACGGCGTGGCAGCGACCAGCGGCCCGCGGGAACCACGAGCCAGATCGGCCGGCCGTCGGGGCGATAGACAAACAATGCGCCGAAGACGTTGTTGCGCTCCGAGCGATGCATCACCAGCGAGAGTCCCCACCCGGATTCGCTCGGGTTCCACCACATTCCCGTCGGGTCGTGCTTCGGCGGAGGCTCGACGCCCATCGTCCTTCCGATGAACGCGGCGACGTCGGCGAGCTGCTCGTCCGTGAGATAGCCGAGGAAGCGCATGCGCGACACGCGATTCGAGATCGCGCTGCGGATCTGGTCGGGATTCCACGAGGCTGTCTCCGGCCCGTTCACCGGCGGGAAGCCGTGGCAGCGGACGCAGGTCTCCCTGTAGATTGCCTCGCCGGCCGCCGGATCCTGGGCGAGAACCGGAGGCGAGACAGCGAGCAGGAGCGAAGCCAGGAGGATGCGCATCCCGCCACGCTAGCCTCGCGACGCTACAAACCCGTGAAGACGGTCAGGATCGAAAACAATTGGGGTCTGACCCCATTTATTTCCGGGTGATCTCGAGGTTGTCGATGAGGCGGGTCTTGCCGAGCCAGGCCGCGCCGATCACGCGCAGGTTCATGTCCTCGGGCTTTGGCGCCTCGAGGCGCCCGGCGTCGCGCAGCTCCACGTAGTCCACACGCCAGCCGTCGGCGTCGAGGGCATCGATCGCATCCCTGCGCAGCGCGTCGTACTCGCGCGAGCCGCCCTCGATCGCGTCCTTGATGCGCTTGAGATTCGTGTACAGCCCCACCGCGGTCTTGCGCTCGGCGGCGTTGAGGTAGCCGTTGCGCGACGACATCGCCAGCCCGTCGGCCTCGCGCACCGTGTCGCCGGAGATGATCTCGATGCCGAAGTTGAGCTGCCGCACCATCATGCGGATCAGGTGCAGCTGCTGGTAGTCCTTGGAGCCGAACACCGCCACCTGCGGACACACGATGTCGAAAAGCTTGCACACCACGGTGAGCACGCCCTCGAAGTGCCCCGGGCGATACGGCCCGCAGAGCTGGTCGGCGGCCTTGGGGGCAGTGAGGCGGATTTCCTGCGGCTCCGGGTAGAGCTCGGCTTCGTCCGGCGCGAACACGACGTGGCAACCGGCCGCGCGCAGCATCTCGCAATCGCGCTCGAGCGTGCGCGGGTAGCGGTCGAAGTCGCCGCCGGGCTCGAACTGCAGGCGATTCACGAAGATCGAGGAGACGACGCACCGGGCTTTCGCCTTCGCGAGCTCGATCAGCGAGAGATGGCCCGCATGCAGGTTGCCCATCGTCGGCACGAACGCGACCGAAGCCTCCCCGCGGAGCCTTTCCCGCAAACCGGAAACGGTATGGATGACGTCCACGAGGGCTACTTCGGCGCCTCGGCAGGGAACTGGTGCTCGGGCCCGGGGAAAGTCTTGGCCTTCACCGCCTTCACGTACGCCTCGATCGCGCCCTGCACCGACGTGGCGCCCGCCATGAAGTTCTTCACGAAGCGCGCCTTCTTGCCGGGGTAGAGGTCGAGGATGTCGTAGAGCACGAGCACTTGCCCGGACACATCGAGGCCCGCGCCGATGCCGATGGTCGGTGCCTTCACCGCGGCGGTCACGCGCGCGGCGACGTCGGAAGGCACGGCTTCCATGAGGATCATTCCGGAGCCCGCCTCGTCGAGCAGCTTCGCCTCGGCAACGAGCCGGGCAGCCGCTTCCTCGCCGCGGCCCTGCACCTTGAAGCCGCCGAAGGTGTACACCGATTGCGGCGTGAGCCCGATGTGCGAGCAGACGGGCACGCCCCGATCGACGAGGAAGCGCGTGGTCTCCACCATGTGCGCCCCGCCCTCCAGCTTCACCATCTGGGCACCGGCGGCGATGAGGCGCGCGGCGTTGCGGAAGGCCTGCTCCTTCGATTCCTGGAAGCTGCCGAAGGGCATGTCCGCCAGGATGAAAGGCTTGCTGCAGCCGCGGGCCACGCACGCGACGTGATATTCGGTTTCGGCCAATGTGACCGCATGGGTGGTCTCGCGCCCCTGGATCACCATGCCCAGGGAATCCCCGATCAAGAGGATGTCCGTGCCCGCGGCCTCGCACAGGACGGCGAAGCTCGCGTCGTAGCAGGTGAGCATCGCGAGCTTCTCGCCGGCGCTCGCCTGCTTCTGCAGCTGGGTGATGGATGTCCTCATTGCGTTACGGTTTTTTGCGGTGGGGCGGGACGCGCATTGTGCTGGGGCAGAATGCCACTGGCAAGCCTACACGACCATGCGATTCCTTTTCTCGATCCTGCTTTTCCTGGCCCCCGCGGCCGCCTTCTGCGACAGCGTTTCGTGGACCCACGGCCTCTGGTTCGACGGCACGCGCTTCGTGCCCGGGACCCGCTACACGGTCGACGGCATCTTCACCGACCGGCGGCCGCTCGTGGTCGACCGCACCGTGGATCTCGGCGAGCGCCACGTCATTCCGGCGTTTGGCGATGCGCATCATCACGGCATAGATGGGGCCCAGGCGCTCGAGGACAAGATCGCGGCCTTCCTCGAGGCCGGGATCTTCTACGTGAAGAACCCCAACGTGATCCCGGAGCTGCTCACGCCCGACGTGCGCCGGAAGCTCAACCAGCCGGACACGATCGACGCCACGTTCGCGAACGGCGGCCTCACTGCAACGGGCGGCCATCCCGCGCCGCTGCACGCGTACCTCGCGTCCATCGGAGTCTTCCCGGGCCTGAAGCCCGAGGACCTGGAGAACCGCGCCTACTACCTCGTAGACGATGAGGCCGCGCTCGATGCGAAATGGCCCGCGATCCTCGAGGGGCATCCGGATTTCATCAAGACCTTCCTGCTCTTCTCGGAGGAGTTCGAGAAGCGGCGCGACATCGCGGGGATGCACAAGGGCCTCGATCCGAAGCTGCTGCCCGCGATCGTCGCGAAGGCACACGCCTCGGGGTTGCGCGTCTCCACGCACGTCGACACCGCCGCCGACTTTCGCTTTGCCGTCGATGCGGGCGTGGACGAGATCAATCATTTGCCCCAGCCCGACCCGCGCTTCAGCGCCGACCTCTCGGCTTATGTGATCGACCCGATGACTGCGCGCCGCGCCGCGCAGAAGGGCATCGTGGTCGTGACGACGGCCGGCACCACCGAGCGCCTGTCCGGCAACGGATTACCCGCAGCCTGGCTGCCCGCAATGCACGCGAACCAACGCGCCAACATCCGCACGCTGCTGGCCGCGGGTGTGCGCATGGCGATCGGCAGCGACGGCATCAGCGGCGAGCGCACTTTCGCCACCGCGCGCGACGAGGTGCGCTTCATCGCGCGCCACGGACTGGCGACCAACCTCGAGATCCTGCGCATGTGGAGCATGGAGACGCCGCGCACGATCTTTCCCCATCGCAGGATCGGGCGGCTCGAGCCCGGCTACGAAGGAAACTTCCTGGTGCTCGGCGGCAATCCGATCGAGGACCTCGGCAACCTCGAACGCATCGGGCTGCGCGTGAAGCGCGGCCTCGTGCTCCCGCCCATGGCCGGTCCCATCGTCCTCAAGCGGGGATAGGCCCATGCCGAGCGCAGAAACCCTGGAGAAATTCATCGCGCGCGTGGAGTCCAACGCGCACGTCGAGGCGATCGAGGAGTTCTACACGCCGAACGCGACGATGCAGGAGAACAACGCACCGCCGCGCGTGGGCCGCGACACGCTGGTGGAGAGCGAGCGGCGCGCCCTCGCCCGTGCAAAGTCCGTCACGTCGCAATGCGTGCGTCCGGTATTCGTGGACGGTGACCGCGTCGTGATCCGCTGGATCTTCGAGTTCACCTACCCCGATGGATCGCGCATGCGCATCGAAGAACTGGCCTACCAGCGCTGGGAAGGAGAGCGGATCGCGGAAGAGAAGTTCTTCTACGACCCGGCGCAGCTCAAGCCTCAGCCATTCATCGGCACGTAGGTAATCGCGTTGAAGCGCACATGCTGCGGGCTCACGATGCCGCAGAAGCGCCCCACGCCAGGAATGTCCGTAGACGGAACGCAGATCTGGGCACCGAGGCTCCTCGCCAATGCCTCGGTCTCGTCCGCGTCGTCTACCGTGAAGTAGGTGGTCCAGGTGGGCTTGTCCATCGGCACGCCCTCGGGAGCTTTCATGACCCCCGCGATGAAGTCGTTGCCGAGCTTGAAGGTCGTGTAGTCGCCGTCCGGCGTCTTCATCACTTCGGACTGCCAATTGAAGAGCCGCGAATAGAACGCAGCGGCCCGCACCGGGTCGGTGGTGAGGCTCTCGAACCAGCTCGGAGCGCCGTGCGCGTTGCTGTTCACGTCGAAGCCCTTGAGGTTCTTCGGCTGCCACGGATCGAAGGCGGCACCGTTGGGATCGTGGCAGACCGCCATGCGGCCGGCATCGAAGATGTCGAAGGCCGGGGCGGCCTCGCCGCCGAGCGCCTTCACCTTCTCCACGGTGGCGTCCACGTCGCGCACCTTCACCATCACGCCGATGTGCGCCTTGGTTCCCGGCGGCGTCTGCGGCGCGTCCTTGTCGAAGAGTCCGCCCACCTGGCTCTCGCCCACGCGGATACCGTGGCCGATGCCGCCCATGTCGAAGTACGTCCAGCCCAGCACCTCGCCGAAGAAGGCCATCGCTTCCTTGGGCTGCGGCGTGATCATGTTGATCCAGCAGAAGTCCCCGTCCTTCCGGATGCCTTGCTTCACTTGATCCTCGCTTTCGACTTGTTGAGGTCGCGCAGCGCTTCCTTGCCGATGGAGCGCGCGGTCTTGTCTTCCGATGCCGCGAGCCGCGCCGCCACCCTGGACGTCGCGGCATGCAGCGCCTTGTTGCGCATACCGATCGAACGCAACGCCCAGCTCACCGACTTCCTCACGAAGTTGCGCTCGTCGGTCGCGGCCTTCTCGCAAAGCGCGAGGCCTTTCATCAATTGCGCGTCGGTCGCCTGGCCGTGCAGCGACATGCAGGCCATGAGCGCGAACGCGGTGCGCTTCTCGTACTCGCCCTTCGCCTTGCTCCACGGCTCGATGCGCGACCAGACGCCGGGCACGTTGTCGAAAAGCTTGAAGCACACCGTGTCGCAGATGCCCCAGTTGTCGAAGTCCTTCGCCCAGCGGTTCATCTGCGCGACCGTCACCTTCGCGGGATCGTCCACGTAGGCGCAGAGCAGCCGCGCTTCGTACCAGCCCGTGTCCCAGAGCTGGGCCGCGAGATCGTGGTCGCGGCCCAACGCCTTGGCGAGCGCCTGCACGTCGCCCATCTTCACGCCGTAGGACTTCTTCGCCGTGATGCCGTAGCGCACCTGGGCTTCCACGCGGGTCTTCTCGGAGCCCTGCTTCTCCAGCCAGCCGAGCGCCTCGGCGACCCGCGGGTCCTTCGCCATCTACGCGAACGACGGCAGCAGCGTGTCGAGCCTGGCGAAGCCCCTGTCCATGCCTTCCTTCATTCCGCTCCCCAACGCGGCATCGCGCGCTTCCTTCGAAGGATAGAGAACGGTCAGTGTCATTGTCGTAACACCTTGTGACTCGGCGAGCTCCATCGTGTTGACGGTCTCCGGCCACTCCGGTCCCCACGACTCGGTCGAGACCATGCGCTCCAGGGGGACGATCTCGCGGTACGAGCCCTGCAGCGTCATCTCCTGCCCGTTCGCCATGCGGTAGACGAAGCGCCACTTGCCGCCGGCGCGCACGTCCATCTCGCAGACCGGCATCGTCACGCCCTCGGGCCCGGTCATCCACTTCGGCACGTGCTTCGGGTTGGACATGGCCTCGTAGACGAGCTTCCGGGGCGCGCTGAAGGCGCGGACGACGCGGATCTCGCGATCGGAAGGCGTGGAGTATTCGCTGGTACCGGGCATGCGGGCGTTCATTTCGGGTCTTCCTCGGTCTTGAGTTGGTCGAGATAGGTGTCGAGGCGCGTGTAGTTCGCCTCCCAGAATTGGCGGAAGCCGCCGGTCCATTCGGCGACGTCCTTCAGGGGGCCGGCTTCCAGGGTGCAGGGGCGCCACTGCGCTTCCCGGCCGCGCTGGATCAGGCCGGCGCGTTCGAGGACCCGCAGGTGCTTGGAGACCGCGGGGCCGCTCATCGCGAAGGGGGAGGCGAGCTCCTTCACGGTGGTCGCGCCCTTGGCGAGGCGCGCCAGGATGGCCCGGCGGGTGGGGTCGGCAAGCGCGAAGAACGTGGCGCTCAACGGGTCTACGGAGGTGGCGAGGGCGGACATGGCTTTGGGAACCCGTCAGTTATCTAACCGAATGGTTATCTAAAGCCGATAGTTTGTCAAGCAACTGATAGTTGCCATTAATCAACAGGTTGGATGTGAGCCCGGACTTACTTCAGGCGCGGTTGAAGAACTCCCGGCCGCCCCGCATGGCGTTCATGCGCTCGATCAGCAGGTCCAGGTGGGCCGGGTTGTCGACGAAATTCAGCCGCTCGCTGTTCACCATCAGGAGCGGGCTCTCGTCGTAGCTGTGGAAGTAGCGCGAGTAGGCCTCGGAGAGCTTCCGGAGGTAGTCCTCGGAGATGGTCCCCTCGAAGGCGTGGCCGCGGCGCTTCACGCGGTCGATCAGGGTATCGACGGACGCCTGGAGGTAGATCACGAGGTCGGGCACCGGAGCCTGGGGACGCACGTGCTCGTAGATGCGGCTGTAGAGCTGGTACTCCGCGTCGTTCAGCGTGAGGCGGGCGAAGAGCGGGTCCTTGGCGAGCGTGAAGTCCGCGACCGTGGGCTTGGCGAAGAGGTCGGGCTGCTTCAGCGCCCCCACCTGCTCCACGCGCTGGAAGAGGAAGAAGAGCTGCGTGGGCAGCGCGAACCGGCGCATGTCCTGGTAGAACTGGCGCAGGAACGGGTTGGACGACGGCTCTTCCAGCAGGAGGTCGGCGCCCATCTTCTGGGCGAGCTTGTGCGCGAGGCTGGTCTTGCCGCAGCCGATCGGGCCTTCCACGACGATGTATCTCTGCTTCATGCGCGCGCCTGCAGTTTTTCGATTCCGGTTCGGTTCATGGAAGGGTAGATGCGCGCGGCGGAGCCCTGCCCCGGGATCTCCGCGTCCGGCCAGACCTCGAGCAGCGGGGCGAGCACGAACGCACGCTCGTGCATGCGCGGGTGGGGGATCGAGAGGCCCGGCTCGCTGTGGCGCGAGGACCCGTAGAGGACGATGTCGAGATCGAGCGTGCGCGGGCCGTTGGGGATGTCGCGCACCCGGCCGTGGGCCTTCTCGATCGCCAGCAAATGGTCGAGCAGCGCGCGAGGGGTGAGCTTGGTGTCCACGAGCGCCACGGCGTTGATGAACGGCGGCTGCTCCGCATAGCCCACGGGCGCCGTGCGATAGAGCGACGAGCGCTTGACCATCACGGTCTGCGGCAACGCGGCCAGCTCGTCGAAGGCGAGCCGCACCTGCACCAGGGGCTCTTCCATGTTGGAGCCCAGGGCGATGGCCGCACGCGTCATTCCTCGTCGCCTTGCGGTGCCTGTTGCTGCGCTCCGGGAGCGGCGCCTTCGGTCTTGCGCTTGCCGCGACGGCGGCGGCGCTTCTTCTTCGGCTCCGCCTCGTCCTCGACCATCATTTCCTCGCGCTCGTCCGCATTGGCGTCCTGGAAGCGCTCCCACCACTGCGCGATGTCGAGCGGCGCATTGCCGGAACGGGCCCGCAGCTCGAAGAAGTCGTAGGCGGCGCGGAAGCGCGGGTGCTCGAGCAGGCGATACGGCCGCTGGCCGCCGCGCTGCAGGAAGCGCGGCTGCAGCAGCCACAGCTCCTTCATCGTGGCGTCGAAGCGGCGCGGGATGGCGAGCGACACGCGCTGCTCGTCCAGCGCCTCGTGCATGGCGGAGTGCAGCGCCGGGATCGAGGGCTGGCCGGAATCCTCGTGCTTGCGAAGGCCGTTCTCGACGCGGCCCCACAGCAGCGCCGCGAGCAGGAAGGCCGGCGACACGGGCTTGTCGTCGCGCAGGCGATCGTCCGTGGCCTTCAGCGCCGCGAGCGCGAAGGGACCCGTCGCCTTGTTCTCGAGCGCGTCGTCCAGCAGCGGCAGCAGGCCGTGGTGCAGCTCCAGCTTGCGGAGAAGCTGCGTGCACGCCACCGCGTTGCCGGAGAGGAGGAGCTTCAGGATCTCCTCGAAGAGGCGCGCCTGGGGCACGTTCTCGATCAGGTGGCGGTGCGTGTGGATCGGGGCTTCGGTCTTCGCGTCGATGGTGAGGCCGAGCTTGGCGGCCAGGCGCGCGGCGCGGAGCATGCGCACCGGGTCCTCGCGATAGCGAAGCGCCGGATCGCCGATCATCACGAGCTTCTTCGCGGCGAGATCCTTCACGCCGTGGTGGTAGTCCCACACCTCTTCCTTCACCGGGTCGTAGAAGAGCGCGTTCACGGTGAAGTCGCGGCGCGCGGCATCCTCGGCTTGAGTGCCGAAGACATTGTCCGAGAGGACGCGGCCATGCTCGTCGGTGTTGTCGGGGTCGGCCTCGCGCGTGAGCTGGGCGCGAAACGTGGAGGTTTCCACGACATCCTGCCCGCAGAGCACGTGCACGATCTGGAAGCGCCGCCCGATGATGCGCGAGCGCCGGAAGATCGAGCGCACCTCCTCGGGCGTGGCGCTCGTGGCGACGTCGTAGTCCTTGGGCACGTGGCCCAGCAAATGGTCGCGAACCGCACCGCCCACCACGAAGGCCGCGTGGCCGGCGCGCTGCAGCTCCTCGCACGTGCGCCGGGCGCACTTGCTGATGGCCTCGCGGCGGATGGGATGCTTGTCCGGACCGTAGATCGTGGGCCGCCCGTCCTTGCGCGGTGCCCGGTCGCGGCCGAAAAGCTTGTCGATGTATTTCTTGATCATGTCGCCTCGCGCAGGGAGACCACGGGCCAGCCGCGATCCTCTGCCTTCTTCTTCAACTTCGCGTCCGGATCCACGGCCACCGGATGCGTCACGCGCTCCAGCAGCGGGATGTCGTTGTGGGAGTCGCTGTAGAACCAGCTCTCCTCGAAATCCTCGATCGCCCTGCCCTGCGCGGCCAGCCAATCGGCCAGCCGCGTGACCTTGCCCGCGCCGAACGAGGGCGTGCCGCGCGGCTTGCCCGTGAGCATGCCGTCGACCTCCTCGTAGTCGCAGGCGATGACGTTGTCCACGCCGAACTCGCGGCAGATGGGCGCCACGATGAAGTGATTGGTCGCCGTGATGATGATGCGGAGATCCTTCGCGTGCTTCTCCAGCAGCGCTTTCGCCTTGGGCAGCATGATCGGCCGGACGCGCTGTTCCATGTATTCGCGGTGCCAGGCGTCGATCTCGGCGCGCGGGCGCTTCGCGAGCGGCGCCAGCTGGAACGCGAGCCAGTCCTCCATGCGGATGGTGCCGGCCTCGTACTGGCTGTAGAAGCGCTTGTTCGCCTCGTCGTGCGTGGCGCGGTCGACGATGCCCTTGTCGATCAGGAACTCGTTCCAGTGATAGTCGCTGTCGCCGGCGAGGAGCGTGTTGTCGAGGTCGAAGAGCGCCAGCTTCATGCGGAGGCTTGTGGCTGCAGCGCCGCCTTCAGCAGCGGCAGGGTGATCGGCCGGCCGGTCTCGAGCGAGTAGCGGTCGAGCGTATCCAGCGCGCCGATGAGCGAGGGCATGTCCCGGCGGGCGTGCGTGAGGAGGTACGAGGACACCTCGTCGGCGAGCGCGAAGCCGCGGGCGCTGGCGTGGGCGGAGAGCGCGGCGCGCTTCTCGTCGTCCGAGAGCGCGACCACCCGGTAGGTGAGGCCCGTGGCGAGGCGCGTGGCGAGATCGCGGCGCAGCGCCACATCCCGGGGCGCGGCCTTGGCCGAGACGGCGAGGAAGGCGAACGCACGCTCGTTGAAGGCGTTGAAGAGCGCGATCTGCTCCGGCTCCGGCAGGCCCTCGATATCGTCGATGGCGAGGACCGGGGCGATGTCGGCTTGCGAGAAGGTGTCGCCGCGGACGAAACGCGCGCCGCGCGAACCGGCGGCATCGGCCAGGGCTCTCAGCAAATGGGTCTTGCCCGCGCCCGAATCGCCCCACAGGTAGAGGACACGCTCGGAGGATTCGCCGGACGCGGCAGCGCGGAGCGCGGTCAGCAATTCCGCATTCCGGGCGGGAACGAAGTTGGCGAAGGTCGGCGCGGGGGCCGTGGCGAAGTCGAGGAGGAGCTGCTTCATGGGGTTCCCTGGACCTGCGCCGCCGGCGGATTCGCCCGGCTGGCTTGGCCCGGGCGCGCCAGGTGGAAAACCACCCGTACGCCGTCTCAAGTAGCCTGAAATCTTATCATGGCAGAATCGATTTCCCTGCAGACGAACCGAGACGAAATGGCTGTCGCACACCCGATCCAGATCCGCTTCGAACGCTACGACGGCCAGCTCGCCATCGCCCCCGCGACGCCGCCGCGCTTCGTCACGCCCGAGGAAAAGCCGCGGATCATCGAGCGCATCAAGCACCTGCTGAAGGAACGCGACGCGGTGCTGGTCGCGCACTACTACGTCCACCCCGACATCCAGGACCTCGCCCAGGAAACTGGCGGCACGGTCTCGGATTCGCTCGAAATGGCTCGTTTCGGCCATGCGCACTCCGGCAAGACGGTCGTCGTGGCGGGCGTGCGCTTCATGGGCGAGACGGCGAAGATCCTCAACCCGGAGAAGAAGGTCCTGATGCCGGACCTGAACGCCGAGTGCTCGCTCGACCTCGCCACGCCGATCGACGAATTCTCGAAGTTCTGCGACGCGCATCCGGACCGGGTCGTCGTCGTGTATGCCAACACGAGCGCGGCGGTGAAAGCACGGGCCGACTGGATGGTGACCTCCTCGATCGCCGAGAAGATCGTCGCCCACCTCCACGCACAGGGGAAGAAGATCCTCTGGGCGCCCGACAAGCACCTGGGTGACTACGTCCAGCGCGTGACCGGCGCGGACATGCTGATGTGGAACGCGGCGTGCGTGGTGCACGACGAGTTCAAGGCCGTGCAACTGGAGGAGCTGAAGCTCCTGCACCCCGGCGCGAAGGTGCTCGTGCACCCCGAATCGCCGAAGGCCGTGATCGACCTCGCGGATGCGGTGGGCTCGACCACCGGCATCATCCAGGCCGCCGAGCGCATGAAGGCGAAGGAGTACATCGTCGCCACCGACGGCGGCATCATCCACCAGATGAGGAAACGCATGCCCGGCGTGACCTTCATCGAGGCGCCGACCGCCGGCAAGGGCGCGACCTGCCAGAGCTGCGCGCACTGCCCATGGATGGCGATGAACGGCCTGCACAACCTGCTCGCCGTCCTCGAGAACCCGAATCCGAAGAACGAGGTGCACGTGGATCCGGAGATCGGCCGGCGCGCTCGCATTCCGATCGAACGCATGCTCGAGTTCGCGAAGACCCATCTCCCGCAGATGAAGGGCAGTGGGGATGCGTGAGACGGCGGGCTTCGCGCTCGCCCTGCTCATGCTTTCCGGGTTCGCGTGCGCCCAGGAGCTGACGGGTTGGGGTGCGGAGCTGGCCTCCCGTCCCGCGCATCCGATCCGCGTGGTGCCTCCCGACTATCCCGCGCAGGCGTTGGCGCAGGGAACGAAGGCCGCGGTCGATGTCACGGGCAAGGTCACCGCGGGCGGATCGATGCAGGACGCGACGTTCCGATCCTCCACCGACGATCCCGCATTCCAGAAGGCCATCGAGGACGTGCTTCCGTACTGGATTTTCTCCGCGGAAGTCGATACCCGAATCTGCGAGCCTGTCGCGAGCGAGGCGACGGTGCGCGTCTGGTTCGAGATCGTGGACGGCAAGCCCAAGGTGAGCGTCTCGCAACCCGTCTCCGGCAAGCCCTACGAGTTGAAGCGCGAGAGCGGACGGAAATTCCGCGTCGAGCCCGTCAGGCGGATCCGGGTCAAGTTTCCCCGGGAAGGGATCCGAAAGGACATCGGTAGCGCCACCGTCATCGCGTTGTCCAGGGTCGGCGCCGACGGCACGGTGCAAAGCATCGTCTTCCAGAACACGCGCGTCGACGACTCGTTCTACGCCGAGGCGAAGGCGGCACTGAGACGCTGGACGTACGACATCGAACCGGGCGCGCTCGAAGACCGGCCGTTCCTCTGCCTCGAACACTCCCTGGCCTTCAAGCTGCTGGACTGACCCGAATGACCACGACGCAACGATGGCTGACCTTCATGGCTCTTGCGATGGCCCTGGACGCCGCGCACGCCCAGGAGATCACCGCCGCGGGCGATGCCCTCGCGCAGCGCGGCTTGCGCATCGTGTCGGTCGTTGCGCCGGAGTATCCGCCCGCGCTGCTGCAGCGCGGCGTCGAAGCCACGCTCTCGCTCGAAGCGCGCGTGAACCGCGACGGCTCGATCGACATGTCCACGTTCAAGATCAATGGCGGCGATGAGGCGTTCGCCGCGGCCGTCCGCGACGTCGCGCGCTACTGGCTGTTCGTCCCGCCGATCCACGCCTACACGTGCGCCTCGGTCGCGGGCGATCTCGCGATGCAGGTGTGGTTCGAAGTCGCCGATGGCAAGCCGAAGGTGAGCGTGTCCTCGCCCGTGCAGCCGGCCACCGACGCGCTCGCCGGCAAGGTGGACCTGCGCAGCGGCAACGAGATGGTGCGGCGGCAATCCGGCACGCCGGTCGTCTATCCGGAAGCCGCGCACCGCGACCGCGTCGAAGGCGACGTGACCGGGGTCGTCCGCATCACCAACAACGGGCGTGTCACAGGCGTCGAGGTCCGGCCCGGCCCGTACAAGGTGTGGTTCGAGCCGGCGATCAAGCGCGGCGTACGCAGCTGGACGTTCGCGATCCTGCCGGGCTTCCCGCAGGATCGCGATTACATCTGCGTCGAGTTCAAGTGGCAGTTCCGCCTCAAGGACGGAATGGGCCTCTAGGCGCTTCAGCCGCCCGCGCTGTCCGACACGAGCATCTTGAGGAAGGTCTCGACCTGCTTCTTGTCGAGGCGGCCGGCCTTCTTGGTGTCGGCCTTGTCGAACATCTTCTCGACCATCTTCATCGCCTCGGCTTTCGAGATGGTGCCGTCCTTGTCGGCGTCGCACATCTTCACGAAGTTGTCGGCGTTCTTCGTGTCGTCCGCGTAGGCGGAGGGGACGGCGAAGGCGAGGGAGGTCAGCGCGGCAGCGGCGAGGGCATTCATGGATTTCATGGTCAGGCTCCGGGTATCGAGGGGTTGAGGGACTACTGCCTGCTCTGTCGGGCGGACCCCGGGGGCCTTACAGCGACGCGAGGGGGGGCGATGGGGTAAAATTTCGCTCCAGTTCCAAAGGCTTGCGCGCTCGTGACCTCCAATACCCACACCTCCCTCACCTACCGCGACGCCGGCGTCGACATCGACGCGGGTGACGCGCTCGTCGAACGCATCAAACCCTTCGCGAAGCGCACGATGCGCCCCGAGGTCCTGGGCGGCCTGGGCGGCTTCGGGGCCCTGGTCGAGGTCTCGAAGAAGTTCAAGAACCCGGTGATGGTCGCGGGCACCGACGGCGTGGGCACCAAGCTGAAGCTCGCCTTCCGCCTGAAGAAGCACGACACGATCGGCATCGACCTCGTGGCGATGAGCGTGAACGACATCCTCGTGCTCGGTGCCGAGCCGATCTTCTTCCTCGACTACTTCGCGTGCGGCAAGCTGAACGTGGACGTCGCCGCGGACGTGGTGAAGGGCGTGGCCCTCGGCTGCGAGCTCTCCGGCTGCTCGCTGATCGGCGGCGAGACCGCCGAGATGCCCGGCATGTACGACCCGAACGAATACGACCTCGCCGGCTTCGCCGTGGGCCTGGTCGAGAAGGACAAGATCATCGACGGCACCAAGATCGCCGCCGGCGACGCGGTGATCGGCCTCGAGTCCTCCGGCCCGCACTCCAACGGCTACTCGCTCATCCGCAAGATCGTCGCCACGCACGGCGGCGACTACGAAATCCCCTTCGAGGGCCGCACGCTCGGCGAAGCGCTCATCGAGCCCACGCGCCTGTACGTGAAGCCGGTGCTGGACCTCATCGCGAAGGTGCCGGTGAAGGGCATCGCCCACATCACCGGCGGCGGCATCGTCGAGAACATCCCGCGCGTGATCCCGGAGCATCTCTGTGCGCGCATCGACCGCAAGAGCTGGCAGCGCCCCGCGATCTTCGACTGGCTGCAGCGCCACGGGCGCGTGGGCGACGCCGAGATGGCGCGCACCTTCAACTGCGGCATCGGCATGGTGCTCGTGGTGCCGAGAATCGAATCGGACGCCGCCGTGAAGGGGCTTGCCTCGCACGGCATTCCCGCGCACGTGATCGGCGCGATCGTGGAGCGCGAGCCGGGCGGGCCGAAGACGGTCGTCGTGTGAAATCGGCCGTCATCCTGATCTCGGGGCGGGGCAGCAACATGCAGGCCCTGGTCGAGGGCGGGACCGGTCTCACGTTCAAGGCGGTGATCTCGAACCGCCCCGAGGCCCAGGGCCTCGAGTGGGCCGCTTCGAAGGGCATCCCCACGCGCGTGGTGGACCACAAGGCCCTTCCCGACCGCGACACGTTCGACCTGGCCCTCGGCGACGCGATCGCGGCCCACCGGCCGGACTGGATCCTCTACGCAGGCTTCCTGCGCATCGTGGGCGAGAAGTTCGTGAACCGCTTCCACGGCCGGCTCGTGAACATCCACCCTTCGCTCCTGCCCTCGTTCCCCGGGCTGCACACCCATCGCCGGGCCCTCGAGGCGGGCGTGAAGATCCACGGGGCCACCGTGCACTTCGTCACCGCCACGCTCGACAGCGGGCCGATCCTCATCCAGGCCGCCGTGCCGGTGCTCGCGGGCGACACGGAGGACACGCTCGCCGCGCGCGTGCTCGCGCAGGAGCACCGCATCTATCCGCAGGCCGCACGCTGGCTCGCCGAGGGAAAGATTGAATTTCCGCGCAACGGTGTCGTCCAATCGAGTGCGTCGGGCGTTTCTACCGACACCCTCATTTCTCCCCGGACGGCACCATGAAGCGCATTGCGGCTTCCTTTTTCCTTTTCGCGGCGTGCGTAGCGCAGGCCGCGCCCACGCGCATCGACGCGGAGTACCAGGTCTCCAAGGCCGGGCTCGTGATCGGGCGCATCGTCGAATCCTACGAACGTAACGCGAACGCGTACGTGATCCGCAGCACGACTTCGAGCGAAGGCCCCTTGAAGCTCTTCCTCGACGACTCCATCGTCCTCTCGAGCGAGGGCCGCGTCGGCCCCAACGGCCTGGAGCCCGCGGTGTTCGAGCAGAAGCGCGCCGGCAACAACTCGCGCGACGTGCACGCCACGTTCGACTGGAAGTCGGGCGTGATGCGCTCGCAGTTCCGCGGCGAGTCGAAGGATGTCGAACTGCCCCCGGGCACGCAGGACCGCATCTCGATCATGTACCAGTTCATGAACGTCGCCCCGAAGGGCGAGACGTTCGAGGTCCCCATGTCGAACGGCCGCAAGGTCGAGCGCTACACGTACCAGCGCACCGGAGAGGCCACGGTGAAGACGCCCGCCGGCGACTTCGAGACCGTCCACTACGAGCGCGTCGTGCGCGAAGGCGAGACGCGAGCAGAAGTCTGGCTCGCCAAGGACCGCTTCAATTTCCCCGTGCGCGTCGTGTTCGAGGATGCGAAGGGCCTGCGTCTCGAGCAATCGCTGATCGCGCTCAAGGCCCGCTGACCGCCCATGACGCTCCGCCAATCCGCCCATCGCCTCCGCTACGTGCTGCTCGCACTGGTGGTGTCGGTGGTCGTGCACGCGGCGGCGATCCTCGGTGTCCCGCGGTCGCTCGATGCACCCGCGCCCGACGAACTCGTCGGATACACGGCGGAGCTGGTCCCTGCGCCCTCCGCGTCGGTCTCTCCGGCGCCCAAAGCGCAGGCGGCACCGCCGCGCGCTCCGCGTCCGCGAAGCCCGCGCAAGCCCACGGAGGCCATCGCCTCGCTGCCGCTGCTTCCCTCGCTCACCGGTGAGGGCACCGCGTCCCTCCCCGAGCTCCTCCCGCCGCTGCCGGAGCTGGCACCGCCGGAGCCCTCCAAGCCCGAAGTGGTCGCCTCGGTCGCGCCCGCGACCACGCTCTCCGACGCGAAGGCGGCGCCCTTCCCCGTCCGCGCGCTGCCCGCCGATCTCTCGATCCGCTACGCGCTCACCTCCCCCTTTGCGGATGGCGTCGCGCAGTACGCGTGGAAGCGGGATGGCGATCGCTACGTCATCAGCGGCTCGGCCCAGGCCGAAGGCTTCTTCACGCTGTTCCTCGAGGGACGCATCCTGCAGGAGAGCACCGGCACGGTGACCGAGTCGGGCCTGCGTCCCGAGCGCTTCTCCGAGCGCAAGCCCCAGGGCCCCGAGGAAAGCCTCACCTTCGACTGGGCGAACCGTACGGTGGAGTTCAACCGCAACGGCGAGAAGAAGCCCGGCGGCCTCGCCGACAACACCGTCGACTGGCTCTCGATGATCTTCCAGCTCGCGCACGAGCCGCCCAAGGGCGAAGCCGTGTCGATGAAGGTCTACACGCAGCGCAAGCTCTACGCCTTCGAGCTGAAGGTCCTCGGCGTCGAGGAGATCGAGCTGCCCATCGGCCGCGTGAAGGCGCTCCACCTGCGCCATGCGACCCAGGATGCGAACGAGCAAGTCGACGTCTGGCTCGGCGTGGACCAGCACTACCTGCCGGTGAAGATGCGCTACCCGGTGTCCCGCAACCGCTTCATGGTGGAGCAGACAGCCACCTCCATCTCCGAGCGGTAACCCCATGCAGATCGGCAAGCCCCAGCTGGAATCCATCGTCCAGGCCCTCACCGTGATCCTTCCGGCGAGGCAACCCGCGGACGCAACGCTCCACCACTTCTTCCGCGAGCACAAGAACCTCGGCAGCCGCGACCGCGCGCTCATCGCGGACACGGTCTATGCCGCGCTTCGCCGCCGCCGCTACCTCGAGCACGTGACGCCCGGCGCCACGCCGCGGGAGATCGCGCTTGCCGCGCTCGTGAAGGTGCAGGGCGTCGGCATCGGCCAGATCGAATCCGCGCTCACCCCGACGGAAAAGGCCTGGCTCGTCACATTGAAGAGCGAGCCGGCCGAGGCGCTGCCGTTCGAGGTTCAGGCAGACCTTCCGGACTGGGTGATCGCCCTCCTGCGCAAGCAATACAGCGACGAGGAGATCCTCGCGCTCGCCCGCAGCCTCCAGCAGCCCGCGCCGCTCGACCTGCGCGTGAATTCGCTCAAGGCGCCGCGCGAAGCCGTGCTGGAGAAGTTCGACCGCGACAACATCGTCGCCGTCCCCACGAAGCTCGCACCCTGGGGCGTGCGCCTGCGGGAGAAGCCGGCGCTGAACAAGTACGTGCTCTTCACCGAAGGCGTGGTCGAGGTGCAGGACGAAGGCAGCCAGTTGCTGGGCCTGCTGATGGAGCCCCGGCGCGGCGAGATGATCGTCGACTTTTGCGCCGGCGCCGGCGGCAAGACGCTGCAGATGGGTGCCGCGATGGCTTCGCAGGGCCGCCTCTACGCCTTCGACATCTCCGAGAAGCGCCTCACGAACCTCGGGCCTCGCCTCAAGCGCTCCGGGCTTTCGAACGTGCATCCGCAACGCATCGCCAACGAGAACGACGCGAAGGTGAAGCGCCTGCGGGGCAAGATCGATCGCGTGCTGGTGGATGCACCCTGCACCGGCCTCGGCACGCTGCGCAGGAACCCCGACCTCAAGATGCGCCAGGTTGAGACGGCCGTGGCCGAGCTGAACGTGAAGCAGCGCAACATCCTCGATGCCGCCGCCGCGCTCGTGAAGCCGGGCGGGCGCCTCGTGTACGGCACGTGCAGCCTGCTCGAGGCGGAGAACGAGGCGATCGTCACTGCCTTCCTCGCCTCGCATCCGGATTTCAAGCTCGTCCCGGCGAAGGACGTGTTTGCGCGGATCGGCATCGAAGTCGAAGGCACGGGCGACTACATGCACCTGCTGCCGCATCGCCACGACACGGACGGCTTCTTCGCCGCCGTGCTGCAGCGCGAAGGAAAATGAACGAGATCGAGAAGCTGATCGAGGAGTTCGGCACGCGCCAGAGCCTGGTGCCGTTCTTCCTCGGGGTCGTGGTGATCGCCGCGGCCCTCGCCATCTCGGTCCTCGTCACCCGGCGCCTGCGCAAGCGCCTCGCCACGCATCCGCACCGCTGGGCCAACAACTCGGACTTCCCCGGCTTCGCCGGCCCGCTGGTCGCGGTGGCGATCGTCTGGATCGCGCGCTTCGCCGTGCAGCGCACGCACTGGCTCGAGCACACGCCGCTGCTCGATCTCGCGATCCCGCTGCTGGTCGCCCTCGCCGTGATCCGCTTCGCGCTCTACGTGCTGGCGAGCGTCCTGCCGCAGGGCTCGCTCCTCAGCGGCTCGCAACGCACGATCTCCTGGCTCATCTGGATCGGCGTCGCGCTCTACTTCACCGGCCTGCTCCCCGAGGTGGAAGAGGCGCTGGACGACGTCGTGATCCCCATCGGCAAGGATCGCTTCACGTTGCTGCTCGCGATCCGCGCCGTCTTCTCGGTGGCGGTCACGCTCGCCGTCACGCTGTGGATCGCCAACGTGATCGAGGGCCGCCTGCAGAAGGCGGAGCACCTCCAGGTCTCCACGCGCGCGGTGATGGGCAAGTTCGTGCGCGCGATGGCCGTGCTCCTCGCCATCCTGATCGCCCTTCCCCTCGTGGGCGTCGACGTCACGGCGCTCTCCGTCTTCGGCGGCGCCATCGGCGTGGGCCTCGGCTTCGGGATGCAGAAGATCGCGAGCAACTACGTGAGCGGCTTCATCATCCTGCTCGACAGGTCGGTGCGCATCGGCGACCTCGTCACCGTGGACAACCGCCAGGGCACCGTGCAGGAGATTGCTTCGCGCTACACGGTGGTGAAAGCCGGCGACGGGACGCAGTCGATCATCCCGAACGAGACGCTGATCACGCAGACCGTCATCAACCACACGTACTCGAACCGGCGCGCGGTCGTGAAGGTGCAAGCCTCCGTGCCCTACGACACCGATCTCGACATCGCCTTGGGCATCCTTCGCTCCGCCGGCGAGACGCACCCCCTCGCCCTCAAGGATCCGGCCCCCGCCGCGGTCATCCTCAAGATCGGCGACCCCGGCGTGGACCTCGAATTGTCGATCTGGATCGACGACGTTTTCGCCAATGCCGCGCAGATCCGCACCGACCTGCTGCGGGCCATTTTGGCGGGGTTCCGGGAGCATGGGATCCGCATCCCGGCCGTGCGCCGCGAATGGGTCGGATTTGCTACACCCGAAATGCAGGAAAGACCTTCCGAGTCAAAGGCTTAGGTTTAGCTTGCGGATTAAAACCCTACCCGGGGAATGGTCGGGGTAAAATCTCGTCCCAATACCGTAATTCGAACGCCGCGTCCTACAACGTGGCCCTTTCCGAAAGGCGCATCCCGATATGTTCTTCGACGGCCTCCTGAATCTTCCCTGGTGGGGCGTGGTCCTCGTGACGCTGGTGCTCGTGCAGATCACCATCGCCGCCGTGACCCTGTACCTGCATCGCGGCCAGGCCCACAGCGCGGTGGATTTCCACCCGATCGTGAGCCATTTCTTCCGCGCATGGCTGTGGCTCACCACGGGCATGATCACCAAGGAATGGGCCGCGATCCACCGCAAGCACCACGCGAAGTGCGAGACGGAAGACGATCCGCACAGCCCGCAGATCCTCGGCATCAACAAGGTGCTCTGGGGCGGCGTGTTCCTGTACGTGAAGGAATCGCACAAGACGGAAACGATGTCGCGCTACGGCCACGGCACGCCCGACGACTGGCTCGAGCGCAACGTCTACGCCCGGTGGAACAAGTACGGCATCCTCGCGACGCTCGCGTTGCAGATGGCCCTCTTCGGCATCATCCCGGGCTTCATCGTCTGGGGCATCCAGATGCTGTGGATCCCGTTCTGGGCCGCCGGCGTCATCAACGGCATCGGCCACTTCTGGGGCTACCGCAACTTCGAATGCGACGATGCGGCGCGCAACATCACGCGCTTCGGCCTGTGGATCGGCGGCGAAGAGCTGCACAACAACCACCACGCCTACCCGACGTCGGCCAAGTTCTCCATGCGCTGGCACGAGGTGGACCTCGGCTGGGGTTATTTGAACGTGCTGTCGCTCCTCGGCCTCGCGAAGGTTCGCCGCGCTCCGCCGAAGGTGAAGCTCGACCCGACGAAATTCGAGATCGACGCCGCCACGCTCCAGGCCGTCATCCAGCATCGCTACGACGTGCTCACGAACTACGCGAAGCACATGAATCGCTCCTCGCGTGCCGAGCTCGCCAAGCTGCGCGATGCGGGCATGGATAGCCGCGCCGCTCGTGCCCTGCGCCACTGGATGCACCGCGACGAGAAGGAAGTGCCGGCCGAGCACCGCGCCGCGCTGGATCAAGCGCTCGCCGCAAGCCCCACGCTGAAGACGTCGTTCACGATGCGCCAGGAGCTCTCCAAGATCTGGGCGCGCTCCACGCTCACCACCGAGCAGCTCACCGCGCAGCTCACCGATTGGTGCGAGCGTGCGGAGAAGAGCAACGTCGAGCCGCTGGTCGCGTTCTCGCGCCGCCTTCGCTGCTACGCCTGACGTCGTTCCCGTGAAAACGGGAACCCAGTAAGAAAGCCCGCTTCGGCGGGCTTTTTCTTTTGTGGCGCTGCGCTCACTTGGTGGGCCTTGAACCACGGAGGCACGGAGACACGGAGGGCCACGGAGGAAAAACTTCGAGGGATTGCCGTTTCGGGCAGTCGCGAATCACCGACGTTGGATCCCTGACGTTCTTTCGAGAATTCCTCCGTGGCCCTCCGTGTCTCCGTGCCTCCGTGGTTCAAGGCCTACCAGGCAAGCGCAGCGACCGACGCGCCCTCTCCATTTCCGCAATTGCGGTCAAATGACCCGCCGGAGCATGGCTACCGGAGACCCCGATGCCGATCAAGACCACGACCCGCGAGCAGTACGCGAAGCGCCTCGACAAGGTGGCGCTGTACCTGGCCGACCATCTCGACGACACGCTCGACATCCATCGCCTTGCCGAGGAAGCGCACTTGTCGCCGTATCACTTCCATCGCGTGTACGTGGCGATGGTGGGCGAGACGGTCGCCGAGACGGCGAAGCGGCTTCGGCTGCAGCGAGCGGCGTTGAAGCTGATCACGACGGCCTCGCCGGTCGCGAAGCTGGCGGGCGAAGCGGGATACGCGAGCGTGCAGGCGTTCCATCGCGCCTTCCGCGCCGCCCATGGCATTCCGCCGGGCGCCTTTCGCAAGCGAGGCGAGGAACTCGACCTCGCGGCCGGGATCGCACGAGGACTCCACCCTTCCCAACGCAAACCGGAGCCCGACATGTACCAAGTGACCATCCAGGATGTGCCCGCCCGCCACGTGGCGGCGATGGAGTATCGCGGCGACTACACGCAGATCGGCCCCACGTTCGAGCGCCTCTCGATCTGGGCAGCGGGCAAGGGCCTCATGGGTCCCGACACCCGCATGTTCGGCATCTACTACGACGACCCCGCCTCCATGCCCACCGCGCAGCTACGCGCCGACGCGTGTGTCACCGTTCCGGAGGGGTTCAAGGGCGAGGGCGCGGTGAAGGTCGAGGAGACCCCGTCGGGCAAGTGCGCCGTCATCGTCCATACGGGCCCGTATTCCGAGCTGCACCGCGCCTACGACTGGCTCTACCGGGAGTGGCTGCCGAAGAGCGGCGAGGCGCCGGGCGACCAGCCTTGCTTCGAGGAATACCTGAACGACCCGCGGCAGGTGCCGCCGTCGAAGCTCGAGACCGCCATTCGGATCCCGCTCAAGTAGGCGAGCCCGGCGGCGTCAGTCGTCGTCCTTGTCCTTGTCACGCGGCTGCGGAGTGAGGTCGGCCGGGGTGTGTGCGGCGGGCTCGTCGTGCTCCTCGAGCGGGTCCTTGTAGTTCGCCGGCGCCGGCGTCTTCACGAGGTATCGGTACGCGAAGGCGTCGGCCACCTGCGACATCGGGAGCACGCGGGTCGAGATCTGCAGGCTGGCCCCGGTGTTCGCCTGGACCTGCATCTGCGCGACCTGGCCCGCCGCGACGTTCGCGAAGCCGCCGGTGTGGGTCTTCTCGGCAGCGACCCAGAAGTCCTTGTTGTCCGGGGTGCGGACCATGAAGTACACGCCGTTGTCCGTGCGCGAGACGCGGTGCACGGAGCCTTCGAGGTAGTAGTTCGTGCTGGAGGCGGGAGAAGAGATGAACGCGGGGAGCGTTGTGTCGATCTTGGTGGGATCTGCCGCGGGGCGTCCCTTGTAGTAGGCCGCCGCCGCGATCACGCCGGCGATCACGACGAGCCCGGCCATGAGCTCGACCAGGTTGAAGCCGCGATGCCGGTTGCGAGCCATGCCGTGTCCCTTCGGTTCTTGTTGTTTGACGGCCCGATTCTAAGGCGCAGGCAAAAAAAAAGCCCGGTCAAATACCGGGCCCCATTGTTCTTATTGGTACTCCCTATTTCAGCTTGGTTTCCTTGTAGAGGACGTGCTTCCGGGCGACGGGATCGAATTTCTTGATCTCCATCTTGTCCGGCATGGTCCGCTTGTTCTTGGTCGTCGTGTAGAAATGGCCGGTGCCGGCGGACGACTCGAGCTTGATCTTTTCGCGCATGGTCAGGGTTCCTTAGACGTTCTCGCCGCGGCCGCGCATTTCGGCGAGGACGACGTCGAGGCCCTTCTTGTCGATGAGGCGCAGGCCCGCATTCGACAGGCGCATACGGACCCAGCGGTTCTCGCTCTCGACCCAGAACTTGCGGTACTGCAGGTTCGGCAGGTAGCGGCGCTTGGTCTTGTTGTTCGCGTGGGAAACGTGGTTTCCGACGATCGGGGCTTTCCCCGTGACTTGGCAAACTCGGGACATCTGAAACCTCCGGAATACTTAAAGCTCAGCGAGAAGTCGGTGCTGGGCTACGAAAGACCGCGATTATAACCCGGCGACCGGGGTGCTTTCAAGCTGATTCCATTGGCCTTTTTGGGGGCCGCCGGACGCCCGAAGACCCTTTCCGGCCTAGATCAGCCCCCTTTCGGCGAAGCTGAGGCAGGCCCCGGGCGCCACGATGAAGTGGTCCAGCACTTTGATGTCGACCAGGGCGAGGGCTTCGGCCAGCGTCCGGGTGAGCGCCTGGTCCTGGAGGCTGGGCTCGGCCACCCCCGAGGGATGGTTGTGGGCCAGGATCATGGCCGCCGCGTTGTGCGACAGGGCGTGCTTCACGACCTCCCGCGGATAAACGGAAGTCTGGGTGAGGGTCCCGCGGAAGAGCTCCTCGGCGGCGATCACGCGGTTCTGCGCATCGAGGAAGACCCCGTAGAACGCCTCGTGCGCGAGCTCTTGCATGCGTAGCCGTAGGTAGCCACGCACGGCTCCCGGCGACGTGAGGCTGTCGCGCGTTCGCATCTCCTCACCCAATGCGCGGCGTGCGAGCTCCATCACCGCGGCGAAGGGTGCGAGGCGAAGCGAATCCACGCGGATCTGCGACCGGCACCCGGCCTCGGCGGCTGCGAGCACGCCGGACACGCGCCCGAACTTCGCGAGGAGCTCGCGGGCGGACGCCAGCGCATCCTGCCCGCGGACGGCCGGGCGCATGAACAGGGCGAGGAGCTCCGCGTCCGAAAGCGATGCTGCGCCCCGGGCCCGCAACCGCTCGCGCGGGCGCTCCTCGAGCGGCCCACTTGCCATCGACATGCCCGGCCTCCACATGGGTAAAATGCATTCATGGACAAGGGTTTGAAGATCCTCCTGGGCGTGACCGGGGGCATTGCCGCGTACAAGGCGGCCGAGCTCGCGCGTCTCCTGCAAAGGAATAACGTCGAAGTCCGGGTCGCGATGACCGACGCCGGCACGAAGTTCGTCACGCCCGCCACGTTCCAGGCGCTCACCGGCAAGCCCGTGATCACGGACCTCTGGGATTCGAGCTTCGACAACTCCATGGCGCACATCGAGCTCTCGCGCGGCGTGGATGCGATCGTGATCGCGCCCGCCACCGCCGACTTCATGGCGAAGCTCGCGCACGGCATCTGCGACGACCTGCTCTCCACCGTCGCCGTCGCGCGCAACTGCCCGCTGCTGGTCGCACCCGCGATGAACCGCGAGATGTGGGACAACCCCGCCACGCAGCGCAACGTCGCCACGCTTCGCAACGACGGCATCGCGGTGCTCGGCCCCGCGGCCGGCGACCAGGCGTGCGGAGAAGTCGGCATGGGCCGCATGCTCGAGCCCGAAGATCTCGTGCACGACATCCTCGCCTTCCTCTCGCCGAAGAAGCTCGCGGGCAGGAAAGTGCTCGTGACCGCCGGCCCGACGTTCGAGGCGATCGACACCGTGCGCGGCATCACCAATCTCTCGTCCGGCAAAATGGGCTACGCGGTTGCGGAAGCGGCGCTTGCCCAGGGCGCGGATGTCACGCTCGTCTCCGGCCCGACCGCGATCCCACCGCCGCCGCGCGCGCACTTCGTCTACGTGACCAGCGCCGCCGAGATGTTCAACGCGGTGAAGGCGCACGTCGCGGGCATCGACATCTTCTTCAGTGTCGCCGCCGTGGCCGACTACACGCCGGTCGAAGCGTCGAATCGCAAGCTCAAAAAGTCGAACACGCCGCTGGAGCTTCACCTCAAGCCCACGGAAGACATCCTCGCGTACGTCGCGGCGCTGCCCAACGCGCCGTTCTGCGTGGGCTTCGCCGCCGAGAGCGAGAACCTCGCGGACTACGCGCAGGCCAAGCGCGCGAAGAAGAAGATCCCGATGATCGTCGCCAACCTCGTGCAGCATGCCGTCGGCCGCGAGGAGAACGAGGTCACGATCTACGACGACGCCGGAGCGCATCCGGTCGCTCGCGCCTCCAAGGGGCAGATCGCCCACCGCATCCTCGCGCACGCCCTCGGCCTCTTCGAGGCCAAGTCGCCGCGCGCCACCATCACCCCCATCAAGCAGGCTTCCTGATGCAAAAGCTGGACGTGAAGATCCTCGACGAGAGGATCCGGGACCAATTGCCTTCTTATGGGACCGTGGGTGCGGCGGGGCTCGATATCCGCGCGTGCATCGATGCGCCCATCACGCTGAAGCCGGGCGACGAGGCGAAGATTCCCGCCGGAATCGCGATCCACATCGGCGATTCGGGTTTCGCCGCGATGTTGATTCCACGCTCGGGCCTCGGCAGCAAGGGGCTGGTCCTCGGCAATCTCGTGGGATTGATCGACTCCGACTACCAGGGCACGGTCACGGTCATGGCCTGGAATCGCGGGAAGGACACGCTGGTCGTGAACCCGATGGACCGCATCGCGCAAATGGTGATCGTGCCTGTGGTGCAGGTCGAGCTGAACGTGGTCGAGTCCTTCGAAGAGAGCGCCCGGGGCACGGGCGGCTTCGGTTCCACCGGCAAGCACTGAGGCCGTGCACGGGATCGTCCTCTTCGCGCACGGCGCCCGCGATCCCGAGTGGGCCCGCCCGTTCGAGGCGATTCGCGACCGCGTCCGTTCCTCGCGCCCCGAATGCCCGATCGCGTTGGCGTACCTGGAGATCATGAGCCCGGGTCTCGAGGAAGCGATCGACGCGGTGATCGGCGAAGGAGCGTCTTCGATCACCGTGTTCCCGCTCTTCATGGCGCAAGGCGGGCACCTGAAGCAGGATCTTCCCCGCATCCTCGATGCGATCCGCGCCCAGCGGAAGCACGTCCCCATCTCGCTCGAAACGTCGGTAGGCGAAGTGCCCGAGCTCCTCGACGCCATCTCGACCTGGGTTCTCAATCGGGTCGACTGAATAAAGGGGTCAGACCACTTCATTGACCCAGGCCGGGCAATGAAGTGGTCTGACCCCTTTATTCAGTCGTATTTGACAAAACTATTTGTCTAATGACAGAGTTCGGGCATGTCCACGGTCCACGTCGTCGCCGATCCCCGTCATGCCGCCCTGCTGGGCGCACCGGTGCGGCAACGAATCCTGGAGGCGCTCTCCGAGCCGGGCTCGGCGACCACGCTGGCGAAGAAGCTCGGCCTCACGCGCCAGTCGGTGGCCTACCACGTGCGCCAGCTCGAGGATCACGGCTACGTAGAGCTCGTGCGCGAAGAGGCGCGGCGTGGCTGCGTCGAGCGCATCGTGCGAAGGACCGCGCAATACCTCGTCGCCTCCCCCGAGATGTTCGGCGCCCAGGGGTTCGAGCCGCGCAAGGTGAAGGACAAGTTCTCGAGCACGTACCTCATGGCGCTCGCCTCGCGCATGGCGCGCGAAGTGGGCGAAGCCCAGGCGGTGGCCGAGAAGGCCGGCAAGCCCCTGCCGACGCTCTCGGCCGATGTCGAGGTGAGGCTTGCGAGCCCGAAGGCGCGCGAGGCCTTCGCCGGAGAATTGCTCGAGGCCATCGCCCGGCTCGCGGCCAAGTACAACGACACCCAGGCCCCCGACGGCCGCACCTATCGCCTCGTCGTCGGCGCACACCCCATTCGATCCCCCAGGAGGCCCGCATGAGCACGACAAAGAAGCCCGAGCTCACGCTCGACCTGCAGGTCGACATCGATGCGCCGATCGAAGCCGCCTGGAAAGCGCTGACCGAAGCTCCCGGGCTCGCCAACTGGTTCGCCCCGATCTCGGAAGTCTCGGCGCCCGGCGCAGGCGCCACCGTGAAGAACGGCTGGAGCGAGGAGATGATGATGAGCGGCACGGTCGACGCGTGGGAGGCACCGAAGCACGTTCGCTGGTTCGACGACAGCGGCTGGATGGGCCCGGGCACCGCGCTCGCCGTCGACTACTTCCTCACGACCGAGAACGGCAAGACGCGCGTTCGCCTCGTGCAATCCGCGTTCGGCGCGAGCGAAGGGTGGGACGACCTCTTCGACGGCCTCGAGACGGGCTGGACCTACTTCCTCTACAACCTGCGCGTCTACCTGGAAAAGCACGTGGGCCGCACGCGCCGCATGATCTCCGAGCGCCTCGAAGCGACGATGCCGCGCCAGGCGTTCTGGAAGCACCTGCTCTCCGGCGCGGGCCTCGTCGCGGGCGGCAAGGGAAGCGTGAAAGCGGGCGATGCGGTGCAACTCACGCTCACGGAGGGCGTGCCGGTACGCGCCGTCGCGGAAGTGGTGGTCGAAGGCCACGGGCTGGGACTTCGCATCCCCGATCTCGCCGACGCCCTCCTCTTCATCGAGCTCGAGGGCAAGTCCGACAAGTTCCACGTCGGCTACTGGTTCTCGGTCTACGACGACGCGAAAGCCAAGGCCCTCGACACGCCCGCCCGGCACGCCTTCACGCGCGTGCACGAGGCGGTGAAGGCCTCCTGACCATGCGCGTGCAGAAGAGCATCAGCGTCGCCGCCACGCCGGACACCTGCTGGAAGGTTCTCACCCTGCGCGAGCACCAGAAGCGCTGGCTGCCAGAGGTCGTGGATCACATTCCCGACGATCCCGCGAAGCAGGACGGTGTCGGCGCCACGTCGACGCTGAAGATCCAGGAGGGAAAGCGCGTGGTGGATTACCGAGAAACCATCACGGCCTGGGAGCCCGGGCGCGTGCTCGCGATCCGGCTCTCCGGCGGCTCGCTGGGCAAGATGACGATGGATGTGACCTATCGCTTCGTCCCGGAGGCCAACGGCACGCGCCTCGACTACGAAGCCGATATGGAGATGAAGGGCCTGTTCATCCTGCTGGCCCCGCTCTTCAAGATCATCTCCGGCTCGAAGGTCGGCGGCACGCTCGCGCGCTTCGCCCAGGCCGCCGAATGAATGGGGTCAGACTCCATTTAGCCCCTTAGCACCGGTCTAAATGGAGTCTGACCCCATTCATTTCTTGCCGCAGATCGAGAAGCCGTCGTTCCAGCCCATCTTGTATTGCGGGTCGGCGGCAATGCGCGCGGCGTCCTTGCGCCCGTAGCTCGACGCACGGGCCGTCTCGCAGCCGTCGATGTAGCCCTCGCGCACGGCCGGCGGATAACCGGCGAGGTTGTACTGCGGGCGCGGAGCCTCGGTGCGGCGCTGCACGGCCTCCGCGGGTGTCTCCGGCGGCGGCGGTGCCGGCGGCACGGAGGCGCAAGCGGCGAGGAAAAGGGCAATCAGCGGGGTTGCGTGTCGGCGCATCGTCTCACTCGTGCGTTAACATTCTCGGGTTCGTTCCTGGAGCTTCTCATGCGTGTACTGCCTTTCGACCGCCTTGCAGCCGCGCTGGTTCTCGCCGCGCTCGCCCTGCCCACCTTCGCGCAGGACAAGGCGGAAAAGCTCACCGCGCCGCTGAAGACGATCTCCGTGAAGATCGGCGCCCATCCCCTCAAGGTCGAGGTGGCGGACAACGACGCCGCCCGCTCCCGCGGCCTCATGTTCCGCCAGGCCATGGGCAAGAACGACGGCATGCTGTTCGTGTTCGCCGACCCGGGCTACCACTCGATGTGGATGATGAACACGTACATCCCGCTCTCGGTCGCGTTCATCGACGAGGGCGGCACCATCCTCAACATCCTCGACATGACGCCCAAGACGGAAGACACGCACACGGCCGCGGGGCCGGCGCGCTACGCCATCGAGACCAACCAGGGATGGTTCGCCGAGAGGAAGCTGAAGGCCGGCGACAAGGTCACCGGCCTTCCGAAGTCCTAGCCGAAGAACGCGCGGCGGAAGATGCCGCCCGAAGCCACCATGAAGAACAGCATCGGCAGGGACAGCGCCGTGTTCATGCGCGAGGCCAGGAATGCCGTGCGGCGAGCCTTGTTCTTCTCGTCGTCGGTGGCCGGCACGAGACCCAGGATCTTCTTCTGGTTCGGCCAGATCAGCACCCACACGTTGAAGAACATGATCAGGCCCAGCCACGCGCCCACGCCGATCGGCATGTACGCGCGCTCCTTGAAGAAGAGCGCTTCGTCGATCTTGTCGCCGAGGATCATCGCGCCCATCAGCACCGTCACCAGCGCGGCATAGCGGAAGAAGAACAGCGCGCGCGGAGCGACGTGCTTGGTGATGCCGGCGCCCGTGGGCGGCGTGTCCGCCGCGGCCTTCTTCAGCGCGTCGACCTGCACGAAGTTGAAGTAGTAGAGCAGGCCGATCCACATCACGCCGGCCATGACATGCACCCAACGTCCGAGGCTGTACTGGATGAATTCGCCCATGTCAGGCTCCCATCATCTTGCGTACGAGGAAATACAGAACCACGGTCAGCACGAGGCCTGTGATGACGGTGCCCCAAAGCGAATCCAGAGGATTTTTCATGTGTTTTGCTCCGGTGGTGGGAACGCGCGAATTCTAGCACCGTAGAATCGCGCTCATGGCCGATTCCCACCCGTACTCGCGTCTCACGCCCGATGTGGTCCTGAATGCCCTCGAAAGCGTAGGGCTTAAGACCGACGGCCGGCAGCTCGCGCTGAACAGCTACGAGAACCGCGTCTACCAGGTGGGCATCGAGGATTCGACGCCGGTCGTCGCGAAGTTCTACCGCCCCGAGCGCTGGAGCGACGCGCAGATCCACGAGGAGCACACCTTCGCCAACGAGCTCGCCGAGGCGGAAGTACCCCTGGTGCCGCCGCTCGTGCTCGAGGGCCGCACGCTCAACACGTTCGAGCAGTTCCGCTTCGCGGTCTTTCCGCGGCGCGGCGGCCGCGCTCCGGAGCTGGACCGCCAGGGCGTGCTCGAGTGGATCGGCCGCTTCATCGGGCGCATCCACGCGATCGGACGCGTGCGGCCTTTCGAGCATCGCCCGGCGATCGACATCGAGTCGTTCGGAAGGGAGCCGCGCGCATTCCTCCTCGGGAGTGGTCTCATCCCGCCGGATCTCATCGCGCCGTGGACGAGCGTCGCGGACCTGGCGCTCGAGAACATCGAGCGTTGCTTCGAACGCGCGGGAAGCTTCGGCACGCTGCGCCTGCACGGCGACTGCCACGCGGGCAACGTGCTGTGGACCGACCAGGGCCCGCACTTCGTCGACCTCGACGATGCGCGCACCGGCCCGGCCGTGCAGGACCTGTGGATGCTGGTCTCCGGCGACCGCGACGCGATGTCGGAGCAACTGGGCCACATCCTCCGCGGCTACGAGGACTTCTCCGAATTCGACGACCGCGAGTTGCATCTCTTCGAGGCGCTGCGAACGCTCCGCCTGCTCCATTACTCCGCCTGGCTCGCGCGCCGCTGGGACGATCCCGCCTTCCCGATGAACTTCCCGTTCTTCAACACGCCGCGCTATTGGCAGGACCGCGTGCTCGAGCTGCGCGAACAGGTCGCCGCCATGCAGGAACGCCCGCTCGTTCCGCAATAGGAAGCGTCTTACATTTCGATGCAACCGGGGTGCGAAACCCCCGCACCCGGCCGCGGTCGAAACGGCACAATAGGGCCGGCACAGGCCGCCCGTGCCCCACGAGAACAAGGAAAACCCGATGCACGACCCCCTGTCGGCGCCACCCGACCCCCTTCTTTCGCCCCGCAAGTCCCGCCGGGGCCTGCTGGCCATCGCCTTCGCCGTGGTGCTCGTCGTCGGGCTCGGAGCCTGGTGGTACTTCACGCGCACGCCGGAAGGCACGACCGCCGACGGCCAGGCGGCCAAGGGCGACGCGTCCAAGGGTGACGCGAAGAAGGGCGCCGGCAAGGGCGGCCGCGCCAACTTCGCGACCGGTCCGCAACCGGTGGCCGCGGCGACCGCGCGCAAGGGCGACATCCGCATCATCCAGACCTCGCTCGGCACGGTGAACGCGCTGAATACCGCGATCGTCCGCACGCGGGTCGACGGGCCGCTGCTCGCCCTGCATTTCAAGGAGGGACAGAGCGTCAAGGCGGGCGACGTGCTCGCGCAGATCGACCCCGCTCCGTTCGAGGTCGCGCTCTCGCAGGCGGAAGGCCAGCTCGCACGCGACATGGCGCAGCTCCAGAACGCACGCGTCGACCTCGACCGCTACAAGACCCTCCTCGCGCAGGACTCCATCGCGCGCCAGCAGGTCGATGCGCAGGAAGCGACCGTGAAGCAATTCGAGGGCACGGTGAAGATCGACCGCGCCGTCGTCGACAACGCGAAGCTCCAGCTCGGCTACACGAAGGTGACCGCGCCGATCAGCGGACGCCTCGGCCTGCGCCAGGTGGACGTCGGCAACACCGTGCACCCCGGCGACACGAACGGCATCATCGTCATCACGCAGGTGAATCCGCTCACGACGGTGTACACCATCCCGCAGGATTCGCTGCAGCGCCTGCTCGCGGAGCTGCGCCGCGGCGACAAGATCGAGGTCGAGGCCTGGGACCGCGAGCAGAAGAACAAGCTCGCCACGGGCGTGCTCATCACCACGGACAACCAGGTCGACGTAACCACGGGCACCGTGAAGCTGAAGGCGCAATTCCCCAACGACAACGGCGTGCTCTTCCCGAACCAGTTCGTGAACGTGCGCATGGTCGTGGATATCCGCACCGACGTGACCGTCATTCCCGCCGCGGCCGTGCAGACCGGGCCGCAGGGCACCGTCGTCTACGTCGTGAAGGAGGACAACACCGTCACGATGCGCCCGGTGAAGCTGGGCCCCGCTGAAGGCGAGCGCGTGATGGTCGAAAGCGGCGTCGAGCCGGGCGACCGCGTGGTCACCGACGGCATCGACCGTCTCCGCGAGGGTGCGAAGGTCGAGGTCGTGCAACCGCTGGTCCCGGGCCCCGGCGGCCGCGGAGGCGCGGGCAAGGGCGGCCGCCGTGGCGATGCCTCGAAGGCCGGCGGTGACACGTCGAAGGCCGGCGGCGACGCGAGCAAGGCCGCACCCAGCGGTGACGGCCGCAAGCCTGGCACAGCACCGGGAGACCCCGGCACGCCCGGTACTGCAGGCAAGACTCCCGGAGCGGTCGGCGATGCCGAGAAGAAAGCCGCCGCCCCCGCGGGCAGCCCCGTCTCGTCCGGCAGCCCGCCGCCCGCGAGCGCCACCGATCCCAAGCCCGCCGATGACATGCGCGACAAGTTCAAGAACGCATCGCCCGAGGAGCGCGAGAAGATGCGCGAGGCGTTCAAGAAGCGCATGGAGAGCGCCTCGCCCGAGGAGCGCGCGCGAATGCAGGAGCAGATGCGCAAGCGCCGCGAGGCGCAGGGCCAGTGAACCCGTCACGCCTCTTCATCGAGCGCCCGGTCGCCACCGCGCTCCTGATGGTGGCCATCCTCCTCGCGGGGCTGGTCGCGTATCGCCAGCTCCCGCTCTCCGCGCTGCCGCAGGTCGACTACCCGACGATACAAGTGGTCACGCTCTATCCCGGCGCCAGTCCCGACGTCGTCGCCTCGTCCATCACCGCGCCGTTGGAACGGCAGTTCGGCCAGATGCCCGGCCTGAAGCAGATGTCGTCCACCAGCTCCGGCGGCGCCGCGGTCATCACGCTGCAGTTCGAGCTCACGATGAAGCTCGAGGTGGCCGAGCAGCAGGTGCAAGCCGCCATCAACGCGGGCTCCAACCTGCTGCCCGCGGATCTTCCCTCGCCGCCGATCTACAGCAAGGTGAACCCGGCCGACACGCCGATCCTCACGCTGGCGGTCATGTCGTCCACGCTGCGCATGCCGCAGGTGCAGAACCTCGTCGATACCCGCGTGGCGCAGCGCATCTCGCAGGTGCCGGGCGTGGGCCTCGTGTCGCTCTCCGGGGGCCAGCGCCCCGCGGTGCGCGTGCAGGTGAACCCGAAGGCGCTCGCGGCCCAGGGGCTCGGCATGGAGGACGTGCGCACCGCCATCAACGCGGCGAACACGAACCAGGCCAAGGGCAGCTTCGACGGCCCGACGCGCGCCTACACGATCGACGCCAACGACCAGCTGCGCAGCGCCGACGAGTACCGCAAGGTGGTCATCGCCTACCGCAACAACGCGCCGGTATATCTCTCCGACGTGGCGGACGTGATCGAGGACGCGGAGAACGTCCGCCTCGGCGCGTGGATGAATGACACGCCCGCGATCATCGTGAACATCCAGCGCCAGCCGGGCGCGAACGTGATCGAGGTGGTTCAATCGATCCAGAAGCTGCTGCCGTCGCTCACCGCGTCGCTGCCGCCCAGCGTCGAGGTCAAGGTGCTCACCGACCGCACGGTCACCATCCGCGCCTCGGTGAAGGACACGCAGTTCGAGCTGCTGCTCGCCATCGCCCTCGTGGTCGCGGTGATCTTCGTGTTCCTGCGCACGGCCTCGGGGACGATCATCCCGAGCGTCTCGGTGCCGTTGTCGCTCGTCGGCACCTTCGGCGTGATGTACATGGCCGGCTTCTCGATCAACAACCTCACGCTGATGGCGATGGTGATCGCCACGGGCTTCGTGGTGGACGACGCCATCGTCGTGATCGAGAACATCGCGCGCTACGTGGAGGAAGGCGATACGCCCATGGAGGCGGCGCTCAAGGGATCGAGGCAGATCGCGTTCACCATCATCTCGCTCACGTTCTCGCTGATTGCCGTGCTGATCCCGCTGCTCTTCATGGCCGACGTCGTGGGCCGGCTCTTCCGCGAGTTCGCGATCACGCTCGCGGTGGCGATCCTCATCTCCGCCTTCGTCTCGCTCACGTTGACGCCGATGATGTCCGCGCGGCTGCTGAAGTACACGCCGCCGGAGAAACAGAACAAGTTCTACCGCAAGACCGGCGAGTACTTCGACTGGATCGTGGGCAAGTACAGCCGCGGCCTGGAGTGGGTGCTCGACCGCCAGTTCCTCACGCTCATGGTCGCCATCGCCACGCTCGTGCTCACGGTGATCCTCTACATCCTCATTCCCAAGGGCTTCTTCCCGACGCAGGACACCGGGGTGATCCAGGGCATCTCGGAAGCGCCGCAGGCGGTGTCGTTCCGCTCGATGGCGGAGCGCTCGCAGGCACTGGCCCGCGTGCTGCTCGAGGAACCGACGGTGGAGAGCGTGTCCACGTTCATCGGCGTCGACGGGCAGAACACGACGCTGAACAGCGGCCGGCTGCTGATCAACCTGAAGCCCCACGCGCAGCGGAACATCTCGTCGGCCCAGCTGATCGAGCAGCTCAAGCCCCGGCTCGCGAAGCTGGAGGGCATCGTCCTCTACATGCAGCCGGTGCAGGACCTCACGATCGAGGACCGCGTCTCGCGTACGCAATACCAGTTCACGCTCGAGGGCGCGAACGCGAAGGAGCTCGCGGACTGGACCAACCGCATGGTCGAGCGGATGCGCACCATCCCCGAGATCACGGACGTGGCTTCCGACCTGCAGGACCAGGGGCTGCAGGCCTTCGTCACCATCGACCGCGACACGGCCGGGCGCCTGGGCATAACGCCGGCCGCGATCGACACCGCGCTCTACAACGCCTTCGGCCAGCGGCTCATCTCGACCATCTTCACGCAGGCGAGCCAGTACCGCGTGGTGCTCGAGGTGAAGCCCGAGTTCCGCCGCGGCCCGCAGTCGCTGAACGACATCTACGTGACGGGCACGGGCGGCGTGCAGGTGCCGCTGTCATCGCTGGCCACGATCGAGGAGCGCCTGGGCGCCCTCTCGATCGCGCGGATGTCGCAGTTCCCCGCGACCACGATCTCCTTCAACCTGGCGCCCGGCAAGGCGCTCGGCCCCGCGGTGGACGCGATCGAGAAGGAGGAGAAGGCCCTCGGCATCCCCGCCAGCATCCGCACCAACTTCCAGGGCGCCGCACTCGCTTTCCGCGCCTCGCTCACCAACACGCTGCTGCTGATCCTCGCGGCGATCGTCACGATGTACATCGTGCTGGGCGTGCTCTACGAGAGCTACATCCACCCGGTGACCATCCTCTCCACGCTGCCCTCGGCCGGCGTGGGCGCGCTGCTGGCGCTGATGGTCTTCGGCCATGACCTCGGCATCATCGCGATCATCGGCATCATCCTGCTGATCGGCATCGTGAAGAAGAACGCGATCCTCATGATCGACTTCGCGCTCGAGGCCGAACGCGAGCACGGCAAGAGCCCGAGGGACGCGATCTTCGAGGCGTGCCAGCTTCGCTTCCGCCCGATCCTCATGACCACGATGGCCGCGATGCTGGGCGCGCTGCCGCTCATGATCGGCACCGGCGTCGGCTCGGAGCTGCGCCATCCGTTGGGTGTCGCGATGGTCGGCGGGCTGCTCGTGTCGCAGGTGCTGACGCTCTTCACGACGCCGGTCGTGTACCTGTACTTCGATCGCCTCGCGACGCGCTTCGGCAGCAAGACGAAGCCGATCGAAGATGAAGAGGCAATAAAGGGGTCAGACCACTTTATTGCTCCACCTCCCGACAATAAAGTGGTCTGACCCCTTTATTGTCATGAACATCGTCGAACTCTTCGTCAGGCGCCCCGTAGCAACCACGCTGCTGACCATCGGCATATCGCTCGCGGGCATCGGCGCGTTCTACAAGCTTCCGGTGGCGCCGCTGCCGCAGGTGGCGTTCCCGACCATCGCCGTGAGCGCGTCGGTGCCGGGCGCCAGCCCCGAGGTGATGGCCGCCACGGTCGCCACGCCGCTCGAGCGCGCCATGGGCCGCATCGCCGGCGTGACGGAGATGACGTCGTCCTCGTCGCTGGGCAGCACGCGCGTCATCCTGCAGTTCGACCTCTCGCGCGACATCAACGCCGCGGCCAACGAAGTGCAGGCCGCCATCCAGGCGGCGCGCGCCGACCTTCCGACCAGCCTCACGAGCAATCCCACGTACCGGAAGCTCAATCCCGCGGATGCGCCGGTGCTGATCATGGCGCTCACCTCGGAGCGCTTCACGCGCGGGCAGATGTACGACATCGCCTCCACCGTGCTCGCGCAACGCATCTCGCAGGTCTCCGGCGTCGGCCAGGTGACGGTGGGCGGCGGCTCGCTGCCGTCGGTGCGGGTCGAGCTGCAGCCGACGCTCATGAACAGCCTCGGCATCACGTTCGAGGACGTGCGCACGGCGATCGCCAACACCAACGCGAACAAGCCCAAGGGCTTCGTGGACGACGACAAGCGCCATTGGGAAGTGCGCGCGAACGACCAGGCGAAGACCGCGAAGGAATACATCCCGATCGTCGTCGCCTACCGCAACAACGCCGCGGTGCGCCTGGGCGACCTCGGCGCGGTCGAGGACTCGGTGCAGGACCTCCGCAACTACGGCGCGGCCAACGGCAAGCCCGCCGTGCTGCTGATCGTGAACCTGCAGCCCGACGCCAACATCATCGAGGTCGTGGACAACGTGCAGGCGCTGCTGCCCGAGCTGCGGGCGACGCTGCCCTCCGAGATCCAGCTGAACACGATGATGGAGCGCACCTCCACCATCCGCGCGTCTCTGAAGGAGGTCGAGCGCACGCTGGCGATCGCCGTGGGCCTCGTGATCCTCGTCGTGTTCGTGTTCCTGCGGAACTGGCGCGCCGCCCTCATCCCCACCGTCGCCGTCCCGGTGTCGATCATCGGCACGTTCGGGATCATGTACCTGCTCGGCTATAGCCTGAACAACCTCTCGCTGATGGCGCTCGTGATCGCCACCGGCTTCGTCGTGGACGACGCCATCGTCGTCCTCGAGAACGTGAGCCGCCACATCGAGGCGGGCCTCACGCCGTTCAAGGCGGCGCTGAAGGGCGCGCGCGAGGTGGCCTTCACCGTGGTCTCGATGAGCGTCTCGCTGGTGGCGGTGTTCATCCCGATCCTCTTCATGGGCGGCATCATCGGCCGGCTCTTCCGCGAGTTCGCGGTGACGCTCTCCGTGGCGATCGGCGTCTCGCTCGTCGTCTCGCTCACCACGACGCCGATGATGTGCGCGTTCCTGCTGAAGAAGGAGGACAAATCGAAGCCGCCGGGCCGCTTCGCGCGCTGGTCCGAGAACGGCTTCGACTGGCTGGTGCGCGGCTACGACCGCACGCTCGGCTGGGCGCTGCGCTTCCCGATCCTCGTGTTGCTCGTGCTGATCGCGACCGTCGTGCTGAACGTCTACCTCTACACGATCGTGCCGAAGGGCTTCTTCCCGCAGCAGGACACCGGGCGCGTGATCGCCAACATCCGCGCCGACCAGTCGAGCTCCTTCCAGGCCACGCGCGACAAGCTGCAGGAGGCGATGGACATCCTCATGGCCGATCCCGCCGTGGACAACCTCACGGGCTTCATCGGCGGGGGCGGCTTCGGAGCGCGCAACTCCGCCAGCATGTTCATCGCGCTGAAGCCGCTGAAGGAGCGCGGGCCGATCGACCCGGTGCTGACCCGCATGCGCGCCAGCACGGCGAAGATCGCGGGCGCCAACGTGTTCCTGAACCCCATCCAGGACCTTCGCGCGGGCGGGCGCGAGGCGAACGCGGCGGTGCAGTTCACGCTGCGCTCCGATGACCTGAACGTCCTGCGCGAGTGGGCCCCCAAGCTCGAGTACGCGCTTCGCGACCGCGAGGAGCTCACCGACGTGAGCAGCGACCAGCAGGCCCGCGGCCTGCAGACCTCGCTCGTGATCGACCGCAACACGGCCTCGCGCCTGGGCATCACGCCGCGCATGATCGACTCGACGTTGAACCTCGCCTTCGGCCAGGCCCAGGTCTCGACGATCTACCAGGACACGAACCAGTACAAAGTGGTCATGGAGGCTTCGCCGGAGTACGGCCAGAACCCGCAGACGCTGCAGATGGTGCACGTGCTCTCGCCCACCAAGGGGCCCATTCCCCTGTCGCAAGTGGCGCGCTTCGAGACCACGCTGGCGCCGCTTTCGGTGAACCACCAGGGCACGTTCGCGGCCACCACGATCTCCTTCAACCTGCAGCCGGGCGTGGCGTTGTCCGAAGCGCAGGACGTGGTGCGAGACACGATGGCGCGCATCGCCGCCCCCTCGAACATCTACGCGTCGTTCGAAGGCACGGCGCGGCAGTTCCAGGCCGGCATGGATAGCCAGCCACTGCTGATCCTGGCCGCCCTGATCACCGTCTACATCGTGCTGGGCATGCTCTACGAGAGCACGGTGCACCCCATCACCATCCTCTCCACGCTGCCCTCGGCGGGCGTCGGCGCGCTGCTGGCGCTGCTGATCTTCAAGGTCGAGCTCTCGATCATCGCGCTGATCGGCGTGATCCTGCTGATCGGCATCGTGAAGAAGAACGCCATCCTGATGATCGACTTCGCGCTCGATGCCGAGCGCAACCACGGCAAGCCGCCGGAGGAAGCGATCCGCGAGGCGTGCCTGCTGCGCTTCCGCCCGATCATCATGACCACGCTCGCCGCGATGCTGGCCGCCATCCCGCTCGCCGTCGGCTTCGGCGACGGTGCGGAGCTGCGCCGCCCGCTCGGCATCTCCATCCTGGGCGGGCTCCTCGTGAGCCAGCTCCTCACGCTCTACACCACGCCGGTGGTCTACCTCGAGATCGACCGCGCACGCCTGTGGGTGCAGCGCCGCTTCCGCCGCAAGGCGAAGACCGCTCCGCCCGCCGCCACCCTCGCCCCGCAAAGCCGATGAACCTTCGCCTTTCCCTGGTCTTCCCGCTCTTCCTGCTCGCGGCCTGCGCGGTGGGGCCTGACTACTCCAAGCCGGATGCCCCGGTGCCGCCCGCGTTCAAGGAGGCCGGCTGGAAGGTGGCCGAGCCGAAGGACACCGCGCCCAAGGGCAAGTGGTGGGAGGTCTACGGCGATCCGGTGCTGAACTCGCTCGTGGAGCAAGTCGAGGTCTCGAACTTCACGCTCAAGTCCGCCGAGGCGCGATATCGACAGGCCCGAGCGGCCGTCGATGCGGCGCGCTCGCAGCTCTACCCCGACATCGGTTACCGCGCGGGCGCAACGCGAGTCGACGGACGCAACCGCGATCTCGTGGACAGCTACTCGGCGGGTCTCGACGCGGGATGGGTCCCGGATCTCTGGGGACGCATTCGCCGCAACGTCGAAGCCAATCGCGCCGCGGAAGAAGCGAGCGCCGCGGATCTCGCGGGCGCGAAGCTCGCCCTCCAGGCGCAGCTCGCGACCACGTACTTCTCGCTTCGCGTGACCGATGCGGGCCGCGTCATCCTCGACGACACGGTGAAGGCCTTCCAGACCAACTACGACCTCACGCAGAACCGCTACCGCGCGGGCGTGGCCGCGAAGGCGGACGTGGTGCAGTCGCAACAGCAGCTGCTCTCCGTGCAGTCCCAGGTGCTTGACATCCGCGCGTCCCGAGCCTCGCTGGAGCATGCGATCGCCGTGCTGATCGGCAAGGCGCCGGCGGACTTCACGCTCGAGCAGATTCCCTTCAAGGCACGGCTACCCGACATTCCTGTTGGACTGCCGACGACGTTGCTCGAGCGCCGGCCCGACATCGCGGCGGCCGAGCGCCGCATGGCGGTTGCGAACGCGCAGATCGGCATCGCCCAGGCCGCGTACTTTCCCGATCTCACGCTCTCCGCCTCCGCGGGCACGGCGAGCGCCACGCTCGGCAAACTCTTCGATGCGCAGGGCCTGGTGTGGTCGGTGGGCGCGCAGCTCGCGGGCACGCTGTTCGATTTCGGCGCGAGGAGCGCGCAGGTGGAATCGGCCCGCGCGGGCTACGACGCGTCGGTCTCCGACTATCGCTCCACGGTGCTCACGGGCTTCCAGGAAGTCGAGGACAACCTCGCGACGATCCATTGGCTGGGCGAGGCCGCGGTGGTGCAGGAGCAAGCGGTGCGCGCGGCGCGCGAATCCGTGGCGCTCACCGTGAACCAGTACAAGGCCGGCACCGCGAGCTTCCTCGCCGTGGCGCTGGTGCAGGCATCGCAGCTCTCCGAGGAGCGCACGATGGTGCAGCTCATGGGACGCCAGCTCTCCGCGTCGGTGGCGCTGATCCGGTCGATCGGCGGCGAGTGGTAGCCGTCGCTGCGCTCTCGTGATGCAAACGGTGAGGAGGGCGAGGGGGTCGGTCGGGCTTTTTTCCTTCGGCGAGAGGACTGGCGAATGAACCGTTCGTGTCGGAGTGCGGCCAGGTGAAGCGGTCGTCGATCCCTGATCTACAGCCTTAGCAAGTGACATCGACACGAGGCATCCACCCGACTAGTCCACGGTCCGCCAGATCCGGGGGCCGAAGGACAAAAGACCGACCGACCCCCTCGCCCTCCTCGCCGTTTGCATCGCGAGAAGGAGGAACTCAGTCCAGGCGAGCTTCCTCGAGGACCCAATCGCGGAAGCGAGCGAGATCGCCGCGGCCGCGAGCGGCATCGGGCGTGACGAAGTAGTAGGCGTACTGCGACGGCATCGGCGCATCGAAGGGAATCGCGAGGCGCCCCGCTTTCACGTCCGGCCTCACCAGGGTGCGCAGCGCGAGAGCAACGCCAAGCCCGTCGGCCGCCGCTTCGATCGCGAGCGAGCCGTCGGTGAAGTGCGGGCCGCGCAGCGGATCCACGCCGTCCACATGGGCCATCGCGAGCCACTGCTTCCACGTCGGGCGCGCGCGCTCGTCGGGCACCGTGTCGTCGTGGATGAGCGTGTGGTGGCGAAGGTCCGCGGGCTCCGTGAGCGGGTTGTCGCCCTTCAGCAGGCGCGGGCTGCACACCGGAACGTATTCGGCCTTGAGGATGCGATCGACGCGCGCGCCCCGGTAATCGCCGGCGCCGTAGCGAATGGCGATCGTGTCGTCGCCGCCTTCGATGAACAGCGGATGGCCCGGGTCGGAGCGGCCGTCGATCATGTCGAGGCTGCTCGTGAGGCGAAGGTCGATGTCGGGGTGCGTCGCCGCGAAGCCCTGCAGGCGCGGCAGCAGCCAGCGGGTGGCGAAGCTGGGCGGCGCACTGACGATCAATGGCGAAGCCGCGTCCGTGGGCTTGCGCACGAGGGCCATGGCCTCGGCGAGCGCCTCCAACCCCTCCCGGACCTGCGGCAGCATCGCCGCGCCGTGGGGCGTGAGGGTGAGTGCCCGCACGCGCCTGTGGAAGAGCGGGACGCCGAGGTGGTCCTCGAGGAGCCGGATCTGCTGGCTGATCGCCGACGGCGTCACGTGGAGCTCCTGGGCGGCGTTCTTGAAGCTCAGGAGGCGTGCCGCGGCCTCGAACGCCCGGAGCGTTCCGAAGGGGGGCACGCGGTTGACGGCATCCGCGATGGACAAGCCCTGCTGTTTCATGGGTAAGTATTCATCGCTTGTTGCACTGCAACATGGACACTATATTCCTTGCATGGGTTCAAGTAAATCGGCAAAGGGCCGGTCGAACTTAACCCCTTGATTTCCCACAAGGAGATGGCCAAATGAACGAGAACATCCGCATCCAGAGACTCATCCGCGAGGCCCGTGTGCAGCGCAGCGCCGACGTGGGGATTGCCCTGGGCGAGTTCCTCGCCGACCTGTGGATCGGGACGGCCGAGATGTTCGGCAAGCTCCCGGCGTCGCGCAATCCCGGCACCCTCACCCGCGTCCAGAAGACCTCCCCGGCGCGTTGACTGGAACCGCGCGGCCCCCGGGCCGCGCCGGAACCCACCGACCTCCCGCGGAAACGGACCGCCAGGTCCGACACACCGCCCCGCCACGAGCACTTCCTCGGCCTGGGGCCCGCGGGGTTCCATCGCCTCCATGCCACGTCGTGGGGCGATCCCGGCAATCCCCGCGTCGTCGTCTGCGCCCACGGCTATAGCGGCAACGGCCGCGACTTCGATTTCCTCGCCCGCGAACTCTCGCGCACGCACCGCGTTGTGTGCCCCGACGTCGCGGGCCGCGGCGAGAGCGGATGGCTCGGCTCCGCGCTCGAGTACAACTTCCCGCAGTTCCTGACCGACATGAACACGCTCCTCGCGCGGCTCGACGTGCGCGAGGTCGATTGGGTCGGCACCTCGATGGGCGGCCTCCTCGGCATGCTGCTCGCGGCCCAGCCCAACACGCCGATCCGCAGGCTCGTGATGAACGACGTCGGCGCCTTCCTGCCCATGCCCGCGCTGCAACACATCTCGCGCAACCTCGAGGCGCCGCGAAGCTTCAAGTCGCTCGCGGCCGTCGAGGCGCACCTGCGCAAGACGCGCCGCGAATGGGGCGAGATCTCCGATGCGCAGTGGAAGGAGCTCGCGATCCACGGCTCGCGGCGCGTCGAATCGGGATACGCCATCCATTTCGATCCCGCGATCGCGCGCATGGTGGGTCCGATGCCGCTGGCGCCCGGACTCTTCTTCTGGGACGCTTGGCAGCGCGTCACGTGCCCCGTGCTGCTGCTGCGCGGCGCGGAGTCGGATGTGTTCCCGCGCATGGTCGCGGAGTCGATGCTGCTGCGCCATCCCGAGGTCGGGCTCGAGGAGATTCCGGGCTGCGGGCATGCGCCTTCGCTCATGAACGAAGCGCAGGCCGCGCTCGTGCGCGGCTTCCTCGGGGCGCCGGTACACTGGCGCGATGAAGACAAGCTTGTTGCTGCTGCCCGGGCTGTTGTGTGACGCCCGCCTCTTCGCACCGCAGGTCCACGCCCTCTCCGATATCGCCTCGCCGGTCGTCGCCGACCTGACCGGCGCCGACACGATCGCCGCGCTCGCGACGTCCGCGATTGCGCGCATGCCCGCAGGACGCTTCGCCGTGGCCGGGCTTTCGATGGGCGGATACGTCGCGCTCGAAGTGATGCGCCAGGTGCCGGAGCGCGTCTCGGGCCTCGCCCTTCTCAACACCAACGCACGCGCCGACTCGCCCGAGTCCATCGCCAACCGGCATCGCCTCATGGCGCTCGCGGACAAGGACTTCCCCGCGGTGAACACGACGCTGGTGCCGAAGCTGCTGCATCCCGATCACGTCGCCAATGCCTCGCTCGTGAAGGGGCTGGACGACATGGCGGCCGCGGTCGGCGTGGAGGGATTCAAGCGCCAGCAGCGCGCGATCATCGGGCGCATCGACAGCCGAGCGCACCTCGGAGCGATCCGCGCGCCCGCGATGGTGCTCGCCGCGCGCGAGGACGCGATCATGCCCTTCGAGGTGAGCGAAGAGATGGCCAGCGGCATCCCCGGCGCCGTGCTCGAGATCGTGGAGCACTGCGGCCACATCTCGTCGCTCGAGCAGCCCGAAGCGGTGAGCGCGAGGCTGCGCGCATGGATGCAACGCATCGCTGGCTAGCGCCCGACGGCGCCTCGATCTTCTACCGCCATTGGCGCCCCGCGAAGCCGCGTGGCGCGATCGTGCTGCTGCACGGCGTCGCGAGCAACGCCACGCGCTGGTGGGAATTCGTCGCCGACACGCGGCTTCGCAAGGACTGGTCGCTGATCCGCATCGACCGCCGCGGCCAGGGCGAATCCGTGTGGCGCAAGCCCGCGGGAATGCGCGAATGGTGCGACGACATCGCCGGCATCCTCGCCGCCGAAGGCTTCGAGCGCGGCATCGTCGGCGGCCATTGCCTCGGCGCCAACATCGCGCTCGCGTTCGGCGCGCTGCATCCGGCGCGTGCTCAGGGCTTGCTGCTGGTCGAACCCTTGCCGCGATCGTCCCTCATCGGCGTGATGGATCGCACGGCACGATTGCGGGGATTGCTCCACGTGCTCTCGGGCCTCGCCCGCGTCTTCAATGCGCTGGGCATCTACCGCCGCCACCTGCCGCAGCTCGACCTCGAGGAATTGGACGGCCGTACGCGCGCGGCGATGGCAGGCGGTGCTTCGGAGGGTGGAGCACTCGACCTCTACGCCGCGCCGCTGCTCGACCTGAAGACGCTTCCCAGCGGCAGCTACTTCCGCGACCTCCTCGCGGTGACGGGCGAGCTGCCGCCGTTCGAATCGATCGCCACCCCGGCGCTCGCGATGCTCTCGCGCCACAGCACGTTCACCGATCCCGCGGCCACGCGCTCGGCGCTGGCGAAGCTTCCCCGGTGCGACGTGATCGAGCTCGAGGCGAAGCACTGGATCCCGATGGAGTGCCCGAAGGAAATGCGCGAGGCGATCGAGACCTGGATCGCGAATAAAGTGGTCTGACCCCTTTATTGCTAAGCTGCAGGCCATGTCGAACCTGCCCATTCTTTCCCTGCTCGAGACGCGCGTGGTCGGCGTGCTGGTCGAGAAGCAGCACACCGTTCCCGACACCTATCCGCTCACGCTGAACTCGCTCGTCTCCGGCTGCAACCAGAAGACGAGCCGCGACCCCGTCATCGAGGCCAGCGAGGCCGAGGTGCAGGCCGTGATCGACCACCTGAAGGCGCTCTCCCTCGTGGTGGAGTCGAGCGGCGGGCGCGTGATGCGCTACGCGCACAACGCCGGCAAGGTGCTCAACGTGCCGGGCCAGTCGGTCGCGATCCTCGCGGTGCTGTTCCTGCGAGGTCCGCAGACGCCCGGCGAGCTGCGCATCAACACCGACCGGCTGCACAAGTTCGGCGACATCTCGGCGGTCGAGGGCTTCCTGGACGAGCTGGCCGAGCGCGGCTTCGTGCGGCAACTGGCGCGCCAGCCGGGATCGCGCGAGGCGCGCTGGGCCCACCTGCTGTCCGGCGAATCGGCGATTCCCGCCGCAGCGGCAACTGCCGAATCATCCCAGCCGGCCCGTGACGGGGATTCGCTCACGGCGGGCGAGCTGGCGGCGATCAAGGCGAACGTCGATCACCTCCAGGCGGAGGTGGCGAGCCTCAAGGAAACCGTGGCGCGGCTGTGCAAGGAACTCGGCGTGCCGCCGCTGTCATAGGACGCACCACGCGCACAACCCAGGAGAAAAAGATGCAAGTCACACTTGGCCCGCTCATCTCGCTCATCGCCGGCGTCCTCATCCTCATCATGCCCAAGCTGCTCAACTACATCATCGCGGTCTACCTGATCGTGGTGGGCATCGTCGGGCTCTTCGGGCCGATCAACCTCAAGTTCTGACGCGCGCTCAGCGCCAGCCGCCCACGGATTCGCGCGCGGCCTGGTTCAGCGGGCGCGCGACCAGCCCCGTGGGCGAGACGCTCACCGCGTAGGTGGCGCCGTCGGCCATGGGGACGAACGTCGAGCTTCCGTACAGCGCGTCCACCCAGGGCACATACGTCTTGCTGCGCCGGGCGAGGTCCCAGACGTCCACGGTGTCCGGGGGCGCGAGGGCGTGCACCGTGCGCGGCGCGGTCTTCTCCCTCGCGATGTCCGTATAGCGGCCGCTCAGCCGCTCCAGGCGGTAGGCCGTGTCGAATCCGAGCAGCGTCGCCGTGCCGGTCCACTTGAGCAACCTTGCATCGACCTGCCACTCGTCCCCGAGCAACTCGAACTCCTGCACCACCGCCGACGGGTAAGTGACCTTCGCCTGGAAGTGGCGGTCGCCGATGCGCTTCAGGCCCACTTCCATCGCGGGCTGCTCGTGCGTGAGACGCGAGTAGGTCATGAGCGTTCCGCCGAGAAGGCCCACGGCCGCGGCCGAGGCGGCGAGGAACATCGAGAAGAGCAGGTGCGCTCCGCCGGCGAGGACGCGCCCGCGGCGCCAGCGCTCCATCGCGAAGGCGAAGAACAGCGCCGCGAACAGCGCGCAGACGATCGTGACGCTCAGGATGAACATGGTTCGATTATGCTCGCACGCATGGATGCCTCGACGCTCACCGCCTGGGTCGGACGGACCGAAACGATCGAGGACACGATCGCCGCCGCGCCGGTGGCGGCCCTGGCCGCCCTCCTCGACCGCGACGATCCGCCCCCGAAACCGGGCGACGCGATCCCGCCGCTCGCCCACTGGTTGTACTTTCTACCGGTCCATCGCCAGTCGCAGGTCGGTCCCGACGGGCATGCGATCAGAGGCGAATTCCTGCCGCCGGTTCCGCTGCCGCGAAGAATGTGGGCGGGAAGCCGCATCGAATTCCGCCAGGCGCTACCGATCGGTGCGGCGGCAACTCGCCTGTCACGCATCGCCGACGTCAAGGTGAAGGAAGGGCGCAGCGGCACGTTGGTCTTCGTCACCGTGCGCCACGAGATCTCCGGTCCGGCGGGCCTCGCGATCGTCGACGAGCACGACATCGTCTATCGCGGCGACACGGGCAAGGCCGTGGCCGATCCAGCTCCCGCGCCGTCGAACGAAACCTGGTCGCGCACGATCGAGCCCGATCCCGTCCTCCTCTTCCGCTATTCGGCCGTGACCTTCAACGGGCACCGCATCCACTACGACCTGCCGTACGTGACGAAAGTCGAAGGCTATCCGGGGCTCATCGTGCACGGGCCGTTGATCGCCACGCTGCTGATCGACCTCCTGCGGCGCAGCCTTCCCGGCGTCGACGTGAAACGCTACGCGTTTCGCGCGATGCGCCCGCTCTTCGACACCGCAGCCTTCGAAGTCTGTGGCCGCCCGGGCGAAGGCGCCGCGCAGGCGAATCTCTGGACGCGCGACGCGGACGGCGCCGTCACGATGCAGGCCGAAGCGTCCTGGTGATCCCTTGGATACCGATGTCCTGATCGTCGGTGCCGGGCCCACGGGGCTGATGCTCGCGAACCAGCTCGCGCGCCGCGGCGTACGCGCGCGAATCATCGATCGCCACGCGGGCCCTTCGCGCGAGACACGCGCCCTCGGCGTCCACGCCCGCACGCTCGAGATCTACTCGCACCTGGGCGTGATCGATCGTGCGCTCCAGCTCGGCAAGAAGGGCACGGGCGGCGACATCTGGGCGAACGGCAAGCACACCGGACGCATTCCGCTCGGCGACGCGGGCAGCGGGATCACGCCGTACCCGTACATCCTCGTGCTCGGCCAGGACGACAACGAACGCATCCTCGGCGACCGCCTGCGCGACTGGAACGTCGCCGTCGAATGGAATACGGAGCTCACCGCCCTCGAGCAGCACACGGACCATGCGAGCGCGACGCTGAAGATGCCCGATGGCACGTCCCGCACGCTCGATGCCGCGTGGATCGCGGGCTGCGATGGCGCGCACAGCGCCGTGCGCGAGCTGAACGGCATCGCATTTCCAGGCGCACCGTACGAGCACGTGTTCTACGTGGCCGACGTGGAGATGACCGGCACCATGGTCCCGGACGAAGTGAACGTCTACCTGTGGCGCGCGGGCTTCCACCTGTTCTTCCCCATGCGCGGGAAGGACCACTGGCGGATCGTGGGCATCGTGCCGGAGGGAATGCGCGAGAGGAAAGACCTCGGGTTCGACGACGTCGTGCCGTCGATCCAGGGCGAGTCGGAGTCGGCCCTGTCGTTCCGCACGTGCTCGTGGTTCTCCACGTATCGCATCCACCATCGCAGCGCAGAGCGCTTCCGCGACCGCCGCTGCTTCGTGCTCGGAGACGCCGCGCATATCCACAGCCCCGTCGGCGCGCAGGGCATGAACACCGGCCTGCAGGACGCGTACAACCTCGCCTGGAAGCTGGCACTCGTCGTGCAGGGCCGGGCACCCGAGTCGATGATCGATACGTATGCCGAAGAGCGCATGCCGGTCGCGAAGCGCCTGCTGGACACCACCGATCGCGCGTTCCGCGTCGTGGTCTCGGACAGCTGGCTCGCGGGGTTGCTGCGCACCCACGTGCTCGCGCGCGTGGCGGCGATGGCGATGAGCAACCGGCGCATCCAGAGGGCGGCGTTCCTCACCGTCTCGCAGACCGGTATCCACTATCGCGGGCGGTCTCTGTCCACGGACCTCGCGGGATTACCGCACGGAGCGCCGCACGCGGGCGATCGCTTCCCGTGGCTCAGGCTCAAGCTGCGCGCAGGCGGCGCCGTCGAGGATGTCTTCGCGCTCGACGACACGCGCTGCCATCTGCTTGTGTTCGGCCAGCCGCTGCCGAAGGACCTGCCGTCGTACGCTGGCCTGCTGGAGGCGCACGAAATTCCGGACGATCCCGCGAACGACGCCGTGCTCGCCGAATCCGGCATCGCGAAGCCTTCGTTCTACCTGGTGCGCCCCGACGGGCACATTGGCCTCTGCGGCACGCGGCTCGAAACCGCGGAGCTGCAACGCTACTACGGCACGCGCGTGCTCGTCGCCGGGCCGATGCCGTAGATGAGGATCTCGCACGGCTCGGTCTTCGCGCCGTCGTAGTGGACCTTGCCGCCGTAGTGCACGGTGACGCTCCCGGGTGGCATCGCCTTGGTGCTCTCGGGATCGAACTTCTCCCCGGTGCCGATCCACCACGTTCCCGAAAGGACCACGATCACGCGGTCGTTCGGATGGAAGTGCGGCCGGCTGAAGGAGCCGGGCTTGAAGCGGTTGCGCACCGCATACGGCCCGGGCTTTGCGGGATCGCCATAGAGCACGGCGCTGCTCAAGCCCGGATTCGCGGAGCTCTCGGTCCAGGTGAGGTCCGCGGGCATCTTGTAGCCCAGCACCGCGGGATCCGGCTCCGCGGCCGTGGCGCCGGCCGCGAGGGCCAGCGCGACACTGGAGAGTGCGATTCGAATCGGGAACGCGTGCATGGCTTCCTCCCCTATTTGAGCTTGCGGTCCTCCCGCTTGGCTTCCTGCATCGCCTCGGGCTCGAGCTCCTCGGCGTAGCGGTTGAGGCGAACGAACCAGCCCCAGCCGATCAAGAGTACGCCCACGGAGACGACCAGCGCCGCCGCGGGGAAGAGCTGCGCGGGATCCTCGTGCGCGCGGAACGTCGCCACCAGGCCTTCGATCGCGAGCGCCACCACGATCACCACCAGGAATCGCGAGAGGAAGCGGCGCACGCGCGTCGGGCCGCTCACGTGGGCGCTGCGCACGACCTCTTCCTCGGTGATCGTCTGCGAGATCTGCAGCGCCACCACGGCGGCGGCGAGGAGACCCACGGCCTCGATGATCTGCTGCGCGTCGCCGCGGCCGAACTCTCCCGCGAAGGCGCTCCAGCCGAGCCGGGCCGCGATCGCGATCAGCATCAGCGCCGCGCCCGCGAAGAGCGCCGCCATCACGCCGTGGATGAGGGGGAACGCCTTCAGCAGCGTCTTCATCGGCCGGTTCTCGTTCATCGTTGTTCTCCTTTTATCTTGAACCGCGTGTACTTCCAGCTCAGCGTGGCGCAGTTGGGACAAGCGCGCGGGCCGTTGGTTGCGGTATCAGCCTTCCCACTCGCGCCAGCCTTCCACGAGCGGGAAGTACAGGCCCAGCGAGCCCGGCGCGCCGCGGAACGCGGGGACGTAGCGCGCCATCTGGCCGGCGTAGCGCTCCTTCTCCGAGTCCAGGAACGCCTCGAGGTCGCCGCCCTCGTGGGACGAGGTCTTGTAGTCGACGATCCACGGCCGGCCCTCGAACGTGAAGAGGCGGTCGATGACGAGCGTGCGTACGCCGCCAGGCGCGGGCACGCGGATACGGTATTCGCACTTCGCATCCGGATGCGGCCCGAGGATCCACCGGCCGCGGTCGTGGGAGATGGCGCCCTGCACCGCCGCGAGCACGCGCGCCACGGCGGCGTCGCGCCCTTCGTTGGGAACGCCCAGCCGGGCGAGCTCGCGCGAAACGCGGAGCGCGAGCGACGCCACGCGCTTCCCGTCCCACCGGTCGAGGCCTTCGACCGCGATCCGCTGCAGCCAGCCGTGCGCCACGGTGCCGATATGGCGCGCCGACGGATCGGCCCACACGTATTCGATCGGCCGCGATTCGTCGAGCGGCTGCGGCGGCGCCGTGCACGCCGGTTGTGGCACGCGCACGGCGAGCACCGACACATCGAGCGTGCGCAGCTCCGTGCGGATCTTCTCTTCCTCCGCTGGCGGGATCGGGTCCGCCATGAAGCGATCCACGGCCCGCAGGAAATCGGGCTCCGCCGCGCTCCACGCCTTGCCGAGCAGCGTGGTCGCGGGCGCCTTGCGGGGTACTCCGCGGCCGTCCTTCACCTCGAGCCGCGCATAGCCCATCAGGTGCAGCCGCTTCTCCGCCCGCGTGGCGGCGACGTACAGCAACCGCTCCAGCTCGTGCTGCGACGCGGATTTCTCCAGCGCGCGCAGGTAGTCGTACGCGGGCTCGCCCGGATCGCGCGCCGGCCGGATCGGTGCCATCAGCATGCTGCCGGAGGCGCGCGCCTTCCACGCGAACAACGGCCGGTCCGATCCCCGCGGGACCCGATCGAGCCCCGGCACGATCACGGTGCCGAACTCGAGGCCCTTGGCCTTGTGGATCGTCATGATCTGCACGCGCGCGTCCTCGCCGGTATCCGGCGCGGCGTAGAGCTTCTCGAGCTGCTCGTTCAGCATGCCGGGATCGGGGAGCTCGCCGGCATGCTCGAGCTTGTCGAGCTGGTCGAAGAAGGTCTCCGCATCGTCGAGGTCGCCGGCCGTGAACGCACACGCCGGACCGCCCAGCGCGAGCCATGCCGCTTCGACCCGTTCCCTCAAGGTTCCGCGCAGGCGGTGCACGACGAACGGCTGGAGCGCCGAACGCACGCGCTCCATGCGCTGCCGGCCCTCGTGACTCAAGCCAGCGGATCGGGCGGGGTCGTTCATGAGCTCCCACACGGTCCTGCGGTTGCCCTCGCGCGTCACCTCGCCGCCGGTAAGCGCCTGGAGATCGGACAGGCGCATCGCGCACCACGGGGCGCGCAGCAGCCCGAGCCACGCGACGCGATCGGAGGGATGCGAGAGCGCGCGCGTGACGGCCAGCAGGTCCTGGATCACCTGCCGGCCCTCGAGCGGCTCGATGTCGACGGCGCGGAACTTCACCTTCGCGCCGCGAAGCTTGCGCACGATCCAGTCGAGATGCGTCCGCGCGCGGACGAGGATCGCGATCGTTCCTTCGGGCTCGAGCGCCAGGGCTTCGTTCACGAGGCGCACCACTTCGTCCGCCTCCCGCTTGTGCGCCTCGGCCTGGTCCGTGCCGAGGAACGGATGCCACGTCACCGCGGGAAGGAGCTCGCCCGGATGGTGGGCCGCGGACGGCGAATACTCGACCGCGCCCGCGTCCGGATCCTCGCTGCCGCGCAGGATGTTCGGGAAGTGCTCGTTCACCCAGTGCACGATGCCCGCGCGCGAACGGAAGTTGGTGCGGATGCGCACGTCTTCCAGCGGCACATTGGGCAGGCCGTGCGTGCGTGCGCGCAGGAAGAGCGCGACGTCGGCTTCGCGGAAGCGATAGATGGACTGCATCGGATCGCCCACCAGGAACACGGTCCGTCCATCGCCCGGCTCCCAGCCGCCGGTCAGGCGATGCAGCAGGTCCCACTGCGCGTGCGACGTGTCCTGGAATTCGTCGACGAGCAGGTGGCGGATCTTCGTGTCGAGCGCCAGCAGCAAGTCGGTGGGTTGCTCATCGGTTCCCAGCGCGAGGACGGCGTGCTGCGCGATGCCGGCAAAGTCCATCTCGCCGCGCTCGGCGAAGACCTCGCGCAGTTGCTGGTCGGCGATCGGAAGCAGCGCGACCATCGCGCCGAGCGCGCTCCACTGCTCGTCGGAGTACGTGGCGGGAGGCATCCGGCGCACGGCGTCCAACGCCTTGCACAGGCCCGGGACCTCGGCGAGCTGGCCCAAGAGCTCGATCATCCCTTCCTTGAATGTGCCCGCGCCCTTTTCCGGTGGGAAGCCCACGCCCTTGTCGACGGTCTTCCGGAAGCGCGCTTCCTTCACGAGCATCATCGCGGCGAGCGCGCACCAGCTGTCCGCGCCGGCTTCGTCGGGCGCGGGCAGGCCCGCCATGTCGACGAGGCGTGCGATCAGGGAATCCGGATTCGTTCGCGAAATGTTGTCGCTCGCATAGCGCCCGAGGCGCGCGAGCGGCGCGGCGAGGTGCCGCGGGAACGTCGCATGCACGCTGCCGAGGATGCGCGCGCGCTCGATCCGGAAGCCCGCCTCCAGCGACTCGCGCGCGTTGTGGTCGCCGTGGAAGTCGTTCACGCGCTTCAGCCACTGGTCGCGCTTGCCCAGCATGGACTGCAGAAGGTCCCGAGCCGTGGCCCACTCGCCGTCGAGGTGGTCCAAGACTCGCGCGACATCGCCCGCGGTCGCATCCGCGCTGTCGACGAGCGCCAGCGTACGCTCCGCCGCCTCGCGATAGAGCTCGCGTGCATCGTCGATGATCGCGGGCGGCGCCCCGAGGCGCGAGAGCACCGGCATCTGGCGCGCGAGCGAGGCCGAGAGCGAATCGATCGTCTGGATGCGAAGCCGCGCGACGTTGTCCAGGATGTCCCAGTGCTGCTCACTGTCGCGCGCCAACACGTCGCTCGCGAGCTTGTACGTCAGTGCCTGGTTCGCCTCCCTCGGCGCATGGCCCACCCGCGCGAGTTGCAGGGCCTCCAGCACTCGCCGGCGCATCTCGGCCGCGGCCTTCCGCGTGAACGTGATCGCGAGGACTTCCTCGGGCTTGCCCACGGTCGCGAGCAACCGCAGGTAGCGCTGGATCAGCAGCCCCGTCTTCCCGGAGCCCGCCGGCGCCTGGACGATCAGCGAGCGCTCGGGATCGAGCGCCTTCGCGCGCTCGGCGGCGTCGACGATGTCCGGCCCGCTCATTCGGCCTCCTCGTCATCCTCGCGGCTGCTCTCCGCGAACTCCTCGCCTTCGTCGAGGGCGCCGAGACGCTCGTGCACCCGGCATAACGACTTCAAGTCACAGCGTTCACAGGTGCGCAGCAATTGCTTCGGATCGACACGCGCGTCGCCCGCGGCGAAATTTTCGCCGAGCGCGGTGACCTGCTCGCCCCAGAAACGGAAGAGGCCGCGCCAGTCGTCCGCGTATTTCTTCGCGATCGCGTGCTGCTGCGGCACCTTCACGCCGTCGATGCCGGTGTCGGCGTCCTTCGAAAGGCCGGCGAAGCCGCGGTCACCCGTCTTCAGGCGCGCGAACGCGACGGCGCGCACGTCGTCCACGCCCAGCGTCAGCGCGTAGAGCGGGAGCTGCGCGTCGTCGGGCGGCTCGCCCAGCCACGAGGCAATGCTGACCCGCCCGGACTTGTAGTCGAACACCGAGATGCCGCCCGTCTCGAGGCGGTCGACGCGGTCGATGCGTCCGTCCAATTGCAACGGGCCCGCGTCGAGCTTCATCTCCTTTTCGCGCAGCGTCACCGTGAACGGCGTGGTGCGCAGGCTCTCGAGCTCGAGCCATTCGATCGCGACCTGGGCGAGCCGCTTCTGCTCCAGCTCGGCGAACTTCCCGTCGAGACGGCCCGGGCGGTCCAGCGCGACCTGCTTGATCGCATGGCTTGCCGCTTCGAGCGCAAGCGACTGGAGCGCTTCCGCTCCGGAGGCCCTCAGCGTCGCCTGGTCCTTCAGGACTTCCCAGATGCGTCCCATCATCTCGTGCAGCAGCGTGCCGCGCTCGAGCGGACCCAGGCCGTGCTCGGGACGCTCCAGCTCGTGCGCGTCGAGGCGAAAGTGCGCGAAGGAACGGAACGGGCACGCGGCCTGGTCGACGAGGATGCGCGATCCGCCCTTCACGGCGGGCGACGCGACGCCGGGCCCGTTGTCGTCGTGCGGATAGCTCATGGCCTTCCGGCCGCCCGCCTTGAAGAGCGCCGTGCGCAGCTGCGCGTACTTGGGAATCCCCAGCTTCGCGACGTCAGTGGCATCGAGGACGGCGATCAGCGGGCTCGGCAGCAGCTCGCGGTCCCCGTCGGCGCGGGCCGTACTGAAGACGACTTCGCGCGCGGCGAGCTTCCAGCCGGCGGTGATGCGGCGGTCGATCTCGAGCGCCTGCTCCGGGCTCGCCTGCGGAATGCCGGCCTTGCGCTGCAGCGACGGCGCGATCAACGGATGCGGGCGTGCGCTGAGCGGCCACTTGTCCTCGGTCAGCCCGCAGATCCACAGGTGGTCGAAATCGAGGCCCGCCGATTCGAGCAGGCCCAGCACTTGGACCGGCGCGGCGCCGGAGCGCGGCTGGAAGAGCGTCTCCGCGCAGGTGCGCTGCAGCCGCGAGCGCGCCTCCGCGCCACTCCAGGGACCGGCGACCAGACCGAGCGCGGCCAGGCCGGAGAGCGCGTCGCGCCACTTCTCCAGCGTCTGGTACTCGTCGGAGTCGAGCGTCCGCTCGCCGGGGAATCCCGCGGCCTTGAGGATCTCGCTGAAGCGTTTTGCCCAATCGTGGGGGGCCGCGCGTGCCGGCCCGCGCGCGGCATCCACGACACGGTCGAGAAGGCCCAGCAGCCGCGGGCATTCCGGCGCGTGCTCGCGGCGGACCGCCTGCGAGATCGCCGTGCGCAGGCGGTTCAGCGTGAGCGATGCCGGCGCCATGCGGCGCAGCGCCGCATCGAGCCGGGCACGGTCGCCGAGCTCGCCCTCGGCGTCCGCGAGGAACGGCGAGCGGATCAGCCGGCTCGCGCGGTCGAAGTCGAACGGCCCGGCCGCGAGCTCGAGCAACGCGAGCGCGGCATCGACCAGCGGGTATTGGGACAGCGGCTCGCCGAGCGACAGGTTGAAGAGCGGTGCACGACGCTCGCCGGGGGCCACGCCGGCCGGCGCGAAGGTGCGCGAGAAGATGCGGGCCGCTTCGCGGCGGCGCTGGGCGAGATCGGGGATCACGATGCCGATGCGGGGCGACCTCGCGCCCTTCGAAGCCTCCAGGCGCGCTCGAGCCCAGCGCGCCGCGTGCTCGAGCTCGTCGCGCGGAGTCTGCACCTCGACGCGCGCAGGCACCGCGTCGCCCGGCGGCGTGGGTTCCTCCGAAACGTGGACGGTGACGCCCGCGCGCTCCAGGGCGTCCACGAAATCGCGCTGCTGGGGCGTGAGCAGGTCGAACGCGTAAAGCACGAGGGCATGCGGCAGCGGGATCGCACCGAGATGCGCCGCCACCCGCGCGGGCAGGCGTGCCGCTTCCGCAAATCCGTCGCGCGCGGTGCGGCGGACGTACTCCTCCGCCCATTCGACGAAGGCTTCCGCGTCCTCGCCCCGCGCCTCGCCGCCCAGCGCGCCTTCGATGCGCCACGCGTGGGCCAACGCCCAGGCGTCGGCAGCGAGTGCCGCGGTCGACGGAATGGAAACCAGCTCGCGCCCCCAGCGGCTGGCGCGGATCGCTTCCTCCCACAGGAGCCGCGATGCGGGGTCCTCCAGGACCACCGGCAGTTCGGCGCCTCCGTCGGCGTGTGCCGCCTCGTCGTAGCAACGCTGGACGAAATCGGGGAAGGCGAGCACGTCGGGCGCTTCCCAGGAAGCCTGCCCGGCAGCGACGTGGATCGCGTCCACTTGCGCCACCAGCCAGTCGGCGAGCCGCCGATTCGGCGTGAGGACCGTCAGGCGCTCGGCATGGCCCCGCAGGAGCCGCTCGAGAAGGGCCGCACGGGCGATTCCGGGAAAGGGCATCGCCGAATGATAAGCCGCCGGCGGGAATCCCTTGCGCCTGCCCTACGGTGGAGTAGGCGGATTCCGACGCGTGAATCGGTTACAAGCGACGAGCCTCGCGGTCTTGCAATCCGGATACTGGCCCCATATTCAATGCAAGCCCTTGGAGCATCACCATGCAACGCCGTGACGGATACGCCGCAATCGCCTACCTCGCCGTGCTCGTCGCCGCGACGCTCTGCCTGGGCGTCCTCATCGCCGACGAAGGCAACGCCGTTCCCGAGGTCTACGCGAGCCTGATCGCACACTGACGTCCCCCGCGTGCCTATAATGGGCACGCTATGGACGAAGCACTGCAACTGGCGCGAGCCCAGTTCGGGCTGAACATCGCGTTCCACATTCTCTTCCCCACGCTGACGATTTCGCTCGCGTGGTTCCTCTTCATTTTCCGCGTCCTGTACCAGCGCAATCGCGAGCCCGCCTGGCTCGCGACCTACCAGCTCTGGGTGAAGATCTTCGCGCTCACGTTCGCCATGGGCGTGGTGACCGGGATCGTGATGTCCTTCCAGTTCGGGACCAACTGGCCCGGCTTCATGAAGAAGGTCGGCGCGATCGCCGGCCCGCTCCTCGGCTACGAGGTCCTGACCGCGTTCTTCCTCGAGGCGACGTTCCTCGGGATCATGCTGTTCGGCATGAACCGCGTGCCCGACTGGGTGCACATCACCTCGGCGTTCCTGGTCGCGGCCGGCACCTCGCTCTCGGCCTTCTGGATCCTTGCGCTCAACTCGTGGATGCAGACGCCCGCCGGGCACGTGCTGGACGGCAACCAGTACATCGCCGCCGACTGGTTCGCGGTGATCTTCAATCCCTCGTTCCCCTACCGCTTCGTACACATGATGTGCGCCTCGGCGATCACCGGCTCGTTCGCGGTGGCCGGCCTCTCCGCGTGGCGGCTGCTGAAGGCGCCCGGCGACATGGGGGCTCGCCGCACGATGCGCGTGGGCATCCTCTTCGCCGCCTTCTTCGCGCCCGTGCAGGCCTTCGTGGGCGACCAGCACGGCCTGAACACGCTCGAGCACCAGCCGGCGAAGGTCGCGGCCATGGAAGGCCTGTGGGAGACGCAGAAGGGCATTCCGCTCGTGCTCTTCGCGATCCCCAATGAACGCACGCGCAGGAACGACTACTCGATCGAGATCCCCAAGCTCTCCTCGCTGATCCTCACGCACTCGCTCGACGGTGAAGTGAAGGGCCTGAACGACTTCAAGGACAACCCGCCGGTGGGCCCGGTGTTCTACGCGTTCCGCGTGATGGTCGGCATGGGCATGATCATGATCGCGCTCGCGTGGCTGGGCGCCTGGGTTACACGACGCGCGAAGCTCGCTCCGGTCTGGGCGCTCTGGACCTTCGCGGGCTTCACGTTCGCGGGCTGGATCGCGACGCTCGCCGGCTGGATCGTCACCGAGATGGGACGCCAGCCCTGGCTCGTCACCGGCTTGCTGCTCACCAAGGACGCCGTGGGCGACATCTCCGGCGCGCAGCTCGGCGCCAGCCTCACCGCATACGTCCTCACGTACAGCGGCATGCTCGTGGCGTACATGATCGTGCTCACGCACATGGCCGGCAAGGGCGCCAGGGTCGCGGAGAAGGAAGTGGCCCAGGCCGGAGCCGCGCTGGTTCCCGGAGCGGCGAAATAGCATGGACATGCCGCTCATCTTCATGGTGCTGATGGGCGTCTCCGTCCTCGCCTACGTGGTGCTGGACGGCTACGACCTCGGCGTGGGCATGCTGATGCCGGCCGCCACCAACGAAGAGCAGTCGGTGATGGTCTCCTCGATCGGCCCGTTCTGGGACGCGAACGAGACGTGGCTCGTGCTCGGCGTGGGCATCCTGCTGATCGCGTTCCCGGCGGCGAGCGGCATCGTGCTCGGTGCGCTGTACCTGCCGGTCGTCGCGATGCTCGTGGGCCTCATGCTGCGCGGCGTGGCGTTCGAGTTCCGCATGAAGGCGCTCGGCTGGCACCGCGACCTCTGGAACTGGCTCTTCTGGGCGGGCTCGTTCCTCGCCTCGTTCTGCCAGGGCGTGATGCTGGGCAGCTACATCACCGGCTTCGAGCGCAGCTTCTTCAACTACATGTTCAACGTCGTGGTCGGCGCCAGCGTCTGCGGCGGCTATGTGCTGCTGGGCTCGACGTGGCTCATCGGCAAGACCGAGGGCGACCTGCAGAAGAAGGCCGTGCTGTGGGCGCGCTGGGGACTGCTGTGGGTGGCGCTCGGCGTCGCGCTGGTGAGCATCGCGACACCGCTCATCAGCGCCACGGTGCGCGGCAAGTGGTTCGACTTCCCCTCGACGCTCGCGCTGATGCTGCTTCCGGCGGCGAGCCTCGCGGCGTGGATCTGGGTGTGGCGCGGCGTCGGCCGATTCCGCAAGGGACACGCCGTGCACGACTGGCAGCCGTTCGCGGGCGTGGTCGCGATCTTCTCGATCTCGTTCCTGGGGCTCGCCTACAGCCTCTTCCCCTACGTGGTGATCGACCGCCTCACCATCTGGGAAGCGGCCGCGCATCCGTCGGCGCTCAAGGTGACGCTGATCGGCGCGCTCATCGTGCTGCCGTTCATCGTGGGCTACACGATCGTCGCGTACCGCGTGTTCGGCGGCAAGGCCAAGGCCGGCCTGTACGACTGAGCGCGATATAAAGGGCGGGACGTCTTTTCGAGCAATAAAGGGGTCAGGACAACTTATTCGTACGCTTCTTTTTTCGAATAAGTTGTCCTGACCCCTTTATTGCTCTGACCCCGTACGGCTTTGACTAGCGGTGCTTGACGAGGATGGTCTTGCGGTTCTGCTTGTCCCACTTGAGCGTGACCTTGCTGATGTTGGCCGGCTCGATGTCGTACCAGACCGGCTTGCCGCCGTCGGCGTACACGGCCCTCACGTCATAGGACTGCACCTTGGCCGTGGGCTTGAAGGTGATCTTGCGGGTGTCGCCGTCCTTCATCGGGGACTTGAGGATCTGCTTGCCCCAGGTGTCCTTCTTGCCCGGGCTCACATAGAGCTCCTTGATCGTGAACCCGGTCTGGTTCTCGATCGTGAAGTCCATGTCCGATTCGGCGGATGCAGCGGGGGCGAGGAATGCACCCGCGAGAAGCAGTGTGGCGCCAGCCATCTTGGTGAAACCGATCATTCTTATTCTCCCTTATCGATGGTCGCTCCCCGAGGAGGGGGTTCGCGAGCCTTGCGGCGCGGTCAGTCTGCGCCGGACGGGAGAAGGCGTCTACTTCTCGAGCAGCTGCCGCTTTTCCTTCACGTCCTTCCACGCGTCGGCATCCGGCGGGCCGGGCTTGCGCTCGACGATGGGCTTCCACACCTTGGCGAGCTCCGCGTTGAGGGCGATGAAGTCCTTCTGGTCCGCGGGAACGTCGTCCTCGGCGAAGATCGCCTCGACCGGGCATTCGGCCACGCACAGCGTGCAGTCGATGCACTCGTCCGGGTCGATCACGAGGATATTGGGGCCTTCACGGAAGCAGTCGACCGGGCACACGTCCACGCAATCGGTGTACTTGCACTTGATGCAGGACTCGGTGACCACGTACGTCATGACGGGCAGGCCTCTCTGAAGGGACACGAATTTTACCAGACGGATCGAAGGCCTCCCAACCCGTGCTTTGCCACCTCCGCAGGGATTGGCCTAAAATGCCCTCCATCTCGCGCCCCCTTGAACCCTTCGCGGCGCATCCCCAGATCCCAGCCAGAGGCACCCCCCGTGAGCGAAAACATCACCCATATCACCGACGACAGTTTCGAGGAGCAGGTCCTGCAATCCCAGCTGCCGGTCCTCGTGGACTACTGGGCCGAATGGTGCGGCCCCTGCAAGATGATCGCTCCCGCGCTGGACCAGATCGCGCAGGAGTACGCGGGCCGCCTCAAGATCGCCAAGCTCAACATCGACGAGAACCAGGCCACGCCGCCCAAGTACGGCATCCGCGGCATCCCGACGCTGATGATCTTCAAGAACGGCAACCTCGAGGCCACCAAGGTCGGCGCGCTCTCGAAGACGCAGCTCGCCGCGTTCATTGACAGCAATATCTGAACCCGATAGATTGAGCTTCATCCTGGCTGTTCGCTCGTAACAGTCTTCTTCCGCGACCCGCAGCACCCCCCGCAGCCAGGCAATCCCCCCGGACTCACCCGCTTCACCCCCGCCCGTGCGGTCATTCCGGGCTCATTCATGTCCCCTGATGTAGGTCTCCCCGGCATGTACTTATCCGAACTCAAGCTCAAGCACGTCCAGGAGCTCGTCGACATGGCCAATGTGGCCGAGCTCGAGGGCGCCAACCGGCTTCGCAAGCAGGAACTGATCTTCGCGCTCCTGAAAGCACATGCGAAGAAAGGCGAGGCCATCTTCGGCGACGGGACCCTCGAGGTCCTCCAGGACGGCTTCGGCTTCCTGCGCTCGCCGGACACCAGCTACCTCGCCGGCCCGGACGACATCTACGTCTCCCCCTCGCAGATCCGCCGCTTCAATCTCCACACCGGGGATTCGATCGAGGGCGAGATCCGCACGCCGAAGGACGGCGAGCGCTACTTCGCGCTGGTGAAGGTCGACAAGGTCAACGGCGAGCCGCCCGAGAACGCGAAGAGCAAGATCCTCTTCGAGAACCTCACGCCGCTGCACCCGGATGAATCGCTCGTCCTCGAGCGCGACATCAAGGCCGAGGAAAACCTCACCGGCCGCGTGATCGACATCATGGCGCCCATCGGCAAGGGCCAGCGCGGCCTCATCATCTCGCCGCCCAAGGCCGGCAAGACGGTGCTGATGCAGCACATGGCCCACGCCATCACCTCCAACTATCCCGAGTGCGTGCTGATCGTCCTGCTGATCGACGAGCGCCCCGAGGAAGTGACGGAGATGACCCGCACCGTCAAAGGTGAAGTGGTCGCCTCCACGTTCGACGAACCGGCCACCCGCCACGTGCAAGTGGCCGAGATGGTGATCGAAAAAGCCAAGCGCCTGGTCGAGCACAAGAAGGACGTCGTGATCCTGCTGGACTCGATCACGCGCCTCGCCCGTGCCTACAACACCGTGGTGCCGGCCTCCGGCAAGGTGCTCACCGGCGGCGTGGATTCCAACGCCCTGCAGCGCCCGAAGCGTTTCTTCGGCGCCGCGAGGAACGTCGAGGAAGGCGGCTCGCTCACGATCATCGCGACGGCCCTCATCGACACGGGCTCGCGCATGGACGACGTGATCTACGAGGAATTCAAGGGCACCGGCAACATGGAGATCCACCTGGATCGCAGGATGGCCGAGAAGCGCGTCTATCCCTCGATCAACGTGAACCGTTCCGGCACCCGCCGCGAGGAGCTCCTGATCGCCCCGGAGATCCTCCCCAAGGTCTGGGTGCTCCGGAAGCTCCTGTTCGGCATGGACGAGCTGGAAGCCACGGAATTCCTGCTGGACAAGCTCCGGGCCACGAAGAACAACGACGAGTTCTTCAACGCCATGAAACGCGGCTGACCGGCCGCCGGAAGCCCCCCGGAACCCCCTTTCCGGGGCCGTCCCGGGCCCCCCGCGGCCCGGAATTTTCCAGCAGTTTCGCGGCCTTACGTATTCCCGGCCTCCGCAAGGGGGGATTAACGTCCAAGCTATTGCTTTGATTGACGTTTTCCGGGATAATGGCTTTCTTTACCTCGGCGCTCCGAACTCACACGAGCCCGAACTGCTCCCGGCGAAAGGCGCGAAGAAGATGAAAGCAGGTATCCACCCCAATTACCGCGAGGTCGTGTTCCTCGACACCAGCTGCGATTTCGGCTTCGTGACGCGTTCGACCGTCGCGACGAGCGAGACGATCAAGTGGAAGGACGGCAAGGAATATCCGGTCTACAAGATCGAGATCTCCGCCGAGTCGCACCCCTTCTACACGGGCAAGCAGAAGATCGTCGATACGGCTGGCCGCGTCGACAAGTTCAAGAAGCGCTACGCGAAGAAGCCCGCCGCCGGCAAGGCCGCGCAGTAATCGCTTCGCTCCGCAAGAAAAGGCAGCCTTCCGGCTGCCTTTTTTATTGCCCGGCCTAGAATAGCGACCATGGCCACAAGCCAGATTTCCGATTCGATCCGCGGCCGCATCTCCTACGACGGCACGCGTACGCCCGTAAAGACCGGCCTCTTCCTCGTCGTCTGCCTCGCATGGATCATCCCCGGCCTGGTGGGACACGATCCGTGGAAGGGCGACGAAGCGATCGCCTTCGGCATCGTCTCCGAGATCCTGCGGCTGAACGACTGGAGCCTGCTGCAGATCGCGGGCGAGCCGTATCCCGGCAAGGCGCCGCTCTTCTTCTGGGTGGCCGCCGCGCTCGGCAAGCTCCTGCAATCGTGGATCCCGCTGCACGATGCGGCGCGCCTCGCAGCCGGGCTCTTCATGTCGGGCACCCTCGCCTGCATTTCGTTTGCCGCCTTCGAGCTGATGGGCGAGCGCGCGATGCGGATCGGCGTGCTCCTCTTCATCGGCTGCGTGGGCCTGCTGATCCGCGCGCACGAGATGAGCAGCGACCTCGCGGGCCTGACCGGCATCGCGCTCGGCCTCTACGGCCTCGCCCTGTCGATCCGCCGGCCGAAGCTTGCCGGCATGATGCTCGGCGCAGGCGCCGGCGTCGCATTCCTCGGCGACGGTTTCCTTCCGCTCGCGATGCTCACGGTGACGGCGATCGCGCTGCCCCTCGCCGCTCCTGCTTACCGCACGCGCGCTTACGGCATCACCGCCAGTATCGCGCTGCTCTGCGCCCTGCCGCTGCTGGCACTCTGGCCCGCGCTGCTCGTGGCGAACCCCAAGGCGGATCTCGCGGGCTGGCTCGCTCGCGCCACCACCTCGCGCTGGTCGGGGGACGAAGCCGATCGCACGGGCCTGCAGGACACCGTGTACTTCGTGAAGATCCTGCCCTGGTACGCGTGGCCGGCGTGGCCGCTCGCCGCGTGGAGCCTCTGGCGAGCGCGCAAGAACCTCGCCGAGCGCCGCGACCTGCAGATGCCGTTCGTGGCGTTCCTCGTTTTCCTCGTGCTCGTGTCGCTCTTCGGCGAGGCGCGAGAGATCAACGCGCTGCCGTTGCTGCTGCCGCTGTCGCTCCTCGGCGTCGCGGAGATCGATACCCTCAAGCGAGGCGCGGCGAGCGCGCTCGACTGGTTCGGCGTGACGACCTTCTTCCTGCTCGGTGCGATGATCTGGATCGCCTGGATCGCAATGCTCACCGGAAGCCCGGAGGCCGTTGCCGTCCTGGGACAGCAACAAGTCCCGGGCTTCAAGTATCCGTTCCGCTTCCTGCCGTTCGCCTTCGCCGCGCTGCTCTCTCTCGTGTGGCTGGTGGTGGTGGCGCGGTCGCTGCGCACCACGCGACGTGCGCTGGTGAACTGGGCCGCCGGCATCACGATGGTGTGGATGCTGGTGATGACGCTCGGCGTTCCCGCCATTGACCACGCGCGCTCCTACCGCGGCGTCGGCCAGTCGCTCGCCGAGAAGCTGCCGACGGGCTACCTGTGCGCGATCGGCGTCAACGTCGGCGACGGCCAGCGCGCGCTGCTGAACCGCTACGCGGGTATCTTCTTCCAGCGCGCCGAGGGGCAATACGCGAACGTGTGCAAGGCCCGCATCGTCCAGGCCTCGCCCGATCGCGTCCCGCCGGCCGAACCCGGCTGGACCGAGCTGTGGCGCGGCTCGCGCCCGGGCGACAAGACCGAGCTCTTCGTCCTCTACGGACGCGAGAAGAAATAATTAGGGTCAGACCCTATTGCCCGAGGCGGGCGTCCAAAATCTCGATCCAGTGCCGCACGGGACGGGACGTTCCCGACTGGATGTGCGTGAGGCAACCGATGTTCGCGGTCGCGATCACCTCCGGCGAGCCCGATTCGAGCGCCGTCACCTTGTTGCGCAGGAGCTGGCCCGACAGCTCGGGCTGGAGGATGGAGTAGGTCCCGGCCGAGCCGCAGCAGAGATGTCCGTCGGGCACGGCGGAAAGCGTGAAACCCGCATCGCGCAGGATCGACTCCACCACGCCCTTCACCTTGAGGCCGTGCTGCAGGCTGCAGGGCGAGTGGAAGGCGAGGGTCTCGCCGCGCTGCTTGCGGCCCGCGAAGGCGTTGGCGAGGGAGCCGCGCTCCGCCGCCACGATCTCCGACACGTCGCGAGCGAGCGCCGAGATCCGCGCGGCGCGTTCCGCGTACGCCGCGTCGCCGCGAAGCAGGTGGCCGTATTCCGCGACCATCGTGCCGCAGCCGCTCGCGGTGATCACGATCGCCTCGGCGCCCTTCTCGATCTCCGGCCACCACGCATCGATGTTGCGGCGCGCGAGGTCGAGCGCCTCGGCATGCGCATCCAGGTGCTGGGCGATCGCGCCGCAGCATCCGTCCTGCGCGACCTCGAAGAGCGAGATGCCGAGGCGGTCGAGCACACGAGCGGTCGCGGCGTTGATCGAAGGCGCGATCGACGCCTGCACGCAGCCGCGAAGCACGATCATTCGCCGGCCGCGTTGCGCCGACGGCCACGCACCCGCTTCGCGCAGCGCCGGCACGCGAGCGGCGAGCGACGCGGGCATCAGGCCGCGGAACGCGCGGGCGAGGCCCAGCATCGCGGAGAAGAAGGGACGCGCGAGCAGCGTGCGGCGCAGGGCCCAGCGCTGGAACGACTCGACCGGACCGCGGCCCACCTTGCGATCCACGAGCTCGCGGCCGATGTCCACCAGGCGGCCGTACTGCACGCCCGAGGGGCACGTCGTCTCGCAGGAGCGGCACGTGAGGCAACGGTCCAGGTGAAGCTGCGTGCGCTTCGTGACCGGCGCTCCTTCGAGGGCCTGCTTCATGAGGTAGATGCGGCCGCGCGGGCTGTCGAGCTCGTCGCCCAGCAGCGCGTACGTGGGGCACGTGGCGAGGCAAAAACCGCAGTGCACGCACTTGCGCAGGATGCTGTCCGCCTCGATGCCTTCGGGCGTGTCGCGGATCCAGCTGGCGAGGTTGGTCTGCATCAGGAAAAGAGCGTGTTGCCCTCGCGGGCGGTGGCGCGCTGGACCGAGGGCCGCGAAGCCATGCGTTCCTGGAAGGCTCGGATGTTGGGCATCTCGATCGACTTCGGCTTGAACCAGCGGCCCCAGCGCGCGACGACGGCGAAATAGAAATCGGCGACGTTGGGCGCGGTCCCGCCCGACCAGTACGGCGCCGTCAGCTTGCCGTCCTCGCGCTGGAAGAACGCGACGATCTTCGCCTGGCCGAACTCGCTCACGGCTTTCTGCACCGATTCCTCCGCGGCGTAGTCGTCCGCATGGAAGTAGCGGTTCATGAGGGGGTGGATCTCGGTGGCGAGGTAGGCCATGCGCTCCATCGTCCGCGCGCGCTCGACGGTCGCGGGCTGGGCGAGCAGCGAGCCGTCGCCGTGCTTGTCGAGGAGGTACTCGAGGATGGCCACGCTCTCCGTGATCACTCCATCCGATGTGCCGAGCGAGGGCACCTTCGCCTTCGGGTTGATCTTGAGGTACGCGGGCTCGTGGTGCGCCTTCTTCTCGAGGTTCACCTTCACCGCCTCGAACGGAACGCCCAGCTCCTCGAGCACCATGTGCGTGACCATCGAGACCGAGCCCGGCGAGTAGTAGAGCGTATACATGGCTAGAAGTCGTACATCCGGTTCGGGTTGAAGAGGCCCTCGGGATCGAATGCATCCTTCAGGCGTTTGTGGATGCGCGCGATCGCCGGCTGCAGGGGATGGAACACGCCCTGGGCCTTGTCGCCGCCGCGGAAAAGGGTTGCGTGCCCGCCGGCCTTCGCCACCGCGGCGCGGATCTGCGTCGCATCGAGCGCACCGCTGACCCAGCGCTGGCCGCCGCCCCAATCGACGAGTTGCGGATGCGGCGTGGCGATCGGCGCCGCGGTCTGCGGAACGGACAATCGCCACAACGGCTCGCCGGCCCGGAAGAACGGCAGGCGATGCTCGCGAAGATCGCGCCAGAAAGTCTCCCCGTCGGCCATCGCGTCACCGCCCAGCTTCGCGCACGCGGCTTTCACCGCGCTCTGCGCACCCGAGAGACGAACGCGCAGCACGCCATCGAGCCATGCGGCGCCGGAAAGCGGCAACGGCTGGCCCGCCCAGCGGTTGGCCTGCTCGATCGCCTTCGCCTCGTCGAGCGGGAAAGCGAGCGTGGCTTCCATCGCCGGCCGGGGAAGCACCTTGAACGAGAGCTCGGTGATGACGCCGAGCGTACCCAGCGCGCCGGCCATGAGGCGCGAGACGTCGTAGCCCGCGACGTTCTTGATCACGCGGCCTCCGAACGAAAGATCCTCGCCCTTGCCATTCACGATCCGCGCGCCGAGCACGAAGTCGCGCGCGGCGCCCGCGTAGGGCCGGCGGGGACCGGAGAAACCCGCGGCGACCGTTCCGCCGATCGTGGCACCGGTTCCGAAGTGCGGAGGCTCGAACGCGAGCATCTGGCGATCGGCGGCGAGCGCGGATTCGATGTCGGCCAATCGCGTCCCGGCCTTCACCGTGAGCACCAGCTCGCGCGGCTCGTACGCGATGATCCCGGCGTAGCCCGAGACATCGAGCACCTCGCCCTGGAGCGCACCGCCGTAGAAGTCCTTCGTGCCGCCGCCACGAATGCGAAGCCGCGCCTTGCCGGCCGCACCCTGGCGTACGCGTTCGGCGAGATCGGAGATGAAGTCGGGCGTCGTCATGGAAAAAAGTAGCTGACCCTTATTTCAGAACCGCGGGATATCGGCACGCGGAAGCTTCCCGTCGCGCACGTGCATGCCGCCCCACTCGGAGCAGCGGTTCAGCGTCGGCACTGCCTTGCCGGGATTGAGGATGCCCGCGGGATCGAAGGCGCGCTTCACGTCGTGGAAGGCCGCGATCTCGGCGGGGCGGAACTGCTTGCACATCTGGCGCAGCTTCTCGATGCCCACGCCGTGCTCGCCCGTGATGGTGCCGCCCACGTCGATGCACAGCTCGAGGATGCGGCCGCCGAGCGCCTCGCCCTTCTCCAGCTCGCCCGGCACGGACGCGTCGTAGAAGATGCACGGGTGGATGTTCCCGTCGCCCGCGTGGAACACATTGCCCACGAGAAGGCCGGCCTCCTCGGCGAACGCGTACACCTGGTCCAGGACTTCCGGGAGCTTGTGCCGCGGAATGGTCCCGTCGATGGTGTAGAAATCGGGACGCACCGTCGCGAGCGCCGTGAAGGCGCCCTTGCGCGATTTCCATAGCTCCGCGCGCTCGCGGTCGTCCTGCGCGACGCGAAGCCCCGTCCCGCCGTTGCGCTCGATGATCGAGCGCACGCGAGCCAGCGCGTCGTCAGCCTCCTCGACGCCGCCGTCCACCTCTGCAAGCAGCAGTGCTTCGGCGTCGCGCGGGAAACCCAGCCCCATGTAGCGCTCGCAGGCTTCGATGACGACGCGATCCATCATCTCCAGCGCCGCCGGGATCAGGCCCGCGCCGATGATCTCTCCCACCGCTTCGGCGGCCGCGCGCACGCTCGAGAACGCCGCGAGCAGCGTCTGGGTCGCCGCCGGAATCGGCACCAGCTTCACCGTCACTTGCGTGACCACGCCGAGGTTGCCCTCGCTGCCGGTGATGAGCGTGAGCAGGTCGTAGCCCGGAGCGTCGAGCGCGAGGGAGCCGATCTCGAGCCTCTCGCCCTCGCCGTCATACGCCACGACCGCGAGCAGGTTGTGCAGCGTGAATCCGTACTTGAGGCAGTGCACGCCGCCCGAGTTCTCCGCGACGTTGCCGCCGATGGAGCACACGAGCTGGCTCGAAGGATCGGGCGCGTAGAAGAGCCCGTGGGGCGCGGCCGCTTCCGAGACGGCGAGGTTGCGCATGCCCGGCTCGACGGTCGCCGTGCGGCCGAGCGGATCGAGTGCCACGAGCGCGCGCATCTTCGTCATCACGAGGAGCACGCCCTCGGGATGCGGGATCGCGCCGCCCGAGATGCCGGTTCCGGCGCCGCGCGTCACAAGCGGGATGCCGCGCGACGCGCATGCCGCGATCACGGGACCCACCTGCGCGGCATGGTCCGGCAACACCGCCATCATCGGCACGGCGCGGTGGGACACGAACGCATCGGTCTCGAACGGGCGCAGGCGTTCGTCGTCCGTCACCACCGTGGGCGGCGGCTGGATGGCGGCGAAGGTGCGCGCGAGCTCGGCGTTCATCGCTAGAAGCGCGGCAGGTCGGGGAACGGCAGCTGCCCGCCCTTCACGCGCATCGCGCCGTACTCGGCGCAGCGGTGGAGCGTGGGAACCATCTTGCCGGGGTTGAGCAGGCCTTCGGGATCGAACGCCGCCTTCACCGCGTGGAACTGCACGAGCTCGCCGGGGCGGAACTGCGTGCACATCTGGTTGATCTTCTCGATGCCCACGCCGTGCTCGCCGGTGATGGTGCCGCCCACCTCGATGCACAGCTCCAGCAGCTCCGCCGCGAAGGCCTCGGTGCGCGCGAGCTCGCCTTCGATGTTCGCGTCGTAGAGGATCAGCGGGTGCAGGTTGCCGTCGCCGGCGTGGAAGACGTTGGCGCAGCGCAGGCCGTATTTCTCCGACATCTCGTTCGTCCGGTTGAGCACGTGGCCCAGGGCCTTGCGCGGGATCGAGCCGTCGATGCAGTAGTAATCCGGCGAGATGCGCCCGACCGCGGGGAACGCGGCCTTGCGGCCCGACCAGTAGCGCAGCCGCTCGGCCTCGGAGGACGAGCAGGTCACGCGCGTGCAGCCGTTGGCGCGCATCACCTCGATCATTCGTGCGGTCTCTTCGGCCACTTCCTCGTGCGTGCCGTCGGATTCGGCGAGGAGGATCGCCGCGGCGTCGAGATCGTAGCCGGCCTTCACGAAGCCCTCGACGGCGCGGGTGGCGAGCCGGTCCATCATCTCGAGGCCGGCCGGCACGATGCCCGCGCCGATCACGCCCGCGACCGCGTCGCCCGCCTGCTCGACGCTCGCGAACGAGGCCATGACGACCTGGGCCGTCTCGGGTTTCGGCAGGAGCTTCACCGTCACCTCGAGCGTGATCGCGAGCAGGCCTTCGGATCCGGTGACGAGCGCGAGGAGGTCGTAGCCGGGTGCATCGAGCGCTTCCGAGCCGAGCTCGATGATCTCCGAATCGATGGTGATCGCGCGCACCTTGAGGATGTTGTGGACCGTGAGGCCGTACTTGAGGCAATGCACGCCGCCGGAGTTCTCGGCCACGTTGCCGCCGATCGAGCACGCGATCTGGCTCGACGGGTCGGGCGCGTAGTAGAGGCCCAGGTGAGCGACGGATTCGGAGATGCGCAGGTTGCGAACGCCCGGCTGCACGCGCGCCGTGCGCGCGAGCGGATCGATCGACACGACCTTGTCGAACTTCGCGAGCGACAGGAGGATGCCGTCGGCGAGCGGCAGCGCCCCGCCCGAGAGGCCCGTGCCCGAGCCGCGAGCCACGACCGGCGTGGACGTCTTGCGAGCCACCGCGAGCGTCGCCGCGACCTCGGCCTCGGTCGCCGGAATGGCGGCCACGAGCGGCGTCTGGCGATAGGCGGAGAGCCCGTCGCATTCGTAGGGCTTGAGGTCCTCGCCGTCCGCGAGCACCGACGTGCGGGGCAAGGTTGCCGCGAGCGCTGTCGCGACCGCGGCGCGCTTGGGCGAGGGTGCCATCATCTCCTCCATGGCCCCATGATACCGTGGGGCATGAGCTCGAAGCCCGGGTCCGAGGTGTCGTTCGCGCGCGAGCTGCGCGATGCGCTGAGCGCCATCCAGATGGCCATGGAAGTGCTGCGCCGCCCACCGGACGAAGCCACGCGCGACCGGATGATCGAGCTCATGGAGCGGCAGCTGGCCACGCTGCGCGCCCTCGCCGACCGATGCGACTCGGCGCCCGCGCCGGGCGCGGCGATGGCCGCGGAGGCGCAGACGCTCCGTCTCCTGGTGGTGGACGACAACATCGACTCGGCCGAAGTACTGGGAACGCTCCTGGAGCAGCTCGGCCACGAGGTGTTCGTCGCCTATACCGGTGCCCGCGCGATCGAGGTCGCGCACGAGCGGCGCCCCGACGTGATCCTGCTCGACTTGGCACTACCGGACGTGAGCGGCTACGACGTCGCGCGCACCCTGCGGCGGGATTCGCAGCTGGCGGGCGTCTACATCATCGGGCTCTCGGGATTCGGCGGCGACGAGCATCGCAAGCGCGCCCTCGAAGCGGGACTGGACGACTACCTCGTGAAGCCCGTGGCGATCGAAACGCTCGGGAAGCTGCTGGCCGCGCGGCGCTAGGCCGGCTGGGCCGTCGTCTCTACCGGAAGCTTGAGGCAGGTGCTGCGCCGCCCGCCTTCGGGCGCCGGGGCGGACTTCATCTCGCCGCCGTGGCCCTCGACGAAGACGCGCGCGATGCGCATGCCGAGCACGCCCAGGCCGAACGGATCCTGACCTTCGGCGGCTTCCCCGGCATCGTCGACGATCTCGATCATCGCGTGCGTGCCGTTGGCCTTGAGCACGACCTCCGCCGTCCCGCCGTCGGGCACGGAGTCCAGCGAATGCAGCACGCAGGTGAGCACCGCCTGCGAGATGCCGGCGCGCGGCCCGAAGACGTACACCGGCTCCGTCGGGACGTCGACCGTGAGCCGGACGTTGCGGATCGCAGCATCGGTCACGAAATGCCGCACCGTTTCGCGAGTGAGCTCGGAGAGGTCGATGCGGGTCTCGCCTTCGCCCTCGGAAATGCCGGAATCGCTGAGGAATGCGCGCGACGTCCGCTCGAGGCGGGTGAGCTCCTTCCTCGCCATGGTCACGGCCTTCTCCACCTGCGCGCGGGTCTTCTCGTCCGTGCCCGGCGCGGAAACACTCTTCAGCGCAAGCTCGAGCGCCCAGTAGATGCCCTGCACCGGCGACTTGAGGTCGTGCTCGAGCGCATGCCCCATCCTGCGCATGAGGCGCGTGGTCACCGCATCGCGGTAGACGCCTTCCATGTCGGTCATTGGGTCTCCGGCTCGCGCTGGCGCGAAGCGATGACGTCGGCCAGCACCTGCACGTTCACGGGTTTCACGAGGTGGTGGTCGAAGCCGGCTTCGAGGGCCAGGCGGCGGTCGCGCTCCTGGCCGTAGCCGGTGACGGCCACCAGCAGGCAGCGGCGGCCGCATTCGAGCTGCCGAAGCCGCCGCGCGATCTCGAAGCCGTCCATGCCGGGAAGGCCGATGTCCACGAGTGCCACATCCGGCCGGAACTTCGGCGCGAGATCGAGCGCCGCGAAACCGTCGCGCGCGAGCTCGACCTCATGGCCGTCCAGCGAGATGAGCGTCTGCAACGTGGCGGCCGTATCGGGATGGTCCTCGACGATCATCACCCGCTGCGCAACGACGCGCCGCGCTCCGTCGCGGGCCGGCGCCTGCGCGCGCGCCGCCGGAATCACCACGGGCAGGCGCACCGTGAATTCGCTGCCCTGGTTCGGGCCGCCGCTCGCCGCCTCCACCTTGCCCCCCTGCGCCTCGACCAGCCGCTTCACGAGCGTGAGGCCGATGCCCAGGCCGCCCTGTGCGCGGTCGAGCGTGGTGTCCAGCTGCGTGAAGAGGTCGAAGATGCCGTCCAGCATCGGCGCGGGAATGCCCAGGCCCGTGTCCTTCACGCGGATGACCGCGTGGCGTTGATCCTCGGACACGATGATCGAAATGCTTCCGCCGGGCGGCGTGTACTTGGCCGCGTTGTTGAGCAGGTTGGCGAGGACCTGTGCGATGCGCGCGAAATCGCCGCGCACATGCAGCGGGCGCGCCGGCGGCGTGACCGTGAGCTCGTGGCGGCGCTCCTCGATCAGCGGCCGGCTGGTCTCGACCGCGGAGGCGAGCACGGTGCCCAGGTCGATGTCCTCGGTCTTGAGCTGGATCTTGCCGCTGGTGATGCGGGAGACGTCGAGCAGGTCGTCGACGATCCGCATGAGCTGGCGCGACTGCCGGTCGATGACGTCCCTCGCCCACGGCAGGCGCGTCTCGGCGGAGCCGCCCATGCGCAGCACCTCGATCGCGTTGCGGATCGGCGCCAGGGGGCTGCGCAGCTCGTGCGCCAGCATCGCCAGGAACTCGTCCTTGCGGCGGTCGTTGTCGCGCACCTGCAGGTAGAGGCGGGCGTTGTCGAGCGCGATGCCGACGCGGCCGGCGAGCTCCTCGCCCAGGGCCATCTCGGTGGGCGTGAAGCGCTCGCGCGGCGGTGCCAGCGCGACGACCAGCACGCCGAGCGTGCGACCGCGGCCGACCAGCGGATGGATCGACATCGATTGCGGGCGGAACGCGAGCGGGATCTGCTCCTCGCCGGTGGCCTCGAGGCGCTCGACGCGCACGCCCGCCGGGTCGGAGAGCGGGCCCTCGATGACTTCGCGGCGCCCCGTGGTCACGGCGCGCTCGATGGCCGAGGCGATCGCGGGCTCGCCGATGCGCCGCACGGAAAGCGCGCGCCGTCCGGTGCTCGTTTCGGGATCGCTCCACGCAAGCTCGGTGCGCGTGACGCGCTGGTGCTCGTCCACCAGTGCGATGGCGCAGAAGAGGCCGAGGAAGGGAACAGAGAATCCGGTCAGGTCGCGGGCGAGTGCTTCCGCATCCAGCGTGCTCGTCAGGAGGCGGCCGCCCTCGGCGAGGAACGCCGAGCGGCGCACCGCGTCCTCGGCGGCCGTGCGCGCGGCCTGCTCGCGCGCGAGCGCGATGCGCTGGTCGCTCTGCTGGCGGATGTGCTCGGTGAGCTGGTGCAGCTCGACGAACACGCGCACCTTGGCGCGCAGCACCTCGGGCGCGAAGGGCGTGAGGATGAAGTCGACGGCGCCGAGCGAATACGCCTGGGCCGCATGCATCTCGTCGGAGTAGGCCGTCATGAAGATGATCGGCGTGTGCGCGGAGCGCTTGCGCTTGCGGATCATCGTCGCCGTCTCGAAGCCGTCCATGCCCGGCATGTTGACGTCGAGCAGGATCACGGCGAAATCGCGCTCGAGCACCTGCTTCAGCGCATCCTCGCCCGAGCTCGCGGCGACGACCTCCTGGCCCAGTTCCTCGAGCACGGAGCGGAAGACGAGGATCTTGTCCGGCCGGTCGTCGACGACCAGGATGGCCGCGGGAGCCAGCCGGTGATCGCTGCCGGCGGGAAGGGTGATCACGGCTTGAGCCAGGCGCGCAGCGTCGCGAGCAGCTGCTGCGTCTCGACGGGTTTCGAGAGGTAATCCCACGCGCCCGCCTCCAGGCAACGCTGCCGGTCTCCCTTCATGGCCTTCGCCGTCACCGCGACGATCGGGAGGTCCTTGCAGTTGGCGAGCTTGCGGATCTCGCGCATGGTCTCCAGCCCGTCCATCTCCGGCATCATGATGTCCATCAGCACGACGTCGACGTCCGGCTCGGCCTTCACGATCTCGATCGCGTCGCGGCCGTTGTCGGCCGTGAGGATCTTCATGTCGTAGTCCTCGAGCACCGTCGAGAGCGCGAAGATGTTGCGCATGTCGTCGTCCACCACGAGCACCTTGCGCCCGGCGAGCCAACGGTTGGAGCGGTAGATCTCCTCCAGCGTGCCGCGCTGCTCCTCGGGGAGCCGGCTCGCGTCGCGATGGAGATACACCGTCGTCTGGTCGAGCAGGCGGTCCAGCGTGTGCACGAACGACACGGGGCCGTTGCGCGAAAGCTGCTGCCATACCGCTTCGTCGGAGACGTTACGGCCCTCCTCCGAGTGCACGATGATCGGCATCGGCTGGTCGGGGGACCGCGAGCGCGCTTCCTCCATCAGGGCTTCGGCATTCAATCCGGGGACCTCCGGGTCCAGCACGAGGCAATCGACGTCGCCCGCTCGGAGCGCCTTCAGCGCGGCTCCCGCGTCGCTGGCTCCCGTCACCTTCACGTCGGCCGCGCGCTCGAGATAGCCCACCACGTCGTTCAGCTTGTCGCCGTCGGGCTGCACGACGAGCAGGTTCTTCACGCCGCGGGAAGCATACGCCTTGATCGCATCGAGGAGCCGGTCCACGCCCTCCTTGCTCTGCAGCGGCTTCGCCACGAAGTGCAGCGCGCCCGATTGCATCGCCTGCTCGCGGGAATCCTCGGTGGAGATGACGCATACGGGGATGTGGCGCGTGTCGATGTCGCCCTTCAGGCGGTCCAGCACGCGCCAGCCCTGGATGTCGGGCAGGAAGATGTCGAGCGTGATCGCGGAAGGATGGAACTCGCGCGCGAGCGCCAGCGCCGAGGCACCGAGCGTCGTCACGATGGCCTTGAAGCCGCGCTCGCGCGCCGCCTCCATCAGCACCGATGCGAACGCGAGATCGTTCTCGACGATGAGCAGCACCGAGTCGCCGGGGGTCACGGCCTCGCGGTCGTCGGGCAGCTCGTGGTCCAGCGGCGGCGGCGTGGACGCCTCCTCGATCGGATCGATGGGCCGCGGCATGGGGCCCAGCGCCGTGCGCGCGGCCCGGATCGCGGCATTCGCCACGGAGGCGGCATCGGCGCCGGTCTTGCGCGGCAGGCGCGGCAGCGCGTAGCGCTCCGGGAGATACAGCGTGAAGGCACTGCCCTCGCCCGGCGCGCTCCAGAGGCGGATCTCGCCGCCCAGCAGGCGCGAGAGCTCGCGGCTGATGGCGAGGCCGAGGCCCGTGCCGCCGTACTTGCGCGACGTCGAGCCGTCGGCCTGCTGGAACGCCTCGAAGATGATCTGCTGCTTGTCCGGCGGAATGCCGATGCCGGTGTCGCGCACGGTGAAGGCGAGCACCGCGGGAGCCCGGTTGAGCTCCTCGTTCTGCGGATCCCAGCCCGAGCGCGCGGCGTCGATGGACAGCACGACCTGGCCGCGATGCGTGAACTTGAACGCGTTCGACAGCAGGTTCTTGATGATCTGCTGCAGGCGCTTCGTGTCGGTGGCCATCGTGGGGGGCAGGTCCACCTCGCTGCGGATGAAGAAGTCGAGCTTCTTCGCCTCCGCGACGTGGCGGAACGTGCGCTCCACGTAGCGGCGCATTTCGTCCAGGCGCAGCTCGCCCACGTCCACGGCGACCGTGCCCGACTCGATCTTCGAGAGGTCGAGGATGTCGTTGATGAGGGTCAGCAGGTCGTTGCCGGAAGAGTGGATGGTCTTCGCGAATTCCACTTGCTTGGGCGAGAGGTTGCCCTGCGAGTTGGCCTGCAGCTGGTCGGAGAGGATCAGCAGCGAGTTCAACGGCGTGCGCAGCTCGTGCGACATGTTGGCGAGGAACTCGGACTTGTACTTCGAGGTGAGTGCCAGCTGGTGAGCCTTTTCCTCCAGGTCCTGGCGGGCCTGCTCCACCTCCGCGTTCTTGCGCTCCACCTCCTGGTTCTGGTGGGCCAGCAGCCGCGCCTTCTCCTGCAGCTCCTGGTTGGTGTTCTGCAGCTCTTCCTGGCGGCTCTGCAGCTCCTGCGCGAGCGACTGCGACTGCGTGAGGAGGTCTTCCGTCCGCGTGTTGGCCTCGATGGTGTTGATCACGATGCCCACCGATTCCATCAGCTGCTCGAGGAACGCCTGGTGCGTATCGGAGAAGCCCTCGAACGAGCCCAGCTCGAGCACGCCCTTCAGCTGGCCTTCGAACACGACGGGCAGCACGAGGATGGTGCGCGGCGGCGCCGAGCCCACGCCCGTGGAGACGTCGAGGTAGCCCTCGGGAACGTTGGTGATGAGGATCTTGCGCTTCTCGATCGCGGTCTGGCCGACGAGGCCTTCGCCGAGCGAGAGGCGACGGCCGTGGGCCTTCTGTCCTTCCGCGCCGTACGAAGCGAGCAGGCGCAGCTGCGCGCTCTCGAACGCGGTATCCAGCACGTAGAAGCGGGCGACTTGCGCCTGCGCGACGGGCGCGAGCTCCGAGAGGATCAGCGCGCCCACGGTGTTCAGGTTCTTCTGGCCCTGCAGCATGCGCGAGAACTTCGCGAGGTTGGTCTTGAGCCAGTCCTGCTCGGTGTTCTTCTGCGTGGTGTCCTTGAGGTTGCGGATCATCTCGTTGATGGTGTCCTTCAACGCCGCCACCTCGCCCTGCGCCTCCACCGTGATGGAGCGCGTCAAGTCGCCCTGCGTCACGGCCGTGGCCACCTGCGCGATCGCCCGCACCTGGTTGGTGAGGTTGGCCGCGAGCTGGTTCACGTTCTCGGTCAAGTCCTTCCACGTGCCCGAAGCGCCCGGCACGCGCGCCTGGCCGCCCAGCTTGCCCTCGACACCCACCTCGCGAGCCACCGAGGTCACCTGGTCGGCGAAGGTGTCGAGCGTGTCCGTCATGCTGTTGATCGTCGAAGCAAGAGCCGCGATCTCGCCCTTCGCCTCCACGGTGAGCTTCTGCGAGAGGTCGCCGTTCGCAACCGCCGTCACCACCTTCGCGATACCGCGCACCTGCGAGGTGAGGTTGCCGGCCATGAAGTTCACGTTGTCGGTCAAATCCTTCCAGGTGCCCGAGACGCCTTCCACGCGCGCCTGTCCGCCCAGCTGGCCTTCCGTGCCCACTTCGCGCGCCACGCGCGTCACCTCCGAGCCGAAGGAGCGGAGCTGGTCCACCATCGTGTTGATCGTGCCCTTCAGCTCGAGGAACTCGCCCTTCACGTCCACCGTGATCTTCTTCGAAAGGTCGCCTCGCGCCACGGCCGTCGTCACCTCCGCGACGTTACGCACCTGCGCGGTCAAGTTGCCGGCCATCGAGTTCACGGAGTCGGTCAAGTCCTTCCACGTGCCGGCCACGCCCTTCACCCACGCCTGGCCGCCCAGCTTTCCTTCCGTGCCCACCTCGCGCGCCATCCGCGTCACTTCCGCGGCGAAGGTCGAGAGCTGGTCCACCATCGTGTTCACGGTGTTCTTCAGCTCGGCGATCTCGCCCTTCACGTCGACCGTCACCTTCTTCGAAAGGTCGCCGCGCGCCACGGCCGTGGTCACCTCGGCGATGTTTCGCACCTGGCCCGTCAGGTTCGAGGCCATCGAGTTCACGTTGTCGGTCAAGTCCTTCCACGTGCCGGCCACACCCTTCACGCGCGCCTGGCCGCCGAGCTTTCCTTCCGTGCCCACCTCGCGGGCCACCCGCGTCACCTCCGCGGCGAAGGACGAGAGCTGGTCCACCATCGTGTTCACGGTGTTCTTCACCTCGAGGATCTCGCCCTTCACGTCCACCGTGATCTTCTTCGAGAGGTCGCCCCTCGCCACGGCGGTCGTCACCTCGGCGATGTTGCGCACCTGCGAGGTGAGGTTCGAGGCCATCGAGTTCACGTTGTCGGTCAAGTCCTTCCACGTGCCGGACACGCCGCGCACCTGCGCCTGGCCACCCAGCTTTCCTTCCGTGCCGACCTCGCGCGCCACGCGCGTCACTTCCGAGGCGAACGACGAGAGCTGGTCCACCATGATGTTCACGGTGTTCTTCACCTCGAGGATCTCGCCCTTCACGTCCACCGTGATCTTCTTCGAGAGGTCACCCCTCGCCACGGCCGTCGTCACGTCGGCGATGTTGCGCACCTGGGACGTGAGGTTCGCCGCCATGAAGTTCACGGAGTCGGTCAAGTCCTTCCACGTGCCGGACACGCCTTCGACTCGCGCCTGGCCGCCGAGCTTTCCTTCGGTACCCACCTCGCGCGCCACCCGCGTCACTTCCGACGCGAAGGACGAGAGCTGGTCCACCATCGTGTTCACTGTCTGCTTCACCTCGAGGATCTCGCCGCGCGCATCCACGGTGATCTTCTTCGAGAGGTCGCCCCGCGCCACGGCCGTGGTCACGTCGGCGATGTTGCGTACCTGCGACGTGAGGTTGCCGGCCATGAAGTTCACGGAGTCGGTCAAGTCCTTCCACGTGCCGGACACGCCTTCGACTCGCGCCTGGCCGCCCAGCTTGCCGTCGGTGCCCACCTCGCGCGCCACGCGCGTCACTTCGGAGCCGAAGGAGCGGAGCTGGTCCACCATGGTGTTGATCGTGTTCTTGAGCTCGAGGAACTCGCCCTTCACGTCGACCGTGATCTTCTTCGAGAGGTCGCCCGTGGCCACGGCCGTCGTCACCTCGGCGATGTTTCGCACCTGGCCCGTCAGGTTGCCGGCCATCGAGTTCACGGAGTCGGTCAAGTCCTTCCACGTGCCCGCGACGCCCTTCACCTTCGCCTGGCCGCCCAACTTGCCTTCCGTGCCCACCTCGCGCGCCACGCGCGTCACTTCCGACGCGAAGGACGAGAGCTGGTCCACCATCTTGTTGATCGTCTTGGCCTGCCGCAGGAATTCGCCCTGCAGCGGCTGGCCCTCGAACTCCGTGGCCATGGTCTGCGAGAGGTCGCCCTGGGCCACGGCGCCGATCACGCGCGAGGTCTCCGTGGTCGGGAGCACGAGGTCGTCGATGAGCGCGTTGACGTTCTCGATCTTGTACTTCCAGAAGCCGCGGAGGTCGCCGATGCTGCCGCGGTAGCGAAGCTTGCCTTCCTTGCCGACCTTGCGGCGCAGCGAGATGAATTCGTCGGTGACCTGGAGGTGGTAGTCCTGGATCTCGCGGTAGACGTCGGCTACCTTGCCGGCCGTCCCTTCCCAGTTGGAGGGCAGCTGGAACGTGGCGTCGCCCTTCTTGAGGGCAAGAAGCGCCGACAGCAGCACGTTCATTTGCGATTCGCAGTCGTTGCGAATGGACTTGGTCTTCAAGGGCGAGCCTCCAGGGAATTCGACCGCGCGGATAGCTTGGGCGAGGGTCGGGCCAATGATCGAAGTTACAATGCGCTCCCCCCTGGCGAAGTCGGATTTGTCCTACAGCCGGAGGGGGCCTCCATGGACACCACAATCGGACTTTATCTCGTCGGCAGCGCGCTGGTCCTGGTCGGGCTGGCGGGGCTCGTCCTGCCCGTCCTTCCCGGGATCCTGCTGGTCTTCGCGGGCCTGGTCGTGGGTGCCTGGGCCGACGACTTCGCGAAAGTCGGGCCCTGGGGGATCACGATCATCGGCCTGCTGGCGGCCGTAGCTTTTGCCGTCGATTTCCTCGCCTCGCTGGTGGGTGCAAAGCGGGTTGGCGCGAGCGGCCTCGCGCTGTTCGGGGCGGGTCTCGGGGCCCTGGTCGGGCTTCTCTTCGGCGTCCCGGGGCTCATCCTCGGGCCGTTCATCGGAGCGGTCGGCGGAGAGCTCATCGCGCGCCGCGACCTCGTGCGTGCCGGCAAGGTGGGGCTCGCGACGTGGATCGGGATGGTCCTGGGCGCCGTCACGAAGGTGATCCTCGCCTTCATGATGATCGCCACCTTCGCCGCGTTCTACCTGCTCTCGGGCGGCTAGGCCGTCACGACATCACCGACAGCTGCTCGTTGGCGTTCTCGAGGCGATCGACGAGCGTGTTGAGGAATCGCTCGTCGAAGAGGCGGCGGCAGGAGAGCGACGAGTTGCGGAGGTCCTCCGCGCGGATCTTCAGCACCACGCAATCGGAGGTGGTGGTGACCGTGGCCGAGCGGTGCGCGCGGTCGTTGTGCGCGAGGTAGCTCATCTCGCCGAAGCAATCGCCCGCCGTCAGCACGTTCAGCGTCTTCTTGCCGCGCGTGATGCGCACGTAGCCGCCGGCGCAGATGAAGAACGAATCGCCGTGGTCGCCTTCCTTGATCAGCACCGTGTCGGGACGGAACTTCGCCCACTTCGACAGGCGCAGCACTTCCCACAGCTCGTTCTCGGGAAACTCGCGGAAGAACGGCAGCGCGCGAAGGATGTTGAAGCGCTCGGTGTCCGACTGGCCGCGCTTCTCCTCGCTCGCCTGCTCGCGCTTCCAGATCTCGGCCAGGGCCTGGGCGAACTCGTCCCAGGTCTGGAAGCGGCGCGCCGGGTCCTTCGCGATCGCCTTCATCACGATGAAGTCGAGCGCCGGGTCCATGCCCGCCTTGTGCGTGCTGGGCGGCTCGGGCTCCGTGTTCACGATCTGGTAGATCACGCTCATGGTGTTCGCGCCGGAGAACGGGAGCTTCCCCGTGAGCAGGTAGTACATCACCACGCCCAGGGCGTAGATGTCGGAAAGGTGCGAGGCCTGCACGCCGCCGGTGACGAGCTCGGGCGACATGTACGCGGGCGAGCCCACGTTGGTGATGATCGTGCGGTCCGAGACCTTGTTGATGGCGGCGCCGAAGTCCGCGATCTTGATGTCGGTGCCGTCCTTGTGGAGGATGTTGCCGGGCTTCAGGTCGCGGTGCGTGAGGCCCAGCGACTGCGCGAACGCAAGGGCTCGCACGCACTTGAAGATGATCTCGGCCACCTCGCGCGTCTCGAGGAGCTGGCCGTCGGCGCAGAACTTCTCGAGCGTACCGCCCTCGATGTACTCCATCACGATGTAGCTGAAGTCGTCTTCCACCACCGCATCGAAGATCTGCACGATGTGCGGATGGTTCAGCTTCCCGGCGAGCGAGGCCTCGTTGAGGAACATGCTCCGGTAGAAGGCGCCGTCCTCGGCGTGCTTCAGCGCCTCGGGGAATGCGACCTTGATCGCGACCTTGCGCTTCGCGAACGGGTCCTCGGCCAGATACACCTTGCCGGTGGCGCCGCGGCCAAGCTCGCGAATAATCTGGTATTTGCCGATGGACTCCATGGACCGCGATTATACGGGCACCCCCCCGCGGCGGTTTCCTATCGGACGGTGAAGAAGGTCTCGAGCACCCGGCGCGTCTGGGCGCGGATGCGCTCCAGCTCCTGCGATTCCTCGGCGGCACGCTCCGACCAGCGCCGGTCGCCCACCTCGTTGCCGAGGCTTCGCTCCACGCGCGCGAGGCCGTTGCACGCCACCGCGATCGAGGTCGAAGGCCGCAGGTCGGTCGCGATGTCGAGCATCTCCTGCCAGTGGCGGCGGGCGGAATCGGCATCGCCCAGGGCGAGGTGGATGCGCCCGGTTTCGCCCAGCACCCAGGCGATCGGCGAGCGGGTGCGTGTGGCGTGGCGGCAGGACGCCTGGAAATGCTCGAGCGCTCCGGGCAGGTCGCCTTGCAGCTCGGCCAACCAGCCGCGGATCGCGAGCGCGTCGATCTGCACCGAGAGGTTGCCGCGCTCCTGGGCGAGCTCCAGCGCGCGCTCCGCGAGCGATTCTCCGTCCTGGACGTCCCGGTCCCGCGCTTCGCGGTCTTCGTCCGTGCGCGTGCGGGCACGCTTGCGGTGGAAATTGGCGAGGTTCGAGAGGGCTCGCGATGGGCAAGTGATCACGTGGTATCGCTCGGCCAGGATGAGCGCGCGGCAGAGCTCCGGGCCGGCCGCGTCGAACTCCCCCACGTCGCCGAGGACGATGCCCAGGCCCGTGCGGGCTCGCACTTCGAGCTCCCGGTCGCCGGTTTCCACGGCCTGTCGGATGCAGGCGGCATGGGCGCGCCGGGCCTCGTCGCGCAGCCCCAGCTCACTGGCGGCGTGGGCGAGAGATACCAGGGCGTGAGTAGCCAGCGAGCGGTCACCCACTTCATTGGCGATCTCGTGGGCGTCGATCCCGGCGGCGACGGCGGCGATCACGTCCCAGCGCAGGGCATGCACCATGGCGGCGGCGTTCAGGGCCTCCGCCTCGGAGCGGCGCAGGGCGAGGCCGCGGGCCTCCTGGCGCACGTGGCGGACCAGGGCGAGGCCGGCGCGGGGGTCCCCGGCTCTTGCGAGGGCGACGGCCTGGTTGGCGGCTGCGGTGAGGGAGGGGGCGTCGGTCAGCGCGGGGGCCGGGACGGACGATTCGGGACGAAAACCGGGCATCGAAACACCTGCAAATCGGGCGAAAAAAACCCGCCCCGGCTGCCCGGGGCGGGTTTTCCAGAAGCCCGAATTTTACCCTAGAACAATCCGGTGATCTTGCCCTCGTCCGTGATGTCGATCGACACGGCGGACGGCACTTTCGGCAGGCCCGGCATGGTCATGATGTCGCCACAGACCATCACGACGAACTCGGCGCCGGCGGCCAGGCGGACCTCGCGGATGTTCACGACGTGTCCGGAAGGCGCGCCGCGAAGCTGCGGGTCCGTGGAGAACGAGTACTGCGTCTTCGCCACGCACACCGGGTAGTGGCCGTAGTTCTCCTGCAGCTTCTTGATCTGCCCGCGGACCTTGGAATCCGCGGTGATGTCGGCGGCGCCGTAGATCTTGGTGGCGATGGCCTTCATCTTGTCCCAGAGCGGCAGCGACTCCTCGTAGACGAACTTGAAGTCGGTGGGCTCTTCGCACAGGCGCACGACTTCCTTGGCGAGCTCGGTCGCACCCTTGCCGCCCTCGGCCCAGTGGCGCGCGAGGATCACCTTGGCGCCGTGGTGGGCCATCTTGTCCTGCAGCAGCTTCACTTCCGCATCCGTGTCCTCGGTGCGGTGGTTGATCGCCACCACGCACGGCAGGCCGTAGTTGTTGCGGATGTTGTTCACGTGGCGCTCGATGTTGGTGATGCCTTTGCTGAGGGCGTCGAGGTTTTCGCCCTTCAGGTCCTTCACCTCGATGCCGCCGTGGAACTTGAGCGCGCGGATCGTGGCGACCAGCACCACGGCTGCGGGCTTGAGGCCCGCCTTGCGGCACTTGATGTCGATGAACTTCTCGGCACCGAGGTCGGCACCGAAGCCCGCTTCCGTCACGACGTAGTCGCCGAGCTTCAGCGCCGTCTGCGTGGCGAGCACGGAGTTGCAGCCGTGCGCGATGTTGGCGAACGGACCGCCGTGGATGAACGCGGGCGAATGCTCGAGCGTCTGCACCAGGTTCGGGGCCAGGGCGTCCTTCAGCAGCGCGGCCATGGCGCCGTGGGTCTTGAGGTCCGACGCAAGGATCGGCTTCTGGTCCTTGGTGTAGCCGCACACGATCTTGCCGAGGCGCTCTTTCAGGTCCTTGATCGAGGTGGACAGGCAGAAGATCGCCATCACTTCGGAGGCGACGACGATGTCGAAGCCGTCCTCGCGCGGGTAGCCATTCCCCGGGCCGCCCAGCGAGACGACGATGTCGCGCAATGCACGGTCGTTCATATCCAGCACGCGCTTCCACGCGATGCGGCGGATGTCGAAGCCGAGCTCGTTGCCGTGGTGGATGTGGTTGTCGATCATCGCCGACAGCAGGTTGTTGGCGAGCTGGATGGCGCCGAAGTCACCGGTGAAGTGGAGGTTGATGTCCTCCATCGGGATCACCTGGGCATAGCCGCCGCCGGCCGCCCCGCCCTTCATGCCGAACACCGGGCCCAGGGAGGGCTCGCGCAGGCAGACGATGGCCTTCTTGCCGATGTGGTTCAGCGCGTCGCCCAGGCCCACCGTCGTGGTGGTCTTGCCCTCGCCCGCGGGCGTGGGGGAGATGGCCGTGACGAGGATCAGCTTGCCGTCAGGCTTCGACTTCAGCGAATTGACGTAGTCGAGGCCGATCTTGGCCTTGTAGTGGCCGTACGGCTCGATGGCGGAAGTCGGGATACCGAGCTTCGAGGCGATCTCGCCAATGGGCTTGGCTTTCGCCTTCTGGGCGATTTCGATGTCGGAGAGCATGGGGGGTTTCCTTGTTGGAGAAACGGGCGTGCGCCGCGCTTCTTGTGGTCACGTGTACGCGCTGAAAATAGGGGCTGGGCCCGTTTTTGGCCTTGACGGGCATCAATTCCGGGCCTTCGCGTACGATGCCGGGGATGCACCCGCACGAGGCCCTCATCCGCGAGTTCTACGACGCATTCGCCCGCCGGGACGCCGAGGCGATGGCGAGCTGCTACGACCGCGAGGTGTTCTTTTCCGACCCCGTCTTCCCGGGCCTGAAAGGCGACGAGGCGGGGGACATGTGGCGCATGCTCCTGTCGCGCGCGGCCGACCTCCAGGTCACCCTCGATTCGGCGAGCGCCAACGCCGAGGGCGGACGTGCCGAATGGACCGCCCGCTACACGTTCAGCAAGACGGGCCGCCCGGTCGTGAACCACGTGAGCGCGATGTTCGCCTTCCGCAACGGCAAGATCTCGCGGCACTACGACCGCTTCTCGTTCTACCGCTGGGCCTCGCAGGCGCTGGGGCCGATGGGCCGCGCGCTCGGCTGGTTCGCGCCGCTCAAGTGGAAGGTACGCAAGGACGCCGCGAAGGGACTCGAGAAGTTTCGCGAGCGCAAGGCGTCTTGAGCGGCGGTTCGGAGTCGCGTGGCCTCTGGTGGGGCTTCGTCGGTGTCGTCGCTTTCAGCCTCACGCTGCCCGCCACTCGTGCGGCGGTTTCCGCGATCGAACCGTTTTTCCTCGCTTCCACGCGCTCGCTCTTCGCGGCGGCGCTTGCTGTTTGCGTGCTGCTCGTGACGCGGCCGCGGCTTCCGACGCGTGAAGAGTGGAAGGGGTTGGCGGGCGCCGCGCTCGGGATCGTGTTTGGATTCCCGTTCCTGATGACGTGGGCGATGCAGGAGGTGCCCTCCTCCCACGGCGCTGTCGTGCTCGCGATCATGCCGCTCACGACCGCGATGGCGGGTGCGTGGGTTGCGCATGAGAGGCCGAGCGTGGGCTTCTGGGTGGTCAGCTTTCTGGGCAGTGCCGCAGTCGTGGCTTTCGCACTACGCCACGGCGGAGGTGCGATGACGTCCGGAGATCTCGCGCTGGTCGTCGCGATTCTTCTTTCTTCGTACGGATACGCCGCGGGGGCGAAGGCGAGCGCCACACTGGGCGGATGGCAAGCGATCTCGTGGACGCTGGTTCTCGCGCTGCCGATCCTGCTCGTGCTGTCAATCGCTCTCTATCAACCGGGCCTGCAGCACGCACCGGCGTCAGCCCTCGCCGGCTGGCTCTACGTCGGGCTCGTGAGCCAGTACCTCGGCTTCTTCGCGTGGTTCCGCGGGCTCGCGCAGGGCGGCATCGCGCGCGTGGGACAGCTGCAATTGCTGCAGCCGTTCCTCACGATCGCCGCTTCGGCCGCGCTCCTCGGCGAACCGCTCAGTGCCGAGGAGCTCGGTTTCGCGCTCGTCGTCGTGGCGCTGGTGGCCGTGGGAAGGCGGATGCGCGTGCAGCGCTAGCCAGCGCCACCACCCACCGGCGGCGGATCGGGTGGCGGCACGATGACAATCGGCAGCACCGTGACGGGGATCAAGTACACACGTCCGATCGAGAGGCTGGGCGAGGTGAGCTCGACCTCGATCACCCGCGGACCCGTGCCCAGGGTGATGGGCCTCGTGAACGTTCCCCCATCCGGACTCGTCGGCGTGACGAATGCGGGGATGCCGTTCACTCGAATCGCCGTGTCGCTCGGACCGAAGTAGTGGCCGCTGACCCGGATTTCACCCGTCGTCACCTCCGCGTTCGCGACCGGTGTCTCGACCACGAGGTCGAACGGCTTCACGGTGAGCGTGATCTCGGCCGTACCCTGCGCGCCCGTGCTGTCGGTGGCGACGAACGCATAGGTGTGCACACCGGCACCCGACAGGATGTTGCTACGCGTGGTGCCCGGATTGGGTACCGTGAAGAGGACCTGCCCATCCCTCAGGACCGTGAGCGACTGGAGGGTCCGGTTCGGAGCGGGTTGGAACGTCGCGACGATGGGCGTGCCTTCGAACACCGCGGCGCCGGGCGCGGGCGTGGTGATCGTGACCGACGGAGGACCCTGCACCGTGACGGTCGTGCTCGAGAAACCGACGTCGCCACGATTGTCGAACGCGACCGCCGACAGTGCGTACTGGCCGATCGGCACGCCCGTGAACACGGCGCGATACGGGGGCGACGTCACGATGATCGATCCGAAATCGCCCAGCGTGAACATGACGCGGTCGATCGTTCCGTCGGAGTCGGTCGCGGTCGCCTCGACCGTGACGTTTGCCGGCGCATCGAAGACCTGGCCCTGCGTCGGTTGCACGAGCTGCACGACCGGCCGGACGTTGGGCTGCTCGATCGTGTACGTGATGGGCACCGTTGCCAGGTTGCCCGATGGGTCCGTCGCGTGAAGCGTGAGGGTGAGGACCCTTTGGCGGTTCGGGACAGGGATGAACGCGCGGAAGTGGTTGCCGAATTGTGCGGGGAAACCGTTCACGCCCACGTTCGTCGCCGACGCGTCGAATGTGAAGTCCACCAGGATCTGGGTCGTGCCGAGCGGGAAGTGCGCGCCGTCGGCCGGTGTGATCGACACCAGCGCGGGTGGCGTCGTGTCGATGTCGAACGTGAAGGTCTGCGGCTCCGAGCGGTTTCCGGATCCGTCCACGGCCTGGACCGTGAGCGTGTGCGTCCCATCCGCGAGCACGGCGGCCGGCATGTAGATGACCTCGCCCGTCGCGGCGGAGTCGAAGAAGAACTGCGTGCCGACCTCCGTGCCATCCAGGGTGGCCGCGAACGTGAGGGTGGATTCCAGGACCCACGGCTCGAAGCCGCAGTCCCCTCCGCCGCACGAGGCCCAGGGGCGGAACCTGAACAACGGTTGGTCGTCGAACGGCCCGCTGCTGCCCGCCAGGAATTCCAGCTCGAGCCGGATCTGCGTCGCCTCTCGCGCCACGGCGACCCAATCCGAATCGCGCGCGCGCTGCGTGAGCATATGGGAGGGGCCGCGCGTGAACTGCGAGAAGCCCCGGCGGTGCCCGACCCACAAGGACCGCGTCGCGAAGTCGCACGAGAGCGACTTGGCGTTCGCGATGCCGTTCTGGCGGAGGTCATACGTCACGGTGCTCGTGCCATCGGAGCCGTAGCCATAAAGCACATTGCCGCCCAGGACCCACAGGTCACCCGTATCGACGTCGGAGCAGATCGCATCGGCGTCATGCGCCACATTGATGCGCGCGAGCACATGGCCCGGAGTCTTGAAGCTGCGCTTCACAAGAGCGCGGTCGGCGACGAACCAGGCGAAGCCGCGAAGGCTGTCGATCGCGAGATGGCGGGCGCGGCGCGACGCTCCGCCGAGGTTCACGCGATGCAGCAGCGCGCCCCCCGAGGTGTAGCGCCGCAGCTCGTCGTTCTCTTCGTCCAGCACCCACAGCGTGCCGTCCTGCGCGACGGCGAGATCGGTGGCTTCACCCGGCACTACGGAAAGCAGCTCGCCGCCGCCGCCGTTCACGTGCAGGACGCGCCGTTCGCCGGCGATCCAGGCCGTGGCATCGGCCGGGTTCACGGCCATCTTGCGCGCCGTGCCCAGGTTGCCCGGGAACGAAGCGAGCGTGCGGTTGAATACGACCGTGGAGCCGTCGCTCGAGAAGCGCGCGAGGCGCGTCTTCGAGAGGACCCACACCGAGCCGTCGCCGCGGTCGGTGACGAGCGAGAGCGCCTCGCCGAACGGGAGGTCGACATCCACGACACCGGTGTTCGGATCGAATCGATGCAGGCCGCGTTCGTCGCCGAACCAGAGCTGGGCTTGCGCGCCGAAGGCGACGCAGAGGAAAGCGAGCGCGGCAAGCGCAGCGCGGAAACGGCGAATGTAAAACATGGCACTCCCTGGTTAACTACCCGTCTTCTCGCGAACGGCGACCTGCTTGCCGTCCAGGTAGATGTATTCCTTCAGCGAAACCCCGGGGACACGTTCCCAAAGAAGGTTGCCTCCCGATCCGTAAACGAAATAGGTCGAGACGCCGTTCTTGGTCGTGCGCACCCGCATGCTCGCGCCGTCGTAGTCATAGGTGGTCTCGCCCGGCGTGCCGCAATCCACGCACCGGAGGTTCGACGCATCGTTGTAGCCGAACGACTTCGTGCCGTTGCCGGTGACGTTGCCGTAGACGTCGTACGTGAAGGCGTAGCTCTTCGTTCCGGAGATGGAGGCCAGGCGATTGCTCGCGGCGTCGTAGTTGTAGTTCAGCACCTGGGAACCCAGCAGCTGCGACTTGATGTTCCCCCGTCCGTCATAGGTGAACGCACCGGTCGTACCCCCAGCCCACGCCCCGTCCGCCACGACCAAGCGATCGATCTCGTCATACTCCAGATGCCGGTTATAGGTTGGGTCGACCGAATCGGAAATCCCCAGCACGTTGCCCAGCCCGTCGTAGGTATACGACGTGTTGAACATGTTCGCGGCCCCCGCAATGGCGATCGCATCCGGCCACTGACGTCCATTGAGACCCACCGTCGTCGTAACGCCGTTCGCATACGTCATGGACGCCATCTGCCCATTGGGATGATGGGTGACCGCCGTGACATAGGGAGCGGCCCGTGTCGCGCGGCCAAAACCGTCCGGCGAGTAGCTGATCGTCTTGCCCGAGCCATAGGTCATGAGGTTGAGCGCGTCGTTCCCGTTGTAGTCGTACTGCACGGCGAACGGTGCTTGACCCGAGACCGCCAGGGTTTCCGTCTTGAGATTCTTGTTTCCGTCGTAGGTGTACGACCTCAGCGCGATGCCATTGTCGATCGTCGCGACCTTGTCGTCCTTGAAGTACGTCTTCGCGACGCTGGGCGTACCACCGGGGTAGGCGATCGCAGTCACGCGATTGCGTCCGTCGTACGTATACGTCGTGGTCGGCGATGCGCCCACTTGGCGGGTCGTCATGTTCCCAACGCCGTCGCGGCCGAATGTCGTTGTGCCGACCTCCGGATCGGTCATCGTCGTCAGGAAGTATTGGCCGTTGTAGCCGTACGTCCGCGTCTTTCCATCCTGGGTCGCCGACGTCAGCTGGCCAACGCCGTTGCGCTCCATGGTGATGCTCGCTGCGGCAAGCGGCGCCGCGATCGACAGGAGATGACGCTCGTCCGGATCGTCGTAGTACCGGTAGGTATACGTGTACGTCACTCCCGTCTCATTCGACATGGTGACGACGCCGTTTCCGTTGTAGTTGAAGCTCCTGCCGGTGGAGTGCGAGCCGGAGTTGGGGTCGTATTCGTGGCGCACCACAAGCAGCGTCCCGATCACATCGAATGCCATTCCCGTTCCGACAGAGCTATTCGGATAGGAGGTAAAGGTGCGGCGTCCGAGCACGTCGTTACGGTAGTTCTGCGTCACCACGGTGCCGGTGGTCGAATCCGTATGCCTGGCCTGCGTCTGGCGCCCGAAGCTGTCATAGGTGACTTCCTCGCTATAGCCACCTCGAGTAACCGTACGCGTGTTCGCCCCCCAAGTGACGCTCACCGGGTTGCCCGTGGCGTGAGTGATGCCCGTCACGCGATTCAGGCCGTCATACGTATACCCTGTCGTCGCGCCGGTACCGTCCGACTCGGTAAGGACGTTGCCCGCGTCACTGACCGTCCGCGAGATGGAAACGCCTTGGGGGTGGCTTTCCGACTGCGGGATTCCTCGCTTGTGGTTCCCGTACGAAACCGAATTCCCCCGCGCATCCGTCTTGCTCGTGACATCCCCGCCGCTGTACGCGTAGTCCGTCGAGACGCCGTAGCGGTTCTCCGAAGTCATGTTGCCGTTGGCATCGAAGCTGCGCGTGATGGCGCCCGTGGTGCTCAACGTCTCGTCCTTCTTCTGGTGAAGGATCCACTTGGAAGCATCGGTGAAGTAGGTGACCGCCCGGGTCCGGGAAGCGCTGCCCGTCTCCGTGATCGTCTGGGGATTCTTGTAATCGTCGAAGTTGCTGTAGACGGTCGTGTGAAGTCCCGTGCCGCGGCTGATGTTCTTCCCAACGATGTACGGAGTGGCCGTCTCGGTGTCGAAGGCCATGGTTCCGCCCGGCCGCAGATTCGTCTGACCGGAGATCACGAACCGTCCCCACGAATACGCCTCGATCGCGCTGGCGAAGGCCTGCCCTTCGACAGCCGTCGCAGCGACCTTCCCCGCAAGCGCGCCAATGAGATAGACCTCACCGCTGGTCACGCTGTTGTATCCAAAATGAAAATAGACGTAGTGGCCTTCAGGCCCCTCAATGCGCGTTCGGTCGAGGTTCGGGATCGATGCTCCGTCCGATATCGTCCAACTCATTCCACCCGGGGGAATGGGCTCAGTAGCCGGCGTGTACGCATAGGTCCACGCTCCGTCGTCGGACTGCTTGTTGGTAATGACGGTGCTGATGGGGATGTTCGGATTCTGGGCGAAGGTGGCGAAGCCGTACGTATAGTTGACCTGCGCGCCCGTCGGGTACGTGACCTTCTTCATCGAATAGCCGCCGGCCGGAGCCATGCCTGGGCCATTCGCGCTCGTGTTGTATTGGTAGGACCAGGCCTGTCCGTCCGGACGCGTGGCGCTCGTGAGGAAGTAGTAGTTCGGACTGACCCCCGTCAGCAGCGTGTGGCCATAGCTCCACGTTCCCCCGGGACCCGCAATCGAGCTCAGGTGGTCACCCGAGTAATTGAACGTCAACGAACGACCATCGCTGGTCGCAACGGACTGAACGCCCATCGACGTGGCACCGCTCAGCATCACGTAGGTGAAATCCATCGTGTTGCCGTTGCGGTCCACGATGCGCGTCGTGTACCAGGACTGCTGCCACTTCGAAGGATTCGAGCCGATCATCGGCCCCTGCGTGGTCATCTCATATCGCGTCCCGTCCGGCGAATGAATGATCAGGCCGCCGGGTGAGGCGTTGTTGCAATCCGCCCTCCAGAGCCCGGTCGAAACGGCGTACGTGCCATCCAGGCTGTCATAGAGAACGTGGCGACTTCCATCCGCAAGCTCGAGCACCGGGTTGCTGGTCGGTCCGACACCCAACGCGCACATGTTGGTGGTCGCTTTGCGCATCACGCGACCGAAGTGCATGGTCCAACCAATCCCTATCGGGGATGCGTCGTCGAGCAGTTCGTTCATGCTCGAGTACGAGCGCTGCACCTTGAGGTCGAGACCACCGTTTCCAGGGACGAAGATGTCCACGAAATGCCATTGCAGCTTCCCCGTGAAAGGGTCGATGCGCTCGTCGCTTTGTTGATTCAAGTGCTCGCGATTTCGCGAAAGCCCCGGCTCCTGATAGAAACTCGGAATGACCTCATCGACTCCATCGCCCATCACGTCGAAACAGACAGCGCATGCTGCGACCGCAATGAAAGGCGACCAGACGCACTTGACGAAATTCATCAAGGATTTCCTCAGTAGAATTTATGTGTTTGAGTCAACTGCACGAAACTAGACATCGATCGACTCGGCCCCTGAGGCTTTCAGAAGTGCGTGAACGATCTGATATCCGTCTTCAACCTGGCTCTGCTCCCGTATTGCGGTGTAATCCGCAGTACTCACCGGGATCCACGAGATCCAACTGAAGTCCAGCCTCGCAATTCCAATCAGATGAACCTTCACAGGCGTCGCCTTGAGATCGTTTTGCAGAGACTCGCACGCAGGACTCGAATTCAATGGCGCAATGACACGCACCGTCGAAGCGACGTCTTTGCAATCGGGAAGACTTCGCACGCGGGCGCCCCAATCCCCTTCAAGCAAATCCAGCAGGAAGGCCCTGAATCTTCGTGTCCGCGATTCGCCAACCGCCACAAATCTCATCCCGACGCCCGACGGGAAAACCCCCAATCCATCTTCAGGCCCGTCGTAATAATCAAACCCGACGACGAGCGAAAAGCCAGGGTCGCCCTTGAACTTCTCTCCGCGTTCGACTTGGGATGGATGGCTACTTGAAGAGATCATTGACCTTGTTCCGCGTTTCACGAGTGACTGGTTTGGGCAATTCCATGGTGTGATGGTGCGGATCTGAACCAGTCTGTTTCACGGTGAATCCCGCCGCTTCGCACTCGGCCTTGCTAGCACAACGGACCTGCTGTCCAGGCTTCTTTGGCGCTGGATTGGTGCTCACGGAGATGCCATGGATACCGATCTTCGGGTTCTTCTCCGCAGCGGCGGCTTGGTCCGCAAGGGCCTTCACATTGTCCGGCGGCCCGCGGCGATAGAGTTTGATATCGCCAGCATGGTTCGCGGCCTTGGTCACGCCCTCCGAGACGTTCGTCGCCCGGCGCACGGCCCCAGCTGCGGGCACGGGGCTCGCAAGGCCCGCGACATCCTGCGCCAACCCAACGCCAGTACTAACAATCGATGCCCCGGCGACGTCGGCGAGAAATTTGTCGCCGGTTACTTTGCCATACGCATATAGGCTAACCGAAGCCAAAAACTCGCCGCCGCTAAACGCTGTGAAGAACGCGTCAATTGGCGACGGTGCATTCCCGTCCGGATCGTCGAACTTGAAGGGGTTGTTGTTCGCATATCCGTACCGATTGAAGCTATGCAGATCGCCGGGATCGAACGACATTGCATCGACGCCCATGAAACGACCGACGATTGGGTCGTAGTAGCGCGCCCCGAAATACGACAGGCCGGTATCCGTGTCGTGTGCCTTACCGGTAAACCACTGCCGGTTCCCAGTGGATTCCGTCTCCTTGAGCAGTCGCTCTCCATACGGCTGATAGCGCTCTGTCCACACCTCGGTCCCGCTTACGTTCGTCGCCGCAATCGGGCTGCCGAGCAAATCGTTGTGAAGGAACGTGATCTTCTCGTCCGGAGATCCGGCGACGGTCACGTTCACGGGATTCGACGTCGCGGATGCACCGCGGTCGTCGAACGCCTTCGCCGTGATCGCGTAGTTGCCCGGCTGCAGGACATACCACGTGCCGCTGGTCCCCGTACCGATCAGCTGCGCGCCCACGTAGAGCTCGACGCGTGTAACGTGTGCTCCGCTAGCGGGCGTGGCGGTGGCGGTAATCGCGACCGATGCAGGCGCCGCGAACGTGGAGCCCGCACCAGGTGACGTCACGCTCACCGTCGGAGGCGGTGGCGTCGTGACCTGGATCGATATGGCCGCGGAAGTCGCCGGCACATTCCGGCTGTCGGTCGCCTTTGCCGTGATGCTGTGCGTGCCGCCGGACGGTGTATTCCAGACGTACGTGTAGGGAAACGTCGTCGAGGTGCCGAGCAGCGTCGTACCGTCGAAGAACTCGACCTTGCTGATCGTCGCACCGGACGCGGCTGATGCATCTGCCACCAAGGTGATGCTCGCCGGGGTGTTGAACGTGGAGCCGTTGGCGGGCGAAACCATGCTCACGGTCGGTGGCGGCGGTGACGTGACCGTGATGACGATCGGCGCGGACAACTTGCGTCCTCCTGCCGAATCCACAACCAGTGCGATCACGGAGTACGTACCGGCCGCCACTCCGCTCCAGTTGACGATGTAGGGGCTCGAGCTCGCCGAGCCGATCTGCGTGCCTCCGTTGTAGTACGTCACGGAGGTGATGGCTGCGCCAGATCCAGGAGAAGCCGAAGCGGACAACGCGATCGTGTCGGAGGTCGTGAACGCGGCGCCCGTTACCGGAGCCGAGATGCTCACGCTCGGCGCGGAGACCGACGCGCCATTGATCACGAAGCGCACGGGCGTCGAAGTACCGACGTGCCCGTACTGGTCGGTCGCCGTCGCGTAGACCGCATAGAAGCCGACGATGAAGTCCGGCATGTTCCACGGGACATTGAACGGCTCGGACTGCGAGAGAGGCCACGTCCATGGGCCGCCGGGGTAATGCGTCCGCGCCTGCGTAAGCCTGTTGCCCGTGGCGGGCGTGGCCGAGAGGTTCATCGTGCCGCCGGAGTAGATGCTCCCCGAAGTCGCGATGAGCGTTGCACCATCCGCGATGCCGGTGAGCGTCACCGTGGGTGCGACACCCGGATTGCCGACGCCATACGGAGCGGCCGCCGACGTGCTTGGATTGTTGTGGGTGTCGCCGCCGTAGGTAGCCGTGAGCGAATGGTCCCCGGCGGCAAGGCTGACCGACAGCTGCGCGGTCGTCCCGCTGAGCGGCGCGCTGCCAATACTCGTCGGGCCGTCCTTGAATACGACCGCGCCCGTCGGCGAGTTCCCGGTCACCGTGGCGGTGAGCACCGTCGGCGTACCCACCGTTCCGGTCGCCGGCGCCGAAGCGAGGGTGGTCGTGGTGTCCTTCGTCTCGTTGATCTTCGTGACGAACGCGTTGGAGACGATTCCCGAGGGACGCGTCTGCTGGAGGGAGCCCGGCGTGGTCGGGAAATCGACCTTGTCCGTGTAGCCGGCGACGTAGACCGAACCGATCGAATCGACCGCAACGGCCGTGGCTCCTGAACCAAAGCCGCTCGAATGGGGGCCCGCCGTTCCAACGGTCGGCCCGTTCAGCAGCGTCGAGAAGAGGACCGTCGTGCCGCTGGCCGAGATCTTCGTCACGAAGGGATCCGGCCTGCGCAGGGAATCGCCGTACGTGGAGTAGAGAGCCTTCACGAGCGGGAAGTTGTTCGCCTCCGTCGCACCGACGACCCAGGCACTGCCCGCGCTATCCACGGCAATGGCGTTCGGTCGCGTGAGGGCAAACGAGCAGCCAGACTCGTTGCAACCGGATCCGCCCAATCGCGCCGCGTACGTCAATGCGGAGCCGGAAGCGTTCAGCTTCGCGGTGAGCGCGTACTGGCTGCCGTCCACGATCTGGTTGCCCGTGAGCGTCGGCACCGAGCCGAAATTCGGCAGGGTCATGCCATTGGGTGCGTCGGACATGCCGGTCACGTAGAGGCTGCCCGAGCTGTCCACGGCAATCCCCGACACGTACATGCTTCTTCCGGTTCCGAGATAGGTCGCGTAGACGGCCGCATCGCCGGCCGGGTTGATCTTGGTGATGAAGCCGGAGGGATAGGTCGCCGAGCTGGGCTTCGAAGACTGGAATGCTCCCGGCGTCGTCGGGACGAAATTGTGATAGGTCACGCTCGCGGCATAGGCGTTGCCGGAAGCGTCGACCGCGAGTGCCTTCAGTCCTTCAGAGACCGGCAACCCGGTGAACTCGTAGATCGCCGAGGTGCCGGCGGGATGGAGCTTCACGACCAGGTTATAGAGGCCGACGTAAGCACTGCCGGCGGCGTCGACGGCCAGTCCACGCACGTCCCCGGGGACGTAGGTCGAATAGGCCAAAGAGCTCCCGTCGGTCGTGAGCTTTCCGACAAAGCCCACCGGATACGCCTCGGTCGTCGCCAGATAGGCCCCCGGCGTCCGCGGGAAGTCCGTCGCCTGGGCGATACCGCCAAAGTAGGCGTGGCCGCTGCCGTCGACGGCAATCTTCATGACCTCCGTGGCCTGGGGAGCGGATCCGCCCTCGAAGATGTACTCGGTGCCCGTGATGTACGTCGAGAACATCAGGGCCGAGCCCGCCTGGTTGAGCTTCGAGACGAAGCCCATCTTCGTTCCGGGCACCGCACCGCGATCGAACGCCCCAATCGTGGTGGGGAAATCGGTGGCGTAGGTCCAGCCGCCGATGAAAGCCTCGCCGCAGCGGCTGAGCGCGATCGCGTTCGCGCCCGACTGATCGTCCGAGCCTCCCAGGTACGTCGAATAGACCAGGACCGGGTCGATCACGAGCGGATGCGACTTGTCGTACGAGCCCAGCTCGAACCCAACTTCGCCCTCTCGCATCGCGTACGCGGCAGCTACGACGCGTCGCTCCCCAGCGATCTCCTGGTAGGCGACGGGCCGCTTCTGCACCAGCGTGCCCAGGGCGGTCTCGAGAACGAGGTTGCCTTCGGCGTCCAGCGCGACGCTGTCCGCGCCTTCGAGCGCAAACCGAATGGCCGCGGGATCCGCACCGGCCGCGACATGAAGGTCGTACTCGACGCGGCCCTCGGAGCCATAGAAGACCTGGTCGATGCCGGGATACACCGCTTCGTAGCGAACCTTGGCGAAGTTCGGAACGTTCCTGCGCCACTTCGACGGGTCACGCCCCGCGAAGTAGTTGCTCTTGCGCTCGACAGGCTCCGCTCCGGAGATCACCGGACGCGGGTTGGCCCCAAGCAGTCGCGTGCGCACTGCAACGCCACGATCGGCCCGTGCGTCACTCAGCGCGACCACGCTCTCCGTCGGAGTCAGGAACAGCTGGTACCCGCGACCCCGTGAGACGAAGCGCGTTTCCGAGCCCACTTGCCCGACGCTCGCCTCGAAGGTCATCGGAAGCGCACCGAAGGCCGCCAGTTTCGTCGCCGCATCCAGCGCCGTGAGCGGGGGGGCGGTATCGCAACTGTCGGCACCGTCGACGACCACGTACGCGATCGGCGTCGTCGCCGTCGTGCCGAGGGAGTCGGTTGCCTTCGCCGTGATGAAATGGGAGCCGGCGCTGACGATCCACGGATAGGTATAGGGCGGCGCGTTGACCGTCGCCAGCTTCACGCCTTCGTCGAAGAATTCGACCTTGGAGATCGATGCTCCCGGCTCGACGGCATTCGCCGTCGCCGTGATCGAAACCGTGGCCCCTGGCGGCACCACCGCCCCCGATACCGGGGACGTCAAGGTGATCGCGGGCGGTGCGAGCGGCGCAGCGACGTTGATCGTGATGGGCGCGGAAGTGACGGTCTGCCCGTAGTTGTCCATCACCCTTGCCGTGATGGAATACGTTCCCACCGCGGCATCGGTCCAGGTCGCCGTCAGGGGTGGAGGTGCGTAGACCTGCCCCACGAGCGTCGAGCCCCCGCGGAAGAACTCCACCTGGAAGACTTCCGCCGGTGCCTGTGCCGTTGCCGTCGCGGTGAAGGCAATGGGCGATCCGAGTTGGAACGTCGCTCCATTCACGGGCGACGCGATGCTGACGGTCGGCGGTCCGGGCGCAGGCAAGACGTGGATCAGTTTCCCCGAGGAGATCTTGATGCCCGCGGAGTTGTCGGTCGCCTTGGCGGTGATCGTGTGGTCTCCAACCGGCAGCGTCGCGTAGAGCTCGTACGGCGGCGTGGTCACCGTCCCGATGAGCGTGGAGCCCCCACGGAAAAACTCGACCTTTGAAACCGCTCCGTCGTTGTCGGACGCGGTGGCCAGGAAGTAGACGCTGTCCAGCGTCGTGTATTCGTTGCCCGCCGACGGTTCCGTCAGGTTCACCGTGGGCGTTACGTTGGCGGCGATCGTGACGGTGCGGGCGTTCGACGTCCTGTTGCCGGTGGAGTCGAAGGCCTTGGCCGTGATGGAGTACACGCCGTTGACGTTGTGATTGAACGTCGTGGTGTACGGACCAGGCGCGTTGACGATCGTGATGAGCGTCGTGCCACGGTAGAACTCGACCTTCGTGATGGAGCTGCCCGCCGTCGGCGTCGCGGTCGCAGCAAGGGTGACGGACGCAGGATTGCCATACGTCTTGTTCGACGAAGGCTGCGTGAGCGTGACGTTGGGGAGCGCGAAGGCCGCTTGCCCGAACAGCGTCGCGAGGACCGCGACGCACGAAACGACCAGCACGCGGGCGCGATGGCCCAGCCATGACATGAAAAACATGACGCTCCCTGAGTAGGTCTAGTTATTTTGTAAAAACTGCGGGGGGCGCCACTGCCACCGCATCATGTCGTGCGGCTTTTCGAAAACTTGCGGCGGGATTAAAACACGAAAACAAAAACAAACTCCACCCGCGAAGACAAAAATAATTTCCACAAAGCAAAAGTACGTAACTCGTTCTCGTTGTCGACGAATTGCGTCAGTTTCCTGACGTATGACGGCACGTGTCGCACATGTCGACCTTATCGTGAGCGCGCGAGGGCCTCGTCGATCGCTTCGCGCCGAACGACAAGTGTCGGGGCCGACATCTCGTTTCCCATGATGCCCCGGCCGATCAGAACGACGCAGAGATCGGCAAAAGTTGCATTGGGGTCGTAGAGGGGCGGGTCGCCGCGGGGCCACCTTTCTTCCAGACGCCGCCGATACGCTCGCGTCTCGTCGCCCGCGAGCGGGACGTAGAGGAAATAGGAAATGCGGCCATCCGGGCGCCGGTACTTGTCGAGGTTTCGTTCACCACCGACGAACTCGCCGCCCTCTAGCCAGCGGTCCGAAACGCGAAGGTCACTGACGTTCTCCCATTGCGGCCCTTCGGCGACATCGACCACGCACGAGCGCACCTCGTTTCGTATATTCAGGCCCATCTTGCCGCGCAAGCGCACCAGGTCGGTCTCGCTGGACACCTCGATCTTCAGCGCGAAGGCCTGGTCCGCACGCATGCCGCTGCTGGGCGACTCCCAATGGGACTCTTCCGCAAGACTGACGACGCGCACGGACTCGAGGCGAGCGTCGACGTCCGAGACGACGCACGAGCTGAGGGACGCCGCGAGCACGGCGAGCGCGATCCGCGACCCCGCGCACCGCCCCTTTCCTCTCATGGCACGACCGTGACCTGGATGGACTCCGAGGTCGTGATCACGAATCGAGAATCCATCACGCGCAGGGCGACCGTGTGAACGCCGACCCCATCGATGAACGCAGATATCTCGAGCTCGGGTGGCGAACCGAAGTAGAGGGCAACCGACTCGCCGTTGACCAGCAATTCGACGTACAGCAAGTCGTCGTCGTCATCCCACAAGAGAGCGCGGAGCGGGAAGGACTGGCCAACCGTCGCTCCGTTCGCCGGCTCGACGATCGACACCGTGGGCGTTGCGTTGACTCGCACCTGCACCGGGGCCGAAAGGCCCACGCCGCCGCGATTGTCCGTCGCGCGGGCGGTCAGTGTGTGGAGCCCCGCCGGCACATCCGTGAGGCTCACGCTGGGGAACTGCGCGGTGGAGATTCCAACCGACACGCCGTCCAGGAAGAACTCGACGCTCACCACCGTGCCGTCGCTGTCCGCGGCGTCGGCACCGATGTCGAAGGAAGCCGGCCCCGGCGAGAAAACCTGCCCCTCGAAAGGCGTCCAGATCGACACCGTCGGTTTCGCATTCGGCGGGTCGTACGTATAGGTCAGGAAAATAGTCGTCTGGTTGCCGAGCGCGTCGATCGCGCCCAGCCGGTACTCGCGCGCGCCGATCTCGAGCGGAACCTGGAAGCTGAACGCGTTGCCGGGGATCGGCGACAAGTTGGACATTCCAACCAATACGGCCGAAGGATCGAACGCTCCCATGACGGTGATCGGCTGCGTCGTGAACGTGGCGCCGCTCGGCGGTGACAACGCCGTGAGCGACGGGCCCTCGCTGTCGAGCGTGAACGTGAGCTCGGCCGGTTGCGAGATCCGCCCATCCGCATCGACCGCTTGCGCCCTCACCGTGTGCGGGCCCTGCGAGAGCGGCGTAGCCGGCGTATGGCGCGTCTCGCCACTGACCGGATCGAAGGTGAAGGGGCCGATGCTCGCGCCGTCGAGCGTGGCGATGATCGAATACGACGCGAAGAACTCGGGCGGGAAACCACAGCTGCTTCCCGAGCACAGAGCGTCGTACCTGAACACGATCGGCGACTGGGTCTTGGTGATGGGCCCGTTGGGCGAGACGCCATGGATAGCGGGTGTGAAGTAGAGCGCAGCCCGCGAAACGGCGATCGCCCCCGCGTGATCCGCGGGCACCGTGGCAAGGCGCTGTCCGTTGCGGGAGAAGCGCGTGACGCCCCGGCGGTGGCCAATCCACAACGCCTGCGTGTCGGGATCGAAGGCCAGTGCGCGCGGATCGACCACGCCGTCGTTGCCGAGATTCTCGGATTCGAAGCGCGTGCCGTTGGCGCGGTAGCCGTGGAAAGAGTTGTCGCCCAGCACCCATAGCTCGCCCGTCTTTTCATCGAGCGAGAAGGCATTCACCTCGTGCGGCGTGTCGATCGTGCGCAGCACTTGCGAAGGATTCGCGAGGCTGCGTTGCACCAGTGCGTCGTCACCGCCCAGCCACAGGTAGCCACGGGAGCTATCGAGGGCGAGGGAGAGCGCGCGCCGCGAAGCACCGCCGAGTGCGGTGCGCGTGAGCAAGGCGCCCAGGCTGTCGTAGTGGCGCAGCTCGTCGCGGTCCGTATCGAGCACCCAGGCCGAATCGTCCGGCGCGATCGCGAGATCCGTCACCTCACCGGGCACCGAGGAGAACAGCGATCCGTCGCGAGCGAGATGGAGCAGCCGCCGATCGCTGCCGACCCATGCCGAACCGTCTTCGGCATTCACCGCGATCCGCCGGCCGTTGCCGATGTTGTCGGCGTAGGACGCGAGCGTCCGGCTGAAGACTTGCGTGCCGTCTTGGGTGTGCCGGGTGACGCGCGTCCGGGTGACGGACCACACCGCCCCGGTCATCGGGTCGATCGCGACGGCAACCGGCTCGGCAGTGGCAATGTGGCTTAAGGCAACGTTGGTCGTGGGATCGACGCGATGCAGTCCGTGGTCGTCACCGAACCAGAGCGAGGCTTGCGAGGCGGAAGCGGCGAGGAGAAGCGCGAGCGCAACGAACGTTGCGACGAGGCGTTGGATGCAAGTCATGGGCCCTCCCTGAGGACTGACCAGTCTTGTGGGACTCGGGGGCGCCACGGCTGCCGTCGCTTGGAGGACGGCTTGGATCGATTGCGGCCGGATTAAAGCACGAAAGGAAAGGCGAAAGCCACCTAGCCCGGAGGGATCGGCTGGGCGGTGCGGTCGCGCCGCAGCACCGGCGTTCCGAAGAACTCGCTGGACAGGAAGTCCTCGAGCTTTTCGTTGTCCTGCTGCCGCGCGGACAACACGATCACCTTGCCCTGCTTGTACGACTGCCAGTTGAAGTCGCCGCTGTAGTGCTCGCGGATGATCTTGATCATGCCGCGGATGAGCGCGAGCTCGACGTCGCCGCCCACTCCCGCGTCGACCTCGATGACCTGCCGCCATCGCTTCGACACATCGGGCTTCCAGCCGTTGAACGCGAACTCCGCCGTGCGCTGGCCCTTCCGCAGGATCTGGAACACGCCGCTCGTTCCCTCCGAGCCTTGCGCGAGCGAGCCCAGGTTGCGCTGGATGGCCTGGTCCGCGGAGGACTGTGGCAGCAACGGCCCCTGGTCGCGCCTCTGCGCGAAGGCGAGCGCCTCGTGCTCCGTCGACTGGCGCTGCGCGCGCCGCGCCGCGATGAGCGAAGCCATGTCCATCGCGGGCTGCGGCGGCGCCGTGGGCGACGGAATGGTCTGGGTCGCGGGAGGCGAGGAGGTCTGGGGCGCCGTCGTCGAGGGCCGCGGCGAAGTGGCCGCGACACGCGGCGCCTTCGGCTCGGGGGCGGGCGCCTTGGGGGACTCCGGCGCCTGGATCGGCGTGGTCAGCGGCGTGGGCGCCGGCGTGGGCGCGTTCACGATCACGACGGACATCGGCGACTTCGTGGTCCCGCCGATCGCCTGCTCGAGCGTGCGGTCGCGGCTCGGGATCGCGACGATCGCAGCGTGGAAGAGGATCGACGCGATGACGGCGACCCAACCGCGCCGGATTGAACGCTCGGCGTCCTTCCTACGCGCGTCGAAGGATGACCACATTGCCCGCAACCGACACGGCGATGCCGACCCACGTGAGCGCGTGCCAGCGGAAGTCCTCGAACGCGGCGGAGATGACGAGCGCCACGATCGGCACCATCACGCCGATGTACCCCGAGCGTGCCGGGCCGATGCGCCCGAGCAGCGTGAGGAAACCCGCGAAGGCGAGGATCGAGCCGAGCACCACGAGGTAGAGCAGCGAGAGCACGTACGCGGGCGTGGCCTCGAAGCCGAAGCCCTTGCCCGCCGCGAGCGTCCACGCCGCCGAGAAAACCGATCCATAGAGCATGCCCCAGGCCATTCCTTGCCAGACCGGGATCTTCGCGTCGTGGTTCCTGTGGGCCACCATGTTTCCGAACGTCGAGAGCAGGACCGCAAGCCCCGTGAAGATCGCGCCGGCCACCGGATTGGCGCCCTGGCTGAAGTGCGCGAACTCGGGCCAGAACACGAGCGTGATGCCGGCGATGCCCAGCACCGAGCCCAGCGCCATCTTGCGCGTCATCGGCGTGCCGAAGAAGGCGCGCTGGCCGAGCATGCCCAGCAGCGGGCTCGCGGAGTAACCGACCGCCACCAGGCCCGAGACGATGCGCTGCTCCGCGTAGTACACGCAGATGTAGCTCACGCTGAACATGAGGATGCCGAAGAGCGCCATCCACAGGTGCTCGCGCGCCGGATAGCGCAGCGGCAAGCGGCGCGCCGCGCAATAGGCGAACAGCAGCAGCGAGGCCAGCAGGAAGCGATAGGTGACGCTCGCCTCGGGCTCGACGCTACCGAGCTGGTACGTGATGGCGAGCCAGGTCGAGCCCCAGATCGCGACGCAGCCGACGAAAAGCTGGAGGTTCGACACCTACTTCGCGAGCCCCACCTGGTCGAGGACGAACGAGTACGTGAACGCGAGCTCCTTCAGCGCGTCGTAGCGGCCGGAGGCTCCGCCGTGGCCGGCCTCCATGATCGTCTTCAGCAGCACGACGCTCTTGTCCGTCTTCAGGTCGCGGAGCTTCGCGACGTACTTCGCGGGCTCCCAGTACATCACCTGGCTGTCGTTCAGCGAGGTCTCGATCAACATTGCCGGGTAGGCGCCCTTCTTCATGTTGTCGTAGGGCGAGTACGAGCGCATGTACTGGTAGTAGGTCTTCACGTTCGGGTTGCCCCACTCGAGGTACTCGCCGACCGTGAGCGGCAGCGAGGCGTCGAGCATGGTGCTCATCACGTCCACGAACGGCACCTGCGAGACGACGGCCTTGAAGAGATCGGGACGCATGTTGGTCACCGCGCCCATCAGCAGGCCGCCGGCGCTCCCGCCCTGGATCACCAGCTTGTCCGGCGCGGTCCAGCCCTTCTTCACGAGGAAGTCGGCGGAGTCCACGAAGTCGGTAAAGGTGTGCTTCTTCTTCAGCAGCTTGCCGTCGTCGTACCAGAGCTTGCCGCGATCGCCGCCGCCGCGGATGTGCGCGATGGCGTAGACCATCCCGCGGTCCAGCAGCGAGATGCGCGAGGAGCGGAAGTTCGGATCCATCGGGATGCCGTACGAGCCGTAGCCGTAGAGCAGCAGTGGCTGCGGGCCGTTTCTCAGCGACTTCTTGTAGACGATGGAAATCGGCACCTTCGTGCCGTCCTTCGCCGTGGCGACGAGCTGCTCCGAAGCATATTGGGACGGATCGTAGCCGCCCAGCACCGGCTGCTGCTTGAGGAGCTTCTTCTCGCGCTTGCCGATGTCGTAGTCGTACCAGGAGCGCGGCGTGACCATGCTCTCGTAGACGAAGCGGTACGTGCCCGTGTCGTATTCCGGGTTCACGCTGCCGCTCGTCTGGTACACCTGCTCCGGCACCTCGAGGTAGTGCGACTTGCCCGAGGCGAAGTCGAACACGCGAAGCTTCAGCAGCCCGTTGTCGCGCTCCTGGGCCACCCAGAAGTCGCGGAACATGTCGATGTCCTCGACCATCACGAGCTGGCGCGGGGCGACGACCTGCTTCCAGTTCTTCTGGCCCGGCGCGGTGACCGCCGTGCGCACGACGCGGAAGTTCTTGCCCTTGTCGTTGGTGCGGATGAAGAAGTCGCCGTCGTGGTGGTCCACGAAGTACTCGTGGCCCTTCTTGCGCTTCTCGATCACCTGCAGTGGCGCGGTGGGCGTGTCGGAAGGCACGACCAGGACTTCCGTCGTGTCCTTCGCCTGCGAGAGCATCACGATGTACTTCTCGCTGCGCGTCTCGCCCACGCCGATGTCGTAGAGCTCGTCCTTCTCCTCGTAGACGAGCGTGCTGTCCTTGTCGCCGAGCACGTGGCGATGGAGACGATAGCTGCGCTTGTTCTCGGGATGCTCCTCGACGTAGAAGAGCGTCTTGCCGTCGGCGGCCCAGGTGGCGGACGTGACGCGCTCGATGCGCTCCGTCGAGAGGGTGCCGGTGGCGAGGTCCTTCACGTGCAGCGTGTACTGGCGGAAGCCGGTGAAGTCGACCGTGTAGGCGAGCTTCGTCTGGTCGGGGCTGAGATCCATCAGGCCCACGGACGTGAACTTCTTGCCCTCGGCGAGCACGTTCACGTCGAGGATCACTTCCTCCGGTGCCTCCATCGTGCCCTTGCGGCGGCAATAGATCGGGTACTGCTTGCCCTCGACCTCGCGCTGGTAGTACCAGTAGCCCTTGCGGCGGTAGGGAACGCTCTCGTCCGTTTCCTTGATGCGCGAGAGCATCTCCTTGTAGAGCCGGTCCTGGAAGCCCTCGAGCGGCTTCATCACCGCTTCGCGGTAGGCGTTCTCCGCCTTCAGGTAGTCGATGGTCGCCGCGTTGTCCTTCTCGCGCAGCCAGAAGTAGTTGTCCACCCGGCGGTCGCCGAATTTGGTCATCACCTTCGGCTTCTTCTCGGCGGAGGGCGGCTTTGCGGCGGTGGGATCGATCGTCTGGGCCATGAGGGGGAGAGCGGCGCAAAGAAGCAACGCGCCAAGCGCACGGTGGATAGGCATGGGGAACAAATTCGGAGGAGGATGCGAATTATAAGGTCAACGCGGGTCCCCCGCCGCCGTTAGACATCCAGGTGGCCGCCTGCTTTCCAACTCGTACCGGAGGTTTACATGAAGCTGACTCTCGCCGCGCTCGCATTGCTCGCGGCGCTCCCCGCCGCGGCGCAATCGCCCGCGCCCGCCAACCCCGACGCCCGCACCGAGCTGGCCGCCCCCGCCAAGACCGCTCCCGCGGCCAAGGCCAAGGCGGCACCCAAGGCGGCGCCCGCGGATGCCACCAAGACGGCGGCGGCGGATCCGAAGCAAAAAGCCAAGAAGAAAAAGGCGAAGAAGAAGCCCGCGCCCAAGCCCGCGCAGGCTTAATCCCGGTATCGCGGCTCGCGGGCGCGGCGCTGCAGGGAGCGCCAAGCCCTTCTTCACGAGCCGCGACCCCGCCCTCCCCGGGTAAAATGGGCGGATGTTCGCCGTTTCACCCGCTCCCACCGCCGCTTCCGCCCTCGAGGACCTCGCTGGCCTGGCGCGAGCCCTCCTGGAAGGCGAGCGGGACGCCACCGCCAACGCGGCCAACCTCTCGGCACTGATCTTCCACACCCTGCCCGAGCTCAACTGGGCCGGCTTCTACTGGATGAAGGGTGGGGAGCTGGTGCTGGGCCCGTTCCAGGGCAAGCCGGCGTGCGTGCGCATCGCGCTCGGCAAGGGCGTGTGCGGCACGGCCGCGCAGCAGAAGCGCACCGTCGTCGTCCCCGACGTGCACGCGTTCCCCGGGCACATCGCCTGCGACAGCGCTTCCAACAGCGAGGTCGTCGTCCCCGTGATGAAGGGCGGGCGCGTCATCGGCGTGCTGGATGTGGATAGCCCCAGGCTCGCGCGCTTCGGTGACGCCGAAGCGAAGGCCCTCGAGGAAGTCGCCCGCATCTTCGTGGAGTCGTCCGACCTCGACTGAGGCGCGCGTGACCCTCCGCTCACTCCTCGTCGATTTCAACTCCTACTTCGCTTCCGTCGAGCAGCAGGTCGAGCCGCGGCTGCGCGGCAAGCCGCTGGGTGTCGTGCCGATGCTGGCCGATACCACGGTGTGCATCGCGGCGAGCGTCGAGGCCAAGCAGTTCGGCGTGAAAACCGGCACCAAGGTCGGCGATGCGAAGAAGATGTGCCCCGGCATCGAGTTCGTCGTCGCGCGCCACGAGCTCTATATCGATTTCCACCACCGCGCGGTCGCGACCGTCGATTCCATCGTCCCGGTGCGCGCGGTCCTTTCCATCGACGAGATGGACTGCGAGCTCACCGGCCGCTGGAGCGATCCCGCATTCGCGATGGATATCGCGGTGAAGGTGAAGGCCGCGCTTCGCCGCGACATCGGCGAATGCCTTCGCACCTCCATCGGCATCGGGCCCAACACGTTCATCGCCAAGACGGCCTCGGACATGGTGAAGCCCGACGGCCTGGTGATGATCCAGAAGTCGGAGCTGCCCGAACGCCTGTTCGACCTTCCCGTGCGCGCCCTCTCCGGCGTCGGCAAGCAGATGGAGAAGCGGCTCCACGAGCACAACATCCGCACCGTGCGCGATCTCGCCGCGCGATCGAAGGACGAGCTGCACTCCGTCTGGGGCGGCATCGGCGGCCACATCATGTACGACCGCATCCGCGGCGAGGCCATCGCCAACCGCGAGACCGAGACGGGTTCCATCTCGCACTCGAGCGTGCTGGGGCCCGAGGGGCGCAACGACGAGAACGCCTTCGCGGTCCTCAACCGCCTCACCCAGAAGGCCGCTATGCGCCTTCGCAAGGCCGGCTTCTACGCCGGGCGGATGACCCTCGACCTCAAGTACATCGACGGCGGCCACTGGGGCAAGGACATGCGCCTCGTGGACACACAGGACACCGTCGCCTTCCTCCACGTGCTGGAGAAGCTCTGGTCGGAGCGCCCGAAGCGCAAGCGCACGATCCTCAAGGTCGGCATGGCCTTCTCCGATTTCGTCTCGGAGCAGGATCACACCGGCTCGCTCTTCGCCTCCGAGGACCGATCGAAGTCACTCTACAAGGCGCTCGATTCGCTCAACGTCCGTTTCGGCAAGCAGGCCGTGTACTTCGCGAGCGCACACAAGGCTCGTGACCGCGGCGGCATGCACATCGCCTTCAACCACATCCCCGATCCCAAGACGGATAAGTGAAGGTTGGCAGGCAGAATAGGGAAGAGCGAGGAAGGGGAGGAAAAGATGAAAGATGACGTCGTCGTGATAACTGGCGCCTCGAAGGGCATCGGCGCCGAGCTCGCGGAGCAGCTTGCGGCTCGTGGCGCATCGCTGTCACTGGCAGCGAGGAACAACGAGGAACTCGAGGCCATCGCGGTTCGCTGCCGCGCCAAGGGCGCGAAGGTCATTGCCGTGAAGGCCGACGTCGGCGTCGAGGCCGACTGCAAGGCGATGGTCGACGCGACCATCGCCGCCTTCGGCCGCATCGACACGCTCGTGAACAACGCCGGCGCCACCATGTGGGCGCGCTTCGAGGACATCGGCGACATGTCGATCCTGCAGCGGATCATGCAGGTGAACTACATGGGTGCGGTGTACTGCACGCATTACGCCCTCCCCCACCTCAAGGCATCGAAGGGCCGGCTGGTGGGTGTCTCCTCGCTCGCAGGCCGCACGGGCGTCCCGACGCGCACCGGGTACGCGGCGAGCAAGCACGCGATGACGGGCTTCTTCGATTCGCTGCGCATCGAACTGGACGGCTCCGGCGTCACCGTCACGATGATCTACCCGGGCTTCGTCTCCACCGGCATCCGCGAGAACGCGAGCGGCCCCGACGGCAAGCCCATCGCCGTGAGCCCGGTGAAGGAAGGCGAGGTCATGGGCGTGGAGGAATGCGCGCGCATCATCGTCGAAGCGATGCAAACCCGGAAGCGCGAAGTGATCATGACCGCACGCGGTAAAATAGGACTTTGGCTGAAGCTCGTCGCCCCGGGGATGATCGACCGGATCGCCAAGCGCGCCATCGAAACGGGACGCTGATGGACCTCCACGTCTGGCTCACCTACTTCCTCGCCGCCATCGTGCTCTCGCTCACGCCGGGGCCGGGCGTCTTCTCGAGCATCCGCAGCGGCCTGCACCATGGCGTGCGGCTCGGTGCGTGGAACGCGGTCGGCATGCAAGTGGCGAACATGATCCACGTCACCATCGTGGCCGTCGGCCTGGGCGCCCTGCTGCTGGCCTCCGAGACGCTCTTCACCGTAATCAAGTGGCTGGGCGTGGCGTACCTGATCTACCTGGGCATCGTCACCTGGCGCTCGGAGCCGAAGCGCTTCGAGGACGAACCGGATGCGGATACGACCGTGCGAGCGGTCTTCCTGCACGGCTTCCTCGTGAACCTCACCAACCCGAAGGGCATCATCTTCTTCGTGGCGATCCTGCCGCAGTTCATCGACGTCACGCGCCCGGTCGCGCTGCAGTACACGGTGCTCGCGATCACGACGTTCCTCGTGGACCTCGTGATCATGATCGGCTACACCGCGCTCGCCGCTCGCGTGCTGCGCGTGATGAAGGACCAATCGAAGCTCCGCTGGGTGAACCGCGGGCTGGGCGGCCTCTTCGTGGCCACCGGCCTCGCGCTCGCCAGCTTCCGCCGCGCGGCGCACGCCGCGCCCTGAATTCCCGAAGGTCCATTCCCATCCACAACGAGGAGAAGCACACATGACGATCAAGGTCGGCGACCGCCTGCCCGAGGGCACGCTGCAGGAATTCATCGAGGTCGAAGGCAACGGCTGCACCATCGGCCCCAACACCTTCAAGGTCGAGGACATGGTGAAGGGCAAGAAGATCGCGGTGTTCGCGCTGCCCGGCGCCTTCACGCCCACCTGCTCGGCGAAGCACGTGCCGAGCTACCTCACGAACCTGGACGCGCTGAAGGGCAAGGGCGTGGACGAGGTGTGGTGCATCTCGGTGAACGACGCCTTCGTGATGGGCGCGTGGTCGAAGGACCAGAAGGCCGGCGGCAAGATCCGCTTCATGGCCGACGGCAGCGCCGACTACACGAAGAAGCTCGGCCTCACGCTCGACCTCACGGCGCGCGGCCTGGGTGTGCGCAGCAACCGCTACTCGATGCTCGTGGAAGACGGCGTCGTGAAGACGCTCAACGTCGAAGGTCCGGGCAAGTTCGAAGTGTCCGACGGCGCCACGATGCTGAAGCAGGCCTAGGCGAAGACAACCATGGTCTGCCGGCCGAGGGCCACCGGCAGGCCGCCTGGACCCCACAGCACGAGCGACTGGCTCGTGTAGCCCCCACCGGCCGAGGTCATCTGCGCATCGATGCGCCAGCCGGTGAGCGGCAGCGCGCTCACGTCGTCGGCCAGCAGCTCCAGCATCCACGTGAGCGATGCCGCCGCGACGCGTTCCTTCAGGAACGACAGCGCAATCGGTGGAATGAAGTCGGCCATCGCCACCACGTGCGCCTCGGTGGCGGGACCGCTGTCGCGCATGCCGAGCTCGATCACGTTGACCGGATTCGCGGCCCCCGTGAACGGAAGGTTGCCCGCGAGCCAGCGCGCGTCGAAGTGCTGCGTGAAGTTGGGCACGATGCCCGGCAGGCGCAGCAGCTCGATCGCGGGCCCCGTGGGCGGGGCGGGTGCCGCAGGTTGTGTGGGATGAAGCGTCACCGCCGAATCTCGCCCGACGCCAAAGACACCGATCAGGAGCGCGAGCGTGGTGTCGCCGTCCACCAGCCGGCCTTCGACATGCATCGTGTTCTTGCTGCTGCGAAGCACCCGAGCCCTGGCCTGCACGCGGCCGCCCGGCACCGGCGCGAGGAACGTGACCTGCAGGCTTCGGAGCGCCCACGCGGGCGCCAGCGTGCGCATGGCCGCCAGCGCGATCGCGGCTTGCAGGCCACCGAAGAGCGTCCTCCCCTGTAGCCAGTCCTCCGGCACGTCGACGCTCGCTGCCCCCTCGCCCAAGGCAATTCCGGCGAGCAGCTTCGAATACGGCGTGACGGCCATCAGTTCGAGAACAGCACGAGCAGGATGAAGATCCCGATCACCACCGCGATGGTCAGCATCGTCACCTTCACCCACGACGTCGGACTGTCGCCGGAGACCTCGCCGGTCTGCCCGTTCACGAGGAAACGGAAGACCTTGTCGCGGTAGCGGTACGCCGAGATCCACACCGGCAGCAGCACGTGCTTGAACGTCACGTTCGAGTACTGGGTGGACACCTGGTGCACCCTCTGCTGGTCGCCGCCGATGTCGCGCCGTATCAACCCGTACACGGTGGCGTCGATGTCCTCCTTCGCGATCGGGAAGCCTTCGGAGAGGCCGACCTGGTAGGCCTCGGCGCGAAAGCCGCCCACGAACTCCGGCTGGTACGGCACGAGGCCCTTCAAATTCCACGCGGTCGCCGCGCCGTGCATCGTCCGTGGCAGCGAGTGCGAAGCCATCACGATCACGTCGTCGTGGAAAGCCTCCACGCTTCCCGAGACCGCGGACCAGCGCGTGTGCTTGCGGCGCTGCGTCGACACCGACGTGCGGCCCTGCGAGTCGGTGGTCTCGACCCGCTCGTCCGTGTAGTAGTCCTCGCCGCGCTCGCCGGTGTAGTGCGTGGCGGTGTTGCAGTCGTAGGTCCAGTACGGGAGATAGAGGCCCGTCATCCCCGCGTCGCTTTGCGCATAGCGCTTGAGGTCGTTGGGCGCCAGCCACAGCGACTTCACCCAGCGGCGGAATTCGTCCTGCGCTCGCTTGTGGTCGACCTGGAAGGGAACGATCGCCTTCGGCTTGATGCGCCGCGCCGCGTAGCCCTTCGAGACGATCGGCGAGCTGCAGAACGTGCACGCCGAGGCGAAGAGGTTGTCGCCCAGAGTTTGCTCGGCGCCGCACTTGGCGCACTTGACCGTCTCGGCCTGCACCATCTCCTCGCGGCCCTCGAGGGCCTTGAGGTAGGTGTCGAACGGCAACTCCTCGACGCGGGTGTCATCCGCCTCGATCTCGTTGGCCGTCCCGCAGAACTCGCACTTGAGGGTGCGCGTGCCGGGCGCGAAGGACAGCTTCGCCCCGCAGCCTCCGCACGGGAAGGTGCGGATGAAGTCGGCTTCGGGGCGATCCTGCGTTCGCGCTTCGCTGCTGTCCGCTTCGCTCACGCGGCGGGCGGCACCGGCGGCGGCGTGCTGGCGAAGAGACCTTGCAGCTCGGGCACCTCGCCCGCTTTCGACCATTGCGCCATGCCCGCGCGCCACACCAGCGAATCGCGGCGCAGCGTCCCGCTCGCGACCTGCTGCTGCAGGGTTCCGAGCTCGAAGGGCCCGGTCTGCTGCTGGCCGACCGCGACGTGGAAGGACGGAGCGCCGCCGGGAATCGGGGGCGGCATGCCGCCGCCCGCATGGCCGCCCATCGCGCCACCCATGGCGTTCATCATCTGCGCGCCCATCGCCACACCGGCGCCAAGGCCCACGGCAGCGCCTGCGGCACCGCCGGGATTGTTGGCGGCATCCCGGATCGCACCGGCCGACTCGTACTTCATGAGGTTGTCGAGGTTGCCCACGGCAGCCATCGCGCCGCGCTTGTCCATCGCCTTCTCGACTTCCTCGGGCAGGCCGATGTCCTGCACCTGCACTTCGAGGAGCTCCAGGCCGAAGCCATCGAAGTCCGGCGTGAGGCGATCGCGCAGGCGCGTGCCCATCTCGGTGACCTTGGCTTCCATCTCGATCACGGGAATGCCGAGCTCCGGCATGACTTCCTTGATGCGCGTGCCGATCTTGCCGCGGAGGTTCGCCTGGATCTCGTCCAGCGTGAAGCGCCCGTCGGTGCCGACCAGGTCGACCACGAACTTGCCGGCGTCCTTCACGCGGATCGAATACAGGCCGAAGGCGGTGGCGCGGATCATCCCGAAATCCTTGTCGCGCATCATCGCCGGGCCGGGCGTGCCCCACTTCAAGTCCGTGAACTTGCGCGTGGAGACGAAGTAGACCTCCGCCTTGAACGGGCTGTTGAAGCCGTACTTCCAGCCCCGCAGCGTGGCGAGGATGGGCATGTTCTGCGTGTTCAGGGTGTGCGTGCCGGGCTTGTAGACGTCGGCGAGCTGGCCCTCGTTGATGAAGACGGCCACCTGCCCTTCCCTCACGACGAGCTGCGCTCCGTACTTGATCTCGTTCTGGTAGCGCTCGAAGCGGTAGGCGAGCGTGTCGTTGGTGTCGTCCAGCCACTCGACGATGTCGACCAGTTCCTGCTTCAGCTTGTCCCACAGTGCCATGGCGAAAAGGTTCCTTTCAGGGCGTCATGCCGGCGGGGGGCCGGGGCGAATAAGGTACGCTTGGAAGCCCCCGAACACAAATGTGCAAATTCACATGCCCGTCACGGTTTCCGCGCTGCGCATCTACCCCGTCAAGGGCCTCGGCGCGATCGAACTGACCGAAGCCGAGGTCACCCCACGCGGCCTGCGCCACGATCGCCGCTTCATGGTGGTCGATCCGGCCGGCGAATTCTTCACGCAACGCGACTTTCCGCGCATGGCCACCGTGTGGACGGAGATCGAGGGTGGCAAGCTGCGCCTCGCCGGGCCCGACGCCGGCGAAGTCGAGCTCCCGGTGGAACCCACCGACGGCGCGCCCCTGTCCGTACGGGTCTGGAACAGCAGCGGCGTGGCGGCTATCGCGCCCTCGCCCGAAGCCGACGCCTGGCTCAGCGGCTATCTCGACACGGCATGCCGCCTGGTCTACATGCCCGATGATTCGCGCCGCGCGACGAACCCGACCTATGGCGGCGAGCACATCGTGAGCTTCGCCGACGGCTACCCGTTCCTCTTCACCAACGAGGCGTCGCTGGAGGAGCTGAACGGCCGCCTCTCGCGCCCCGTGCCGATGAACCGTTTTCGCCCCAACCTGGTCGTAAAGGGCGTTCCCGCCTATGCCGAGGACGGGTGGAAGGAGGTCCGCGTGGGTGACGTTCGTTTCCGCATGGTGAAGCCCTGTGGCCGCTGCCAGGTCACGACCACCGACCAGACCACCGGCGAGGTCACCGGCCCCGAGCCGCTTTCCGTCCTCTCCGAATATCGGAACGACCCCACCTTCGGTTCGCTCTTCGGGATGAACGCCGTCGCGCTTTCGCACGGCACCGTCCGCGTCGACGACGCAGTGAGCTGACCATGCGTCGGCGCCTGTTGTTCCTCGCCTTCGCGGCGCTGCAAGCCGGCGCCGTTCTCGCGCAGTCCGACCCCTTCGCGGTTCCCTTGCCGCGCCCCGCGTCGCCAGGCGCCTACCAGTGGGGCATGGAGATGCTGCGCTTCGATCGCGCGTGGGCCATCACGCGCGGCCGCGCCCATGTCTCGCTCGCCGACCAGGGCTTCATCCGTCCGAACCCCGACCTCGGCTCGGGCCTCGAGGGCCCGCTGCGTCCGCACCTCTCGATGCCGATGAATCCCATCGAGCGCTACCACGGGCACATGACCCTGGGCGTGCTGGCCGCGCGCGGCAACAACGGCGCCGGCATCTCGGGCGCGTGCCCCAACTGCTCGGTGTCGATGCAAGACGCGGAGCGCTTCCGGCTCCAGTCGTTCTACGATGCCGTCGCCGTCGGCGCGGTGGCCATCAACTACAGCGCGGGCGCCGCCTCGCCCGATGTCGTGAATCCCTCGTGCGGGCGCGGCACCGTCCCCGCCGAGAATTGCCGCTGGATCGACGTGGCAGAGGAACGCGATGTCGTCTTCGTCACGATCGCGGGCAACAACTTCGCGAACCGCATCGGCCATCCCGCCAACGAGCCCACCGTGATCGGCGTGGCGGGGCTGCAGCCCGACGGGCAGTTCTGGACGCAGGGCTATCACAGCTCCAACCCCGGCTCCAACTACGGGCCGGAGGTCCGCCTGGTCGCGCCGTCGCGCGACGTGCTCACCACGCACCCGGTGGGCGCGGTGTACTTCGACTTCCCGCCGCAGCGCTGTGGCGACCGGTTCGACAGCACGTTGGGCGAGACCGCGTCGCTGCCCGCGTCGTATGCGGGCTTCGGGGACTGCACCGGCACGTCGTTCGCGGCGCCGCACATCACCGGGCTGGTCGGCCTGATGCGTTCGGCCAACCCGCTGCTCACGGCGGCGGAGACGCGCGCCATCATCAACGAGACGGCCACGCGGCCCGTCGCGGGCCCCGCAGGGTCGGGCCTCACGTTCTACATCCCCGATGCGGAAGCGGCCGTGCGGCGCGCCCTCGGGCCGGGCGTGAATCGCGTGACGCCGGTGTTCTCGCTGTTCGCTTCGGCGAGCGGGCATCATCTCTTCACGTCGTCGCCGCAGGCGGCCGTGTCGGCGCTCGCCGGCGAGCTGCGCATCGAGGGCCTCGCCGCCCGCGACACGTATGCGAGCTTCGGCGATCCGGTCGCGGGCTACCCGCAGTTCAAGGGTCGTGTCTGCTCGGCGCCGGGCGTGTGCACCAGCTTCAACGCACGCTCGGGGTTCTCGGTCTTCACGACGGAGCACAGCCCCACGGGCGCGCCGCTCGTGCCCCTCTATCGCATGTCGCAGTCGTGCACCGCGGGCGCAGGGTGCGCCACGACACGCGCCTTCGCGTATGCCACTTCGGACGCGGATGCGCGCGCCCTCCAGGCCCGCGGCTACGTGCTCGACATGATCGAGGGCTACGTCTATGCGCCCGGCAGCGCTCCGGCCGGGACGCGAGCCCTGTGCCTCGCCTTCGACGCGGCGCGCATCGACCACATCCTCTACACGGCCGCGCAATGCGACCGCACGCAGCTCCGCAACACCGGGGGCGAGTCGACGGGCGGTGCCTACGCAAACAACGTGCTGCTGGGCTTCGCGCCCGACGCAACGGCCGTGGAAGGCGCGGCGAACCAGACCGGCATGTGGTGGAACGCCGCGGAGTCGGGCTGGGGCATCAACTTCGCGCACCAGGGCGACGTGATCTTCGGGACGCTCTTCACCTACGACGCGGCGCGCAAGCCCCTCTGGCTCATCCTTTCCGAAGGACGCAAGCAACCCTCCGGCGCGTTCGTGGGCACGCTCTACCGCACGACCGGCTCGCGCTTCGACGCGAATCCCTTCCCGCCCATCACGCCGGGTAACGTGACGCCGGTCGGGCAGATGCGCATCACCTTCGCCGGCACGGGGGCGACGCTCGAATACGACGTGAACGGCGCGCCGGTGACGAAGGCGATCGAGAAGCAGGTGTTCGGCCTGCGTGCGGCGGACTGCACGGCAGCCACGGGATCGCGCGCCGCGCTCACCAACTACCAGGACATCTGGTGGAATGCTGGCGAGTCCGGCTGGGGCATCAACCTCACGCAGCAGGGCGACACGATGTTCGCGTCGCTCTTCACGTACGGGCTGGATGGGTCCGGGCTGTGGCTCGTCATGACCTCCGGGAAACGCCAGCCCGACGGCGCCTTCTCGGGCGACCTCTACCGCACCACGGGTCCCGCCTTCAACGCTCAGCCCTTCACGCCGATCGGAGCCGCGGACGTGACGCGTGTGGGCACGATGCGCCTCGCGTTCACGAACGGCGAAACGGGGACGCTCCAGTATTCGGTGGACGGGATCAGCGTCACCAAGGCGATCACGCGGCAGGTCTTCGGGACGCAGCTGCCCGCCTGCTCGGGCTAGGGCTAGGGCTCAGCACTGCAGCGGCGCGGCCACCTGCACGTGGCTGCGTGGCGTGAAGCGGATCGGCGGCAGGGGAAACGGCTTGCCGTCGAGCGACATCGCGGGGAAGCGCACCTCGATCTCGCCATCGCCCTCGATCGGGATGAACAGCCAGTGGTTGCGGTCGAACCCACCCGCGACCCGGCCGCCCTCCATCGCGCGCAGCGGCTCGGTGGGCAGCGTGGGATTGCTGGTCGTTCCCAGCACCACGCGGCGGCGTTCGCTGCCCGAGGCGCCTGTAAGCGTCGCCTCGTCCCCGTCGGGAACGATCACGTGGCCGGGCGGCACCTGCAATCGCAGCTCGACGAAGCGAAGGGACGGCGGGAAGCGCGCTACGCGGGCAAAGGCTTTCACCGGCCCGAGATCCATCTCGACCTGGTCCCGCATTCCCCAACAGCGATTCACGATCGTCGTGGCGCCCGGTGCCGAGGGCTCGAGGTAGTCGTGCGGCAGGAGCGGCACGCACGCGGCGAGGACGGCGGCGGCCGCGAAGGCCATCGGCTTCATCGCGAGCGGAACGCGCCGACCGCGAACGCCAGCCAGCCGGCGATGAAGCAGAGACCGCCGACGGGCGCCGTGGGCAGCGGCAAGCTGCCCGACATCGCGAGAGCCCAGAGCGAGCCGCAGAAGAGCACGATGCCCGCGAGGAACAGCGTGCCGGCCGCCGCGAGGAACCGCGACGCGATGTCGCGCGCGGCGAGACCCACGGCGACGACCGCGAGCCCGTGCACCAGGTGATAGAGCACCGCGATTTGCAGCAGCCGCACGGCTTCGGGATGCGCCGCGTTCTTCGCGGCATGGGCCCCGTAGGCGCCCGCCGCGACGCCCGCCGCCATGACGAGGGCGCCCGCGACGAGGAAGAAGCGGCTCACGCCTTGGCGGCGTGGGGCTTCAGCAGGAAGGCCGCCAGCGCCGGCAGGAGGAAGAGAGCGCCCAGCATGTTCAGGAAGAACATGAACGCGAGGAGGATGCCCATGTCGGCCTGGAACTTGAGGGCGGACATCACCCACGTGCCCACGCCCAGCGTCATCGTGACCGCCGTGAACACCATCGCGGTGCCGCGCTCGCGCAGCGCCTCGAAGAAGGCCTGGTTGAGCGGCTTGCCTTCCTCCAGGTGCACTTCGATGCGGTCGTAGAGGTAGATCGCGTAGTCCACGCCGACGCCCACGCCCAGCGCGATCACCGGCAGCGTGGAGACCTTGAGCCCGATGCCGAGCATCGGCATCAGCGCCTCGCAGAGGATGGAGACAAGCGCCAGCGGGATCAGGATGCACAGCGTCGCTCGCAGGCTGCGGAAGGTGACCATGCACATCACCAGCAGCGCCCCGAAGATCGCGAAGTTCATCTCCCAGCGCGCCTTGTCCACCGCCTCGTTCGTCGCGGCGGTCACACCCATGTTGCCCGTGGCGAGCTTGAACTCGAGCTTGTCGGAGCCGTACTGCTTGGCGAACGTCTTGGCCGACGAGACGAGGCGAGCCAGCGTCTCGCCCTGCTGGTCGGTCGTGTTCACGAGGAGCTGCATCGCGCTGCAATCGGTGTTGAGCAGGCCGGTGGACGTGTCGATCGGCGTGACCGACTGCGCCATCACCTGCGCATCGCGCGGGAGCTGGCGCCACTTGAGGTTGCCCTCGTTGAAGCCGGCGTTGACCATCTTCGCCATGCCCGGCAGCGAGATCACCGATTGGGTGCCGGGCACGTTCTGCATCGCCCAGTCGAAGCCCTCGATGGCGCTCATGATGTCGTACTGCGTGCAGGCGCCCTGCACGTTCTTGGTCTGCGCGACGACTCCCAGCGTATTCACGCCGATCGCGAACTTCTGGATCACCTTCGCGTTGTCGGTGTTGTAGCGCGAGTCGGGCCGCAGCTCGGGAACGCCGATGCCGTAGTCGCCCACCTTGAGGTCGCCCGCCTTCCACACGCCCACCACGCCGATCACCGCGGCGATGGCGACGATGACGGTGGCACGCTTGCGCAGCACGCAGCGCGAGGCCATGGTCCAGATGCGGTCGGCGCGGCTCTCCTGGTAGGCCTCCTGCGTGGCCACGCGCTTCGAGAGCGTGCTGAACGACAACATGATCGGCAGCAGCATCTTGTTGGTGATGATCATCCAGGCCACGCCCAGCGAGGCCGTCATGCCCAGCTCGCGCACGATGTCGATGGGGATCATCATGATCACGGCGAAGCCAAGCACGTTGGTGAGGAGTGCCAGCGTGCCGGGGATGAAGAGCTTGGCGAACGAGCGCTTGGCGGCCGTGAGGCTGTCCACGCCCGAGACCACCTCGCGCTCCCAGGTCTTGGTCATCTGCACCGCGTGCGACACGCCGATGGAGAAGATCAGGAACGGCACGAGGATGGAGAGCGGATCGATGCCGAAGCCCAGCAGCGGGAGCGTGCCCAGCAGCCACAGCACCGGCATCATCGCCACGACGAGCGCCACGGCGGTCAACTTCACGTCCTTCACGAACCAGAGCATCAGCGCCGCGGTGATCACGAACGCGACGCCGAAGAACATGATCACGCCGCGTGCCCCATCGCGAATGTCCCCGATCGCCTTGGCGAACCCGATGATGTGCACCGAGTGGCCACCGCCGGAATACTTGGCGCGCAGCTCCTCCAGCCTCGAGGCGACCTCGAAGTAGTTCAGCCGCTGGTTGGTTTGCGGATCGATCTCGAGCAGCGCCGCGCTCACCAGCGCCCCGCTGAAGTCCGAGGCGACGGTGCGGCCGATCTCGGTGGACTTGTTGACGTTGGCGCGGACGGTCTTCATGTCCTCGTCGGTGCCCTGGAACGTCGCCGGGATCACGTTGCCGCCGGCGAAGCCTTCCTCGATCACCTCGATGAAACGCGTGTTGGGCGTGAAGAGCGAGCGCACCGACGGGCGGTCCACGCCGTTCAGCAGGAAGACGTCGTCGGTGAGCGCCTTCAGCTTCTTCATGTACTCGCGGTTGAAGATGTCGCCGCCGTCCTGGAGGAGCGCGATCGCCACCCGGTTGGCGCTGCCGAAATCCTTCTGGTAGTCGCGGTACACCTGCATGTACGGGTGCGTGAGCGGCACCATCTTGTTGAAGCCCGCGTCGACCGTGAGCCGCGAGGCGGAAGCCGCGAAGAGCACGGTGAGGATCCCGAACACGATCAGCCACACCTTGCGGTGGTCGAAGATGATCGTGCTGGCCTTCTGGATGATGCCGGGGAGGTTCATGTCGGGTCCTAGCGCGGCGGCGACGGCAGGGCCACGTCGCGCGCACCGACCTCGCCCACCAGCAGCAGCGAGTTGGGCGCGCCAAGCAGCGCTTTGGAGAAGGCGCGGTTGCTGCCCGTGGGCAGCGGCACGAAGGAGTTGCCCTGGTCGCGCGAGACGAGCACCGTGCCCGCGGCCCCGGCGATGACGAGCGCACCGGCCGGCAGGCGCGATCCGCCCATCAGCGTGGCGACCGACGCGTTGTCGATCTGCTTCCAGGTCTTGCCGGCGTCGGCGGATCGGTAGATGCGACCGCGCAGGCCGAAGGCGACGACCGCGCCGTCATCGGTGGTGACGCCGCCGAAGAACGAGCCCTTGTACGGCGAGGGAAGCACGGTCCACGTCTTGCCCGCATCCGCGGAGACCAGCACCGTGCCGGCCTCGCCCAGGATCATCAGCTTGCCGTCGGAGAGCTTGAGGAGCGAGTTCAGGTGCTTGTCGTCGGCGATCACCTTCCGCCCGTTCCAGGACTTGCCGCCGTCAGTCGTCTCGTAGAACGCGCCGTAGGCTCCGATGGCGAAGCCGTTGGCGGCCGAGAGGAAGAGCACGTCCAGCAACGGACGCTGCTCGGAAGGCGCGGAGAACTGCTGCGTCCAGTTTTCGCCGCCGTCGGCGGTGGCGAGGATGACCGAGTCGTGCCCCACGGCCCAGCCGTGCTTCGCGTCGAAGAAATCCACCGAGGTGAGCAGCGGGGCCGCGGGGGCCTTGGCGCGCTTCCACGTGGTGCCGTTGTCGTCCGAGTAGACGACGTAGCCGCGATCGCCCACCGCGACCACCCGGTTGCCCACGCGCGTGGCGTCCGCGAGCAGCAGGCGCTCCATGGTGATCTTGCGCAGCTCGCCGGACTCGGGCGCCTGCGGGGCCGGCGCCTGGCCCCACGCGGGCCCGGCCAGGAGCAGCAGCGCGAGCAGCGTGCGCGCGGGATTCTTCAAGATCTCTCCCAAGGAAAAGGGGGCAATCCCGATTGGGACTGCCCCCGGATGGTACTACCGCTGTGCGAACGGCTTCAGCGAGTGCCGATCGCGCGCAGGCTGTTCGGGCTGTAGTCGGCCGGCGAGCGCTTGATGGGCTCGTAGATCTTCGTTTCCTCGCTGCGCAGGCCCATCGCGATGTAGCGGCCCGACTGCAGGTCGTTGTGGATCTCCAGCGTGCCGAAGAGCGTGGGGATGTCGTACCAGATCTCGCTGTGCTGCTCGGCGTAGCGCCACAGGTCGCCGCGGCCGTCGTACTTGTCGACGGCGGAGATCTGCCAGGAATCCTCGTCCAGGTAGAAGACGCGCTTGGAGTAGATGTGGCTCGTGCCGGGCTTCAGCGTCGCTTCCACGACCCACACGCGGTGCAGCTCATAGCGGGCGAGGTCCTGGTTCACGTGGCCGGGCTTGAGGATGTCCGTGTACTTCAGCTTCGGGTCGGACAGCGCGTAGGAGTTGTACGGGATGTACATCTCCTTCTTGCCCACGAGCTTCCAGTTGTAGCGGTCGGTGGCTCCGTTGTACATGCCGAAGTCGTCGTTGGTGCGCAGGCCGTCGGCAGCCGTGCCGGGGTTGTCGTACGCGACGTTCGGCGCGAGGCGCACGCGCCGCTGGCCGGGGTTGTACGTCCAGGCCGAACGCGGGTCCTTCGACTGGTCCACCGTCTCGTGCACGAGCAGGATCTGCCCGGCCAGGCGCGGCGGCGCGGTCGTGTTCTGGACGTAGTTCAGGACCTTGTTGTTCTCGCGCTGCGCGGAGGCCTTCTGCAGGTTGCCGTACGAGTAGTCGTATTCGTACTCGAACTTCACGAGCGCGTAGTCACCCGTGCGCGTGACGGCCGCTTGCGACCAGTTCATCGCGAACGTGTCGCCGCGATAGCGCAGCAGCGCGTTCCAGATCGCCTCGTTGCCGTCCTTCGGGATCGGGAACGGCGTGCCGCCGTTGCAGTTGGCCACACCGTTGCCGCCGGCGGCGAGCTTCGCCTTGGCCGCGCAATCCTTCGTCTCCTTGTACACGCCCTCCGGATTGGAAGCGGTGCGGCGCGTCTGGTAGACGACCATCTTGTAGTCCGGGTACTTCTTCAGCATCGCCATCGCGCCGGCGGTGAGCTGGTCCTTGTACTTGTCGGCGTCCTTGCCGGTGATCGTGAAGAGCGGCTTGTCGGTCGGGAACGGGTTCACGTACTGCTTGCCGGGGACAAAGCCCGCGATCGGCTTGGTGATGCCGCCGTCCCATGCGGGGATGGTGCCCGCGGCGTTGCCGGCTTTCTCGCCGCCCAGGGGCGTGAGGGTGGTGCCGAGCTTGGCGAGATCCGCGGCAGACAGCTCCGCGGCCGCGGGGAACGCGATGGCGCAGCCGGCGGTGAGCAGGAGCGCGGCCTTCCTCGAGGTGAAGTTCATGTCATATCTCCTAGAAAGAGTAGCTCACGCTGAACGAGTAGAAATCCCGGTCGCGCAGCGGGTTCGCATCGGAGCACCACGACGCGGGCTGGCCCGGCGTCACGGCGCTGCCCGGAGGCGGCGTGTCGGTACCGCAGAAGATGCGTCCGCCGAAGAAGGACGTCGTCTGGAAATCGACCTGCCACTTGCGCTGGTAATCCCAGCCCAGGCCCACCGATACGGACTTGGTGTTCTTGTTGAAGTTCGGGCTCACGCCATTCACGTCGTGCGTGAACGCGAGGCGCGGGGACAGCGTGCCGCCGAAGAGGGCGTTGCCGTAGTCCATGCGCGCCGCGAGGCGGTAGCCCCATGAGAACTGCGTGAGGTACGCGGCCGGATCCTGCACCGAGAACGCGCTTGCCACGACCGCGCCGAACGCGGTGGCCGGCAGATACGCCGCGGGACCGGCGAACTTCTGGTCGGTCGGAAGGTTGTGGAAGTAGTTCGCACCGACTTCGCCCACGACGACCAGCGTGTCCGCCTGCAGGAAGCCCGGGAACGACTTCGTGCCCGTCATCTGGAACTGGCTCGCCTTCAGGCGCTGGTAGCCCTGGAGCACCGTGCCATCCGGCACGAGCGCCGCCGCGGTGGCGCCGGTGGGCGCGCCCGGGATCTGCGTGTAGCCGGTGATGAGGTTCGGCAGGCCGAGCGAGGCGAGGATGAGCTCCGCCGTGGCGTACTGCACCGGCAGGTTGGAGCGGTACGAATACTCCCCCTGCAGCGCGATGCCCGCCGGGCCGGCGGTGTTGAAGCTGATGCCGGTGAGGTGGATGTCCTCGGGATAGTCGGTGTAGTAGTTCGCGGTGCCCGTGGTGCAGAGAGCGCGCAGCGCGGGCGTGGCGCAGATCGGCGCGATCAGCGGCCCGCCGGTGAGGACGGACGTGGGCGTGCCTTTCGTCGCGGAGAAGTACGGCGTGCGGCTGTGGTAGTTCATGTAGTACAGGCCGAACTCCGTGTTGTTCAGGTCCTTCGCGAGGTAGTGGAAGGCAACGCCGTACTGGCCGTCGTCGCTCGCGTTCTTGTCGGCTGCGCGCGGGGCCCAGAGCGATGCGGCGGGGTTGAACGGGCCGTACAGGGCCGCGGCGGGAGCCGAAAGGCCCGGGATGCCCGGAGGCACCGGGTTGCCCACCGGGAAGTGCTCGTCCTGGCGGCGGCCGAACGACAGGATCACGCGCGTGGCGTCATCCGAAGCGGCGTCGTTGGTGGAGAAGTAGGAGCCTTTCGGATCCAGCTTCACCTTGTCCCAGTTGGTGAGGTAGAAGCCCTCGACCGACAAGGCGTTGGTGAGCTCCATGTTGGCCCAGATGCCCGCGGTGGGGATCAATGCTTCCTTGATCTCCGAGCCCGGCACGCGCAGCTTCGAGATATCCACCGGGTTGATCACGTTGATGCCGCCGGGGATGAAGGTGCTCTCGCCCCAGCTGATCACCTGGCGGCCGACGCGGACGACGAGCTTCTTGTCCATCGGCTCGAACGTGCCGGAGACGAAGCCGTCGAGGCCGACGAGGTCCTTGCCCAGGCGCTCGCGGCCGGTGGGGCCGAGCTTGTTGCTGTCGTGCAGCTCGAAGTCGTACAGGCCGTAGCCGCGGCCGAAGAAGCCCCAGCGGCCGTACTTGAGCTCGAGGTCCACGGTCGCCTTCACGGCGTTCGAGAACGGCTTGCTGCTTTCCCAGTTGATGTCGCCGTCGTCCTCGTTCACGGAGCGCGAGGTGCCGCCGTTGGCGATGCCGATCAGCTCCTTCGAGCGCGTGTTGGCGCGGAACGCGGCACCGTACGACAGCGTCGTGTCGATGCTGCCGGTGAGGCCGTTTTCCATCTTGAACTGGTAGGCCGCGGCAGGACCGGCCGTCGCGAGCGCGAGGGCGAGCACGAGCGGCTTCACGCGCATAAGGCGGGATGGCATGGGACGTTTCTCCTTAGATCGTTATGTGAGCCCGTGTGGCCCGGGCGATTTCTGGGGCTATTGTCTTGAAACGGTCGCGAAAACACAATCGAAAACCGATGCGGCGCTGCCGCAAATTCGCGTTGCGGAACGCTTAATGCATTGCCTCGAAGAGCCCGGCGGCGCCCATTCCGGTGCCGATGCACATCGTCACCATCCCGTAGCGCGACTTCGCCCGGCGCATGCCGTGCACGAGGGTCGCTGTGCGAACGGCTCCGGTGGCACCGAGGGGGTGTCCCAGGGCGATCGCTCCGCCCTGCGGATTGACCTTCGCGGGATCGAGGCCGAGGTCCTTGATCACCGCCAGGGCCTGCGCGGCGAACGCTTCGTTGAGCTCGATCCAGTCGAGATCGTCCTTCTTGATTCCGCATTGCGAAAGGACCTTGGGGATCGCCTTGATCGGGCCGATGCCCATGATCTCCGGCGGCACGCCGGCCACCGCGAAGCCCGCGAAGCGCGATAGCGGTACCAGCCCGTATTTCTTCATCGCGCGCTCGCTCATGAGGATCACCGCCGCGGCGCCATCGGACATCTGCGAGCTGTTGCCCGCCGTCACCGAACCGCGCGCGGCGAAGACCGTCTTCAGCTTCGCCAGGCCCTCGAGCGTCGAATCGGGGCGCGGACCCTCGTCGGTGTCGGCGGTGCGCTTGCGGTGGACGACCTGCCCACGCTCGAGGTCCGGCGACGCGGTATCGATCTCGTAGGGCAGGATCTCGTCGCGAAAGCTTCCCGCCGCGATCGCCGCGGCCGCCTTCTGGTGGCTCGCGAGCGCGAAGGCATCCTGCTCCTCGCGCGTCACCTTCCACTGCTTCGCGACGTTCTCGGCCGTGATGCCCATGCCGTAGGCGATGGCGACGTTCTCGTTCTTCGCGAACACCGCGTCGTTCAGCGCGATCTTGTTGCCCATCATCGGCACCATCGACATGGACTCGGTGCCCGCGGCGATCACGATGTCGTCATCGCCCGTGCGGATGCGGTCCGCGGCGAGCGCGACCGCTTGGACTCCCGAGGAGCAGAAGCGGTTGATCGTCATGGCGGGCACGCTGTCGGGCAGCCCCGCCAGCAGCACGCCGATGCGCGCGACGTTCATGCCCTGCTCCGCCTCGGGCATCGCGCAGCCCACGATCACGTCGCCGATCTCGTGCGGGTCCAGCCCCGGCACCTTGGCCATCACGCCCTTCAGCACGTGGGCGAGGAGGTCGTCGGGACGGACGTTGCGGAACATGCCGCGCGGGGCCTTGCCGACGGGCGAGCGCACGGCGGCGACGATGTAGGCATCCTGGATTTGCTTGCTCATGCGTTTCTCCTATTGCGGGACCGGCTCGAAGAGCGACTGCGTGGTTTTCGCGGGACCGACGTGGACGGGAAATTCCTCGAGGCTCACCGTGTCGCCGCTCGGACGGACGGACACCTGCCACTCGGTGGCGGTGCCCACCCGGTCGATGCGGGCGGGAATCTCGAACTGGAACGGCAGGCGCGAGCCGCCGCGGGGATCGGAAGCGAGCGGCACCTTGCGAGTGGTGGACCATCGCGGCAGCGGCGTCGCGTTGTCCTTCGTGGCTCCGCGATCGAGGGCCACGAGCATCACCTCGAAGAGCTCTCCGAGGGCGCCCGGCTTCGCGAACGTGACGGCGCCCGCCATCTTTCCGCCCATGTGCGGATCGCGCGGCTCGAGGCTGAGCGAAGACTTGCCGCGGCGAAGCATCCCCAGCGAGTGGCGGATGACGAGGGCGAGCAGCAGCACGCCCACGAGCGGGAAGAGCAGGACGATCAGCGAGAGCCACTCGCCGCGCTCCATCGCCTGGTAGAGCACGATCGCCGCGATCGGCCACGTAAGCAGGTTCCAGAGGATCGCGAACACCCAGAAAGCTTTCGCACCCGATTGCTGAGCGCCGGCGATGCGCTCCGGATTGCCGGTGGGTGGCGTTTCGTCCGCATCGGGCTTGGCGCCGGCGTCGGACATCGCGGCACGGTTGCGATTCGCGACGTAAGCCTCCATCGAACCCTTGCGTTTCCGTGCCGCTTTTCCGCCGCCGAACCAGACCGCGACCATGGCGACGAACGCGCCCAGCCCCACTGCGCCGAACAGCACGGCGAAGACGCCCATGAACAGCAGCATTCCCCAGCGGATGCCGCGATCGACCACCGCTTCCGCGGGATCGTCGGGGTTCACGTAGACGGGAATGGTGCGGCCGCTGTCGCGCGCGTCGATCAAATGGGATGCCATCTCCTCCTGCCAACTGCCGACGTTGTCGGAGCCGCCGAGGATCATGAAACCGAGCTGATCGCCCTGGTAATCGCGGTTGCCGAAGCGGTAGCGGTAGCGCCCCTCGGCCTTGTACGTGGTGGAATTCTTGCTGCGGCTCGAGGTGAGCGCTGCTTGTTCCACCTTCGCCTGCACCACCACCCAGTCGCCGGCGCGGTAGCTTCGCTTCACCATGTCCCAGATGCCGTAGCTCGCGAAGGCGCCTACTCCGCCGAACGGGACGGCGAAGAAGAGGGCGAACAGGGAGCCTCCGAGCTTGGCGCCCATGGCACTAGTTGCGAAGCGGCTTTCCGGTTTTCAGCATGTGCTCGATGCGCTGCTGCGTCTTTTCGGTGCCGCCCAGCTCGACGAAGTGCCGGCGCTCGAGGTCGAGGAGCCACTTCTCGTCCACGAGGCTGCCGGGCTCGATGGGCCCGCCGGTGAGGATCTCGGCGATGCGCGACGAGATGTCGTAGTCGTGATCGGAGATGAAGCCGCCCTCCTTCATGTTCACGAGCAGCATCTTGAGCGTCGCGGCGCCCGTGTCGCCCAGCACCGCGACCTGCGCGGGAGCGAGCGGCGGGCGCACGCCGGAGGCGGCCATCGCGCGCGCTTCGGCCTTGGCGACATGGAGCAGCTCCGCCGGATGGAAGACCACGACGTCGGAAGGCTTGAGGAAGCCCATCTCGCGCGCGTTCTCCGCGCTCTTCGAGACTTCCGCCATCGCCACCATCTTGAAGACGCGCTGGATCTCGGCCGTCGCGTCGCCGCCCTTGGCCCACGCCTGCGCGCGTCCGGCGAATTCCTTGAGTCCCCCGCCGGCGGGCAACAGGCCCACGCCGACCTCGACCAGGCCCACGTAGCTCTCGAGCGCCGCGACGACGCGCTGCGAATGCATCACGAATTCCGCGCCGCCGCCCAGGGCCATGCCTTCGACCGCGGCAACCGTCGGCACGAGCGAGTACTTGAGACGCTGCGAAGTCTGCTGGAAAAGCGCGACCATCTTCTCGAAGTCTTCGAGCTTGCCGGCCTTCAACGCCTCGAGCGCCGACTTGAGGTTGGCGCCCACCGCGAACGGTGCTTCATGCCAGATCACGAGCGCGTCGAAGTTCTTCTCGGCCTCGTCGATGGCGCGGTTCAATCCCTTCAGCACCTCCTCGCCGAGCGAATGCATCTTGCTCTTGAAGGACACGATGGCGATGCGATCGCCCTGGTGCCACATGCGAACGCCGTCGTCCTCGAACACCGTGGTGCCGCGATCGGCCTGCTTCTCGCCGAGGACCGTCTCGGGAAAGAGCTGGCGCGCGTAGACCGGAAGCGCCGGGCGCGGCACGAGCTTGCCCGTCTCCGCCGAGTACGAGCCTTCGGGCGTGTGCACGCCGTCGCGCTCGGACACCCACTTCGGCAGCGCCACGCTCGCCATCGCCTTGCCCGCGGCGATGTCTTCCGTGATCCACTCCGCCACGCGCTTCCAGCCCGCGGCCTGCCACAGCTCGAACGGCCCGCGCGACCAGCCGAAGCCCCAGCGGATCGCGAGGTCCACGTCGCGGGCCGAGCCGGCGATCTCCGCCAGGTGCACCGCGGAATAGTGGAAGAGGTCGCGGAAGATGGCCCACAGGAACTGCGCCTGCGGGTTCGACGAGGCGCGCAGCTTCGCGAGCTGGTCGCCGGGATTCTTGTCCTTGAGGATGGCCTGCACTTCCTCGGCCATCGTGCCCGCGGAGGCGCGGTAGTCCTTCTTGCCCACGTCGAGGACGAGGATGTCCTTGCCCTTCTTCGTGTAGACGCCGGCCTTGGTCTTCTGGCCCAGCGCGCCCTTGGCGATCAGTTGCGCGAGCCATTCCGGCGCGCGGTAGAACGCGGCCCAAGGATCGGCGGGCAGCGTATCGCCCATCGTCTTCACGACGTGGGCCATCGTGTCCAGGCCCACGACGTCGGCCGTGCGATACGTGGCACTCTTCGCGCGCCCGATCGCGGGGCCGGTGAGCGCATCGACCTCGTCGAAGCCGAGGTTCAGGCGCTGCGTGTGGTGCATCGCGGCCAGCATCGAGAACACGCCGACGCGGTTGGCGATGAAGTTGGGCGTGTCCTTCGCGCGGATCACGCCCTTGCCGAGCGTGGTGGTGAGGAAGGTTTCGAGCTGGTCCAGGATCGCGGGATCCGTATCCGGCGTGGGCACCAGCTCCACCAGCCGCATGTAGCGCGGCGGGTTGAAGAAGTGGATGCCGCAGAAACGCTTGCGGAGCGCCGCCGGCAGCGTCTTCGACATCTCCGTGATCGACAGGCCCGAGGTGTTGGACGCGAAGATCGCCCCCGGCGCGATGTGCGGCGCGACCTTCTCGAAGAGCGCCTTCTTCCAGTCCATGCGCTCGCTGATCGCCTCGATCACGAGGTCGCATTCGGCGAGGAGGCCGAGGTGCTCGTCGTAGTTGGCGGGGATGATCTGCGCGAGCGCGGCCTTCGTCGCGAGCGGGCTCGGCTCCAGCTTGGCGAGGCCGTCGATCGCCTTCTTCACGTTGGCGTTCTTGTCCTTCCCCTCGGCGGCGAGCTCGAACAGGATGGGCTGCACGTTGGCGTTGGCGAGGTGGGCGGCGATCTGGGCGCCCATCACGCCGGCGCCGAGCACGGCGGCCTTGCGGACGAGGTAGCGCTGGCCGACCGCGGCGTTCACGGTGGTTCCTTCAGGCATTGATCTCTCCTGCGCCCGGGAGCGGCCGGGGCTTGCGGTTCTCGTCGATGGCCACGTAGGTGAGTTGGGCCTCGGTGACCTGCACGACTTCCGTGCCGGCCCCGCGTCCGCGCTGGGCGAACACTTCGACGTCGATGGTGATGGAAGTGCGCCCGGTCTTGCAGACGCGGGCGTAGAAGCTCACGAGGTCGCCCACGAACACGGGCTCGCGGAACGTGAAGGAATTGACGGCCACGGTGACCACCGGGCCGGCGGCACGCTTCACCGCCGGGACGCTGCCCGCGAGGTCGACGTGCGACATGACCCATCCCCCGAAGATCGTGCCGTTGGCGTTGGTGTCCGCCGGCATGGGGATGATGCGAAGCATCGGCTGTTCGCCTTCGGGAAGCTGCGTGGCCATGGGTCCCTGGGGGAATTGAAACGAGCGATTCAAACGAGCGTTTGAAGTGTACCCGAACTCGAAATCGGGCGTCGACCCTGGAGAGCCGCTAACGGAGTTGCCGGTCGATGGCCTGGCGCAGTTGTGCGAAGGCCGCCAGGTATTCGGGATGACCCTGCGCGCTGTAGGCAACCTTCAACGCATCCAGGACCGCCATCTCCATCGGAAACCTCGCGATCGGCGAGGTGGACCACGGCAACGAGAGCGGGTTGCGCGCCCGGGCGTTCCAGCGCCCCTTGACGGAGAGCATCAGCGAGGCGACGCGCTCGATGACGAAGACTTTGGTCGGCACACCCCCCTCGTCGTGGCGGGTCGCCTCGTTCAGCCGCCGGGCGAGGTCGCTCGTGCCCTCCTCCGCAATGCGGAAGATCCGCTCGCACCGCTCGAGCCACTCCCGCCAGAACGCGCCCTTCGCGACGAAGTAGTTGCAGAAGACCGTGTTCGACGAATCCATCACCAGCGAATCGAAATCGACCGTGGGCTCGGCGAGCCGCGCGCACTCCTTGAAGGTGTCCATCGTGCCGGGATGCTGCCAGTTGCCTTGATCGAAGATGTTCCTCGGGTAGGCCATCTGGTCGAAGAACGGCGAGAAGAGGAGGACGTCGGCATCGCCGTGCTGCTCGACGAAGTTCCGGACAGCGGCCGCATCGAGTCCCGTCTTGTCGGCGAACTTGGGCGAGAAGAAGCCATAGAACGCGGCGTCCTCGATCGCGTTGCCGAGCAGGAAATTCCGGATCGGCCAGTACTCCCGCCAGTCCGGCCTGGGGTTCGCGAGGTTGTCGAGCCCCTCGAACCCCTTGTCCCCCGAAGCGCGCGTCCCTTCCGAGTAGTAGATCTGGAAGATCCGGACGCCGCTCACGCGTCGGCGACTTTCAGCACGAGCTTCCCGAAGTTCTCGCCGCGGAACAGCATCAGCAGTCGCTCCGGGAAATCGTCGAGGCCGGACACGACGTCCTCGCGGCTCTTCAACTTGCCTTGCGCCATCCAGCCGGCCATCTCCTTCGCCGCTTCCGCATACCGGTCGGCGTAGTCGAAGACGACCATGCCTTCCATCCGCGCGCGGTTCACGAGCAGCGAGAGGTAGTTCGCCGGGCCCTTCATCGGCCCCGCGTTGTTGTACTGCGAGATCGCGCCGCACACGACGATGCGCGCGTGGCGGGCGAGGTTCGCGAGCGCCGCCTCGAGGATGTCGCCGCCGACGTTGTCGAAGTAGACGTCGATGCCCTTGGGGCAATGCGTGCGCAGCGCCTTCTTCACGTCCTCGGACTTGTAGTCGATGCACGCGTCGAAGGCGAGCTCCTCCTTCACGTACTTGCACTTGTCCGCGCCGCCGGCGATGCCGATCACGGTGCAGCCCTTGATCTTCGCGATCTGGCCGACCACCTGGCCGACCGCACCGGCCGCGCCCGAGACCACGACCGTCTCGCCGCTCTTCGCCTGGCCCACTTCCAGCAGGCCGAAGTACGCCGTCATGCCGGGCATGCCCAGCGTGGAGAGGAAGACCGGCAGCGGCGCCATGCGCGGATCCACGCGCGTGAGCGTCTTCTCGTGCACCACGGCCACTTGCTGGACGCCGAGCGTGCCGACGACGTGGTCGCCGGGCTTGAACTTCGTGCTCTTCGAAGCGGTGACCACACCCACGCCGCCGGCGCGCATCACCTCGTCGATCTCCACCGGGCGGATGTACGACTTGCCCTCGTTCATCCAGCCGCGCATCGCGGGGTCGAGCGAGAGGAGCAGCACCTTCACCACGACCTCGCCCTCGCCGGGCTCCTTCGCGGGCTCGGTGACGACGTTCCAGTCGGTGCGCTTGGGCATGCCGACCGGGCGGGCGGCGAGGCGGAACTGCTTGTTGGTCTCGGTCACAGGTTCTCTCCCGCCGTCTTCGAGGGCGTGGGGTTGGTGGGCTCGCGCTGCTGGAGGACGTCCTGCATGCGGACCTCGATCGCATCGCGCGTGTGCGGATGCGTGAAGATGTAGAAGCGGTTGTCCTTCACGGCCGCGAGCGTCATCGCGGCCACCTCGGCCGCGCTGATCTTGCCCTTCTCGACGGCCTTCTTGGCCCACGCCGCGTAGGGTGCAGCGAGCGGGTTGGTCTCGGCGAGCTCCGCCGGGCGGCTGCGCTGCGAATCCGCGATGCCCGTCGGCACGAACGCCGGACACAGCACCGAGACGCCGATCGCCGACTTCGCCTGCCGCAGCTCGTGGTGCAGGCATTCGGACATCGTGACCACGCCGTGCTTGCTCACGCAGTAGACGGAGGAGCCGGGAACGGAGAGCGTGCCCGCCGCCGAGGCCGTGCTCACCACGTGCGCCTCGCCGCCCTGCTTCAGCATGCGTGGAACGAAGGCGTGGATGCCGTGCACGACACCCATGAGGTTGATGCCCATCACCCACTCCCAATCCTGGAGGGTGGTGGTCCAGGTCGGCCCCGCGACTGAGACGCCCGCGTTGTTGAAGAGCAAGTGCGCGGCGCCGTGCGCTTCGTACACGCGCTCGGCGAGCGACTCGACGTCCTCCGCCTTCGCGACGTTGCAGCGCACCGCCATGGTCTCCGCGTTCGTGAGGCGTGCGGTTTCCACCATGCCGGGCTCGTCGATGTCCGCGAGCACCACTTTCATGCCTTCTGCCGCGCACGCCAGCGCCAGCTCGCGGCCGATGCCGCTGCCGCCGCCCGTGACGACGGCGACCTTCCCTGCGAGTTGCTTCATGGTCTTAGTGGCCTTTGTAGATCTGGTCGATCAGGTCCTGGTGCTTTTCGCCGATGGGGCCGCGCTTCAGCTTCAGCGTGGGCGTGAGCATGCCGTTTTCCACCGTCCAGCGCTCGGGAACGATGGCGATGCGGCGAATCTGCGCGTAGCCGGGAAAGCCTTTCACGAGCGCGCCGACGCGGGCGGTGAGCGCCTTCTCGTCGACCGGGCCCTTCGCGGCCGCTTCCTTGCTGAGGACGACGAGCGCTCCGAGGTAGGGCTTGCCCTCCCCGACGATCATCACCTGCTCGAAGAGCGGGTCCAGCTGGACGGCGAGCTCCATGTCCACGGGCGGCACCTTCTCGCCGTTGCCGAGCACGATGATCTCCTTGATGCGCCCGGTGATGTAGAGGAAGCCGTTCTCGATCCGCGCGCGGTCGCCGGTGTTGAGCCAGCCCGAGGCGTTCAGCACCTTCGCCGTCGCCTCCTCGTTCTTCCAGTAGCCCAGCATGATGTTGGGGCCTTTCGCGAGCAGCGCCCCGGCCTCGTCGAACGCGATCTCCACGCCCGGCAGCGGGCTGCCGATGCTCGTGGGATCGTTCTTCTCGAGGCGGTTGCCGCTGATGATCGGCGCCGCCTCGGTGAGCCCGTAGCCCTGGCAGATCGGCAGGCCCAGCCCGATGAAGGTGTGCGAGATGCTCGGGTTCAGCGCCGCACCGCCGCTGATGCACAGGCGCAGCCTTCCGCCCATGCGGTCGAGCAGCTTCGACGCCACCAGCGACTTGAGCAGCGGCCACAGCAGGAAGCTCGGGTAGAACGCGCCGCGGCCCTGGCGCCACTCGAAGATCGCCCAGCCGGTGCGATGCGTGAGCTCGAAGAGCCGCTTCTTCATCGGCGAGGCATCGGAGAGGCTCGCGTGCACGCCCGCGTGCAGGCGCTCGAAGATGCGCGGCACGGAGACGATCACCGTGGGCCGGGCCGTCTTGAAGTCTTCCGTGAGCTGCTGCGTGGAGCGCGCGAACGTCACGAGGGCACCCGCGGTCATCGTGAGGTAATAACCCACCGTGCGCTCGAACATGTGAGACAGCGGGAGGAACGAGAGGAACACGTCGCTCGTATAGACCTGGTAGGCGCCGAGCGCGGACTTCACGTTCTGCAGCATGTTCTGGTGCGAGAGCATCACGCCCTTCGGCTTGCCGGTGGTGCCCGAGGTGTAGACGATGGTGGCCAGCGTGTTGCCACCTACTCGCACGGGTGGCGCCGTCGAAGGCTCTGCGGGGAGCCACTGCGCGAGCGAACGCACGCGAGGATCGTCCCCACTCACGTCCTTCACGGTGACGATGCGCTTCAGCGTCGGCGTGCTCGTGGCGACCTCGCGAAGGCGCTTCACGTGCTCTTCGCCCTCCACGAGGATCACCTGGACGCCCGCGTTGTCGAGGATGTAGGCGAAGTTCTCCGGCCGGTCCTCGACGTAGAGCGGCACCACGACGATGCCTTCGGCGTGCGCACCCTGGTCGAACGCCACCCAGTCGCAGCAGTTGCGAAGCATGATCGCCACGCGGTCGCCGGCCTGGAGGCCTTCGGCGAGCAGCGCCGCGCGGACGCGCCCGGCGTCGCGGGCGATCTCGGACCACTTGTGGCCGCGCCAGGTCTGGATCGAGGGGTCGTACTCCCGGTAGGCGAACGCACCGGGCGTCAGCGCGACGCGGCGCGCGAAGACATCGGCGATCGTGTCGGCCGGTTCGACGGGGACCGGATGCGGCATGCGGACGCTCATTTCGCCTCCCGTGCGCGCTCGATCCGTTCCGCGAGGTCCGGATGGGAGGACAGGTAGGTCCACTCGGAGCCGCGGCGCTCGCCGTCCTTGTGGACGATCCGCGAAAGCGCCTCGAGGGCCGCGGCGTAGTCCCCCGGAGGACGGCCGGCGGCGCGCAGCAGGTCGACCGCGTAGGCGTCCGCCTCGCGCTCGTAGTCGCGCGAGTACCCCGACTGCACGATGATCTGCGGGGCCGTGCTCGCGAGCGAAGCGAGCGCACCCGCGTCGCCCAGGAAGGTGAACGACAGCACGGCGTAGAGCGATCCGCCGATCACCACGCGCAATCCGTGGCGGCGCTTGAGGTGGCCCAGCTCGTGGGCCATGACACCCACGACCTCCGCGTCGGTCATCGGCTTCACGAGGGCATCGGTCATGATCACCGTGCCGCCGGGGATCGCGACCGCGTTGGCGCCCAGCAACTTGCTCACGCGGAATTCCACGCGCGTCGAAGCGGGCAGCCCCGAAGCCGCCACGAGCGCCTGGAAGTCCGCCTTGAGGTCTTCGCGGCGTGCCGCTTCGAGCTTGCTCGGCTCGAAGAAGGCCCGGTCGATCGCATCCATGAAATCTCCGGAGAGGGCGGTTTCGGCCTCGTAGGGCAGGCGATCGGCAATGCGGTCCGCGGCCCAGGGAATGCCGTAGTAGTACCCGAAGACGCCCAGCCCCACGATGAAGGCGAGCGCCGCCGCGACGATGCGCGCGTGCGACTCCATCCGGTGCGCAAGGTCGGTCTCGAGCGGAACGCCCACCGCCGCATCGACCGCGTTGAAATCCGTCGCGACCAGCAGGCCGCCGTCCGGCAGCGCGATCCGCAGCGGCGTGCCGCCCACGCGGGGCAGGAAGCGCAGGTCCGGCAGCGCGGCCTCCAGGGCGATGCTCTCGCCCGCGACACGAAGGAGACCGCCCGTCGCTTCGGCGCGAACCGGGTGGCGGCGCGACGAGCGGCCGTCGAAGTAGTCGGCGTCGAAGGCGCTCACAGCGAGACGTCCACGTCGAAGAGCTCGCCCATCTCGTCGCCGGCGGCGCCGACGTTCTCGGAGACGCCGGCCAGCACGCCGTCCATCTCCCCGTCGCTTTCGAGGGCGAGGCACGAGGCGCGATAGCGCGCGGTGCGGATCACGGCCCACGGCACGAGCAGGCCGAAGGAGACGGCGATCGCGAGCAGGTTGCCGAAGTAGATCTTCGCCAGCCGCGAGGTCGTGAGCGTGCTCACGAATCGCACGCCCCCCTGCATCCGCGCCTGGTTGAACACGAGGTTCGCGACGTGGGACCGCGTATACGCCAAGAACACCGCGGCAACCCCGAGGTAGACGGCCTGCCACGCCACCATCAGCCCGGGGAGCGGCGAGAGCGAGGCCATCAGTGCGATCGGGACCATGCCGACGATCAAGAGGCCGAACGCGCCCACCGCCGCCGCGATGTAGATGCGGTAGAAGTCGCCCATCGGGAGGTCCAGCGCGAAGCGCGCCTCACCGAACGCGGCGTGACGCACGTGGAAGAGCTTGAGCGCGCCCACCACGCGCGGATACACGGCCGCGAAGGCGATGAAGGGCATGCTGAGGATGAAGAACTCGGTACCCGAGGCAGGAAGGGAGGACATGTTCCATCCGACGGCGATCCCGATCAGCGGCCACACGATCAGCGGGGCGATGGCCGCCAGCGCTTCGGGATACCGGCCGTGGAAATGGAAGCGCACGTTGCGGTGGCTCGTGTTCGCCGCGTTGAACTGGAGCGTGCGCACCACCAGCCACGGCGCCGCGAAGACCAGCGCCAGCAACAGCGCGTAGCCCACCTTGGGAAAGAAGTTGTCCACCACGGAATACACGATGAACGTGGCGACCGCGATGGCGCGGCCTTTCAGGATCGAGACCGGGTTGCCGTGATAGTCGAAGTTCGCACCGGCGACCCAGGTGTTGCCCGCGAAGTAGCGCTTCTTGCGGACCTTCGCCCACGCCGAATAGATCCCGAGCGTCACCACCGAGAGGAAGAGATTCACGATCCAGATGCGGAAGTACTCCCGCGCATCGCCGTCGAAACGGAATTCCGCGCGCCGCGACGGCGGCGTGGGAGGGAGGGAGGGGGTGGCCGTGTCCGGTGTCATGGCGGCGTGCGATCGCCTTCGCCCATCGTACGCTGCATGAGCACGGTGTCCACCCAGCGGCCGTGCTTGAATCCGATCGAGCGGAACGTCCCGGTGAGCTCGAAGCCGCAGGCGCGATGCACGGCGATGGAGGCGGCGTTCGCGCTGTCGCCGATCACCGCGATCATCTGGCGGTACCCGCGCTGTGCGCACGCCTCCACGAGCGCTTCGAGAAGCGCGCGCCCGATGCCCCGGCCGGCGAAACGCGCGTCGACATAGACCGAGTCCTCGCACGTGAATCGATAGGCGAAACGCTCGCGGTAGAGGCTGGCATAGGCGTAGCCGGCGATGGCGCCGTCGGCTTCCGCCACGAGATACGGGAAGCCCTTCGCGCGGAGCGCCTCGAAGCGGCGCTGCATCTCGGCCGCATCCGGCGCGTCGATCTCGAAGGACGCAAGCCCGGTGCGCACATGGTGGCCGTAGATCGCGGCGATGGCCTCGATGTCGGCCGCGGTGGCCTCGCGCAGCTTCATCGCACTTTCGTCCGGAGCCAGGCGAGCGTGTCCTGCCACAGCGTGTCGCGGCTGCGCTCGGAAAAGTAGCCGAAGTGCCCGACGGCGAGACGCGCCACGTCGGACGGACGCAGGTGGCGGCGCTCGAGCGCCGCGTTGGCGTAGAGGCCGTGCAGGTTGTCGATGGCGGGCTTCGTGATCAGCTCGTCGTCCTCGAACGAGTACCCGAGTAACGGCGCCTTCACGCGCAGGAACGCCTCGCGATACGCGGCCGATTCGCTCGCGATGTAGTCCGGGTGCAGGCACCACTTGCGCCACTGCGTCGCGACGCCGCGCGGGAGGTCGCCGACCACGCGCAGGGCCTTGCCCGGAAAGTAGCCGAAGATCGGAATGAGGAGCGGCATGAACACGAACCAGAGCAACCGGACCTGGAGCGGGATGCGATCGTTGTAGCGATAGTAACCGCTGCCCGCGCAGACGGTCACCGCCGCGCGCACGCCCTCGGCACCCGGCGTGACGCCGAGGATCTGGCCGCCCAGGCTGTGGCCCAGCACGCACAGTGGCAACGCGGGCGCGGCTTGGCGGGCCTCGGCGAGCATCGCCGCGACGTCGCGTTCGACCCAGAGCGAGATGTCGGCTTCGAAGCCGCGCATCGGCCGCCGCCTCGACCATCCCATGCCGCGGTAGTCGAAGGTGAGGACGTGCATGCCATTCGCGGCGAGGAATCGGGCGAGCGGGGCGTAGAAGTCCTGGCGCACGCCCATCGCGCCCGCGATGAGCACGCTGGCGAACGCGGGCTCCTGTGCCGCGAAGCGAGTGACCGCGAGCTCGTGGCCGTCCGCCGCGGCGGCGGTGCCGCGCTGCTCTTCCATCTCAGGATTTCTTGCGGGGCGTGACCCACATCGTGATCACGGCGCGGACGACCGTCTCGCCGGCGCGGTTCTTCACCTCCACCGTGACCGGCACGTCCTGCGACGCGCCTTCCGTCACCGCGCCCACGGTCGCGTGCGCTTCGACGTCGGTCTCGGCCTTCTTCAGGTACTCGACCTGCATGCCCTTCGGCAGCCAGCGCATCGACGCCGGGATCGAGATCTCCGTCAGCGTGCCCGCGGCCATCTCGGCCAGGTTGCACATCGCGATCGCGTGCACCGTGCCGATATGGTTCTGCACCGCACGGCGCTTCTTCATCGAGACGCGCGCGAAGCCCGGACGGAATTCCTCGATGCGCGGCGAGATCGAGCCGAAGTACGGCGCCTTCCAGCAGATCACTCTCGAGAAGAGTGCCTTGCCGAAGGGCTTGCCCTCCATCCGCTGCCACGCCGCTAGCGCTCTATTCACCTGTTGCTCCCGTGCCAAGGCGAAAGGCTCCCTCCGCAGATAAACACAGATAAACGCAGATGGACGCGAACCGCAATTTTGGGGTTTGGCCCTGCAAGGTTTATCCGCGTTTATCTGTGTTTATCTGCGGAGGGAGCCTTTCGCACTAGTTCTCTAAATGAGCTGCCAGCCCGCGTCAGCGGTGAAGCGTTCACCGTGGTGTTTGCGGAGTTCTTCGAGGATCGCCAGCAGCTCCGGCTTCCCGCGCTGCCGGATGTACTGGATCGGCCCGCCGCGATGCGGCGCGAAGCCGGTACCGAAGACGATGCCGGCATCGCAGAGATCCGCGTCCGCCACGATCTTCTCGCGCACGCACGCGACCGCCTCGTTCAGCATCGGCAGCACCATGCGGTCGGCGAGCGCCTTCAGGTCCACGCTGCCCGGGCCCGGCGAGGATTTCACCGGCTTGCCGTTCACCCACTTGTAGAAGCCCTCGCCCGATTTCTTGCCGAAGCGCTTGCCGTCCACGAGCGCCTTCAGCTTCTTCGGCACGATGGCGCCCGGCTTCGCGAGCTCCTGGCCGACGGCCCAGCCCACGTCGAGGCCGACCATGTCGGCGAGCTCGATCGGCCCCATCGGCATGCCGAAATCCTTCGCGGCGGCATCGATGGTCTCGGGCGGAATGCCTTCGTCCACCATCAGCATCGCCTCGTTGAGATAGGGCGTGAGCACGCGATTCACGAGGAAGCCGGGAGCCGACTTGCAGGGCAGAGGCAGCTTGTCGATCTGCTTCGCGAACGCCTGGCCGGCCAGCATCACGTGCTGCGGCGTGCGCGGGCTCTCGACGATCTCCACCAGCATCATCTGCGCGACGGGATTGAAGAAGTGCAGGCCCACGAGACGCTCGGGACGCTTCAACGCGTCGAAGAGCTCCTGCAGCGGGATGCTCGAGGTGTTGGAAGCCAGGATCGCGCCGGCCTTCATCTTCGGCTCCACCTGCGCGAAGAGCTTCTTCTTCACCTCGGCGTTCTCGACGATCGCCTCGATGATGAGGTCGGCCTTCGCGACGCCGGAGCCCGCGACGTCGGGGATCAACCGGTCCATCGCGGCCTGGATCAGGTGCGGCAGCTTCAGGCGCTTGGTGTAGAGCTCGTGGGCTCTCTTGATCGCGGGCGCAATGCGCTCGGGCGCCAGGTCCTGCAGCGTGACGGTGACTCCGCGAAGCGAAGCCCACGCCGCGATGTCGCCGCCCATCGCGCCGGCGCCGATCACATGCAGGTGGCGAATCGGAGGCAGGTCCGATTTGCCGAGCGCCTTCAGGCGATCCTGCAGCTTGAAGAGACGGATGAGGTTGGCGGTCGTCGGGTGCTTGAAGAGGCTCTGCATCGACGCGGGATGCTCGCGCGGGACGTTGCGCACGTCCCCGCCGAAATCGCGCCACAGCTCGACGATCGCATAGGGCGCGGGGTAATGATCGCGGCGCGCTTTCTTCGCGACCTCTTTGAGCGACATCTTCGCGACGAGATTGCGCACGCCGGGCCAGTCGGTCACCGCGGCCATGAACGCCGGCTTGTGCACCGAGGGTGGGGCCAGGAGGAACTGGCGCACGGCGTTCGGGAAATGGCGCTTGGGCGTCACGGCATCCACGAGGCCCAGCTTCTTCGCCTTGCGGCCGTCGACGCCGCGGCCCGTGAGCATGAGGTCCAGCGCCGCGGCGGCACCGATCAGCCTGGGCATGCGCTTGGCGCCGCCCCAGCCCGGCACGATGCCGATCATCACTTCCGGCAGGGCCATCTTGGTCTTGGGACCGTCGTCGGCGATGCGGTACTTGCAGGCGAGCGCCAGCTCCGTGCCGCCGCCCATGCAGAAGCCATGGATCATCGCGAGCGTCGGGAAGGGCAGGGCCTCGACCTGGTCGAACACCTCGTTGCCGAGCACGAGGAAGCGCTGGGCCTCCTCCGCGTCCTTCAGGCGCGTGAACTCGTCGATGTCCGCCCCGGCGGCGAAGCCGTTCTCCTTGGCCGAGAGGATGGCGAGGCCCTTGGGCGCCATCGAGCGCAGGTGCTCGCACATCTTGCGCAGCTCCAGCAGCGCCTCGGTGGAAAACGTGTTGGTGGCGCTGTCGGCGCGATCGAACCAGAGCCAGGCCAGGTTGTCCGCGTCGACGTCGAGCTTCCAGTGCGTGAGCTGCATTATTTTTTCTTCCGGATGTAGAGCGTCTTCTCGACGGTGGCGACGACCGCCCCTTCGCGATCCTTCAGTTCCACCGCGTACGTGGGCTCGAACTTGGCCCCTTCGGCCGTGCTCGCGATCGCCTCGTCCACCATCGCTTGCGTGACGACGAACTCCGCGGTGAGCGTGCCGTGGCCGGGCTTCAGGTACTTCACCGTGCCCATCTTGTCCCAGACCACGTAGTCGCGCCCGAGGTTGTTCATCATCATGACCATGTAGAACGGATCGGTCATGGCGTAGATCGAGCCGCCGAAGTGCGAGCCGACGTAGTTGCGATTGAGGAGCCGCATGCGCAGCTCCACGATCGCGTGGCGGAAATCGGGGGAAATCTCGCGGACCTTGACTCCCATTCCGCGGAATGGCGGCCAGAGGTTGAAGAGCCAGCGCATGCGGCGCGGGCCGAAGGTGAGCTTCGAGAGGAATCCCTGGGACATCGAAAATGGAACCGTTGTTTTTTAGGGGAAGGAAGGGAAGGAAAAGCGGAGGAGGGGAAGGAAAGCAGGGAATGGATGTTGTGAACTCGATTGGCGCCGGGATTCGTGACGACCTGACTCCTGCCTTTGCTTTCCTTCCCCTCCTCCGCTTTTCCTTCCCTTCCTTCCCTTTTCAATTCGGCCTATCTACCTACGCTCTCTCCAGCAGCATCGCCCCACCCTGCCCGCCGCCAATGCAGAGAGAAGCAACCGCCCTCTTCCCTCCAGTCCTCTCCAGCACCTTCAGCGCATGCAACACGACACGGGCGCCCGAGGCACCGATCGGATGGCCCAGCGCGATGGCGCCACCGTCGACGTTCAGCTTGGCACGGTCCACCTGCCCCACGCTGCCGCCGAAGTGCTCCTTCATGTACGCGGGATCGGCGAAGGCTTCCACGCAGCCCAGCACCTGGGCGGCGAAGGCCTCGTTGATCTCGATAGCGTCCATGTCCTCGAGCTTCAGGTGATTCCTCTGCAGCAGCGGCGTGATCGCATGCACCGGGCCGAGGCCCATCTCGGCGGGATCGAGCGCGCCCCAATGGGAATCGACGATCGTGCCCAGCGGCTTCAGGTTGTATTCGCGCACCACGTCCTCGGAAGCAATCACGAGCATGGCCGCGCCGTCGGTGATCTGCGAGCTGTTGCCCGCCGTCACGTTGCCGTAGGTCTTGTCGAACACGGGTTTCAGCTTCGCGAGCTTCTCGACGCTGGAGTCGCGGCGCAGGCCGTCATCGGCCGCGTACACGGTACCGTCGCCGTCGTAGAGAGGCTCGATCTCCTTCAGGTACCCATTGTCCTGGGCGAAGGCGAGGCGGCGGTGCGATTCGACCGCGTACGCATCCATCATCGGGCGCGTGATGCCGAAGCGCTTGGCGACGATCTCGGCGGTGGAGCCCATCGAGAGCTTCACCACCGGGTCGGTGAGGCCTCGCAGGATGGCGATCACGGGGGCCAGCTGCGAGAGGCGGAACCTCGTCGCGAGCGCGGCCTTCTGGCCGAAGGACTTGGCCGCGTACCACTGCGCGAGCCAGTTCACCATGACCGGCCCGTAGAGCAGCGGCGCGTGGCTCATCGCGTCGGTGCCACCGGCGAGCACGAGGCTCGAGCGGCCGGCGAGGATGTTCAGGTACGCGGTGTCGATCGCCTGCAGGCCGGAGGCGCAGTTGCGCATCACGGTCCACGCCGGGACCTTCTCGCCGCAGCCGACGCGAAGGCTGACCACGCGGCCGATGTTCGCCTCGTCGGCCGAGGGCATGGCAGCGCCGACGATCACCTCGTCGAACGCGGTGGCCTCGAACGGCTGGCGCGCGACCAGCGGGCGTGCCGCGGCGACGGCGAGGTCGGAACCCGTGAAGGGGCCGAGGCCCGTCTTCGCGCGCAGGAACGGCGTGCGCGCGCCGTCGACTACATGGACGCGGCGGTTTTCGGGGGCTGCCATTGCGTTTCCTCCGGGGAGTGGCGCGCGAGGTCGAAGGGATGGTCATCCACCTTGACGACGTCGTGGCGCAGGCGATCGGTGTACAGGAGGTGCTCGTACTCCTCCTTCGTGACGAGCCCCTGGTTCAGCGCGGCCAGGCGGCGCTCGGCCACGCTGCGCTGCGGGAGCTTGCCTTCCTTCTGCGCGGCCCGGATCTTGTGCTCGATCGGATCGGCCTTGATCACCGCTTCCATCGCGAACTCGAGGCGGCCCACGACGTCGTTCTCGTCGCGCGGGATGTAGGCGCCCGCGGTAAGGCGGTCGCGTGCCGCGCCCGGCGTGATGAGGATCTGCGCCACGCGCGAGCCCCACTTGTCGTACGGCGCCGTGAGCGTGAGGCCCTTCGGGAACACGAGGAAGCGAAGCACCCCCGCGATGAAGCGGTTGGGGAAGTTCGCGAGCACGCCGTCCATCGCCACCTGCATCTTGAAGAATGCGTCGTTCACGCTCCAGGTGAGCAGCGCGATGTCGTCCTTCTGGCGGCCCTCGTCGTGGAAGCGCTTGATGGTGGCCGAGGCCATGTAGAGCATCGAGAGGATGTCGCCCAGGCGCCCGGAGATCTTTTCCTTGCGCTTCAGGTTCCCGCCCAGCACGAACATCGACGTATCCGCGAGCAGCGCAAAGGCCGAGGAGAAGCGCGTCATCATCTGCAGGTAGCGCTTCGTCTCCGGAGAGCCCGGGACCGACACGCCCTTGGCGCCGGTGATGCCGAGCCACAGGGAGCGCGCCGCATTGGAGAGCGTGAACGAGAAATGGCCGAAGAGTGCCGCATCGAACGTGACGAGGTTGTTCTCGCTCGCCGCGCGGATCTCCTTCAGCACGAAGGGATGGCAGCGGATGGCGCCCTGGCCGAAGATGATCAGCGAGCGCGTGAGGATGTTGGCGCCTTCCACCGTGATGGCGATGGGGATCGTCTGGTAGGCGCGGCCCAGGTAGTTGTTCTTGCCGAGCATGATCCCCTTGCCGCCGTGGATGTCCATGGCGTCGTTCAGGATCGTGCGCATGCGCTCGGTCATGTGGTACTTGCAGATCGCCGAGATCACGCTGGGCTTCTCGCCGAGATCCAGCGCCGCCATCGTCATCCTGCGCGTGCCGTCCATCATGTACGTGTAGCCGCCGATGCGGGCGAGCGGCTCCTCGATGCCCTCGAACTTGCCGATGGGCGTCTTGAACTGCGAGCGCACGCGGGCATAGGCGCCGGAGGCGCGCGAGCCCAGCTTGCCGGCGGCCATCGAGAGCGACGGCAGCGAGATCGAGCGGCCCGCGGCGAGGCACTCGACCAGCATGCGCCAGCCCTTGCCCACCATCGGCTGCCCACCGATGATCCAGTCCATCGGAATGAAGACGTCCTTGCCGTGCGTCGGGCCGTTCATGAACGCGCTGCCGAGCGGCAGGTGGCGCCGTCCGATCTCCACGCCCTTGTGCGACGTCGGCACGAGTGCCAGCGTGATCCCGAGCTCCTCCTCGCCGCCGAGGAGCTTTTCCGGGTCGAAGAGCTTGAAGGCGAGGCCGAGGATCGTCGCGACGGGGGCGAGCGTGATGTAGCGCTTGTCCCACGTCATGCGGATGCCGATGACTTCCTTGCCCTCGTGCATGCCCTTGCAGACGATGCCCTTGTCGGGAATGGCGCCCGCGTCCGAGCCGGCTTCCGGGTTGGTGAGCGCGAAGCAGGGAATCTCCTGGCCCTTCGCGAGGCGCGGCAGGTAGTGGTTCTTCTGCGCCTCGGTCCCGTAGTGGATCAGCAGCTCGGCGGGGCCGAGCGAGTTGGGGACCATCACGGTGACGGCGGCGGCACCGCTGCGCGTGGAGATCTTGGTGACGATCTCGGAGTGCGCGAACGCGGAGAAGCCCAGCCCACCGTAGCTCTTCGGGATGATGATCCCGAGGAAGCCCTTGTCGCGGATGAACTTCCACTCCTCGGGCGAGAGGTCCATGTTCTCGTGCACGCGGTACTCGTCGAGCATGCCGCAGAGCTCCTCGACGGGCCCGTCGATGAACGCCTGCTCTTCCGCGGAAAGCCTGGGCACCGGGTAGGCGAGGAGCTTCGCCCAATCCGGTTTCCCGGTGAACAGGTCCGCGTCCCACCAGATGCTGCCGGCGTCGAGCGCTTCCTGCTCCGTCTGGGAGATCTGCGGAAGGACCTTCTTGTAGATGCCGAAGATCGGGCGCGTGACGATCGCGCGGCGGATCGGCTTCACCGTCGAGAGCAGCGCGAAGATCGCGACGGCGGCCCATACGATGCCGAGCGTGCCGAGCGGCACCGACGTGAACCACGTGAGGTACGCGGCGAACGCGGCGAGGCCGAGCGTCCAGGCGATGCCGTTGGCGCGGTGGTACGCGAGGATCCACGCGACGGCGATGACGCCGGCGAGGGTGGCGAGGATGGGAATCATCGGTGTATCTCCTTAGTCGCCCGAGACGAGCTCGAGCTTGCGCGTGTCGCCGACGGCCGGGGCCTTGAGGCCGGCTACGAGGAAGGGGGCCAGCCGCTGGATCAGCAGCTCGTCGTTGTCGCGTTCGTGGGGCATGGCTTGCTGGAGGAGCTTCAACGCGTCCGTTCCGGAGACCGTGTATGACAACGCCCCCATCACGAAGTGCAGGCGCCACGTGAGCTCCTGGCGGGTGAGGTGCGGCAGCGCCTTCAGGAACGCGTCCTTGAAGCGCGCGATCATCTCCGCGTAGTTGGCCGAGAGGAAATGGCGGATGAACGGCGCGGGATCGGCGTACGCGCGCCCGAGCAGGCGGAGGAAATGCTTGCCGCCGCGCTTCTCGTCCCGCGCGAGGCGCAGCGCCGGGATCAGCATGGCGGAGATCAGCTTCTCGCAAGAGACGGGCTTCTCGCCCGCGTCCTTCTCGAAGCGCGTGAGGAGGTCGATGCGCTCCTGGTTCATGGGGTCGAGGCGGCGCGTGAGAACCGCCTGGAACAGCTCTTCCTTCGACCCGAAGTGGTAGTTCACCGCGGCGAGGTTCACGCTCGCCGCCGAGGTGAGGCTGCGCAGGCTCGTGGCCTCGAAGCCGTGCTCCATGAAGAGGCTCTCGGCCGCGTCGATGATGCGCGACTTGGTGTCCTGCGAGGTGGTGTCGACGGGCGCCGCCTTGCGGGCGGGGCGGGAGGAAGGCATGCGCAGCTCCAGGGTCAAACGCTCGATTCAAACGCTCGTTTGAATCATCGTAGGCCGCGCCCGCCTCCCCTGTCAACGTGACGCGCGTCATAACGGACCCGATCCCCGCCGGCCTAAAGTGGGGGTGTGACCCCCAGCCTCCGAGACTCCCGGGACGCCGAAAACGCCGAGCGCGCGCAGCTCGCCGAGGCCCTCGCGCGGGCCCGCCAGTTCACGGCCGGATTCGACTCGCGCGAGTCGCTGAAGGCGGCGGGACAGGCGATCCGCCTCGCCCGCCGGCTGAAGGACCCGCGCGCCGAGGCGGAGGCCTTGCTGCTCGCGACCACCTCCCACTACCAGCGCGGCGACTATGTGTCGGCCGTGGCCAACGGCATCGATGCCTGCGCGACCTATCGCGTGAACGACCTCGAAGGCCGCTCGCATGCGTTCTCCGGCGTTGCGCTCGCGTTCTTCTCGGTGCGCGACTACAAGCGCGCGGAAGAGGCGGCTCGGCGCGCGATCCACTACGCGGCCCGGGACCGCGAATCGACGCTCGAAGCCACGGCGCGCAGCACCCTCGCCTTCGCGCTCGCCGAGGCGGGCCGTTTCGACGAGGCGCTGGCCGAGCTCGCCCGCGCGCGCCGAAGCTATCGGAAGGCCGGCGATACCGTGCGCATGAAGAAGTCGTCGTCCAACACCGGCCACACGCTGCGCAAGCAGGGCCACGCGCAGCTCGCGGCGCGCGAGACCGAGGCCGCGCGGAGGTCGTGGCGCCGCGCCGCCCGCTGGTACGGCGTCGCGCTCGGCATCGGGCAATCCCGGCTGGACGACGCGATCATCCAGGGCGCGTGGGCCGAGTGCCTGCTGATGCTGGAGCGCGTCCCCGAGTCCCTGAAGCGCGTGATGGCCGCGCAGGCCCTGCAGCAGCCGGGTGACCCGAAGCCGATCGTCGCATCGCTCGCGCTGTGGCGCGCGGAATGCGAGCGCGCGCTGGAGAACTGGACGGCGGCCGAGCGCCTGCTGAAGGAAGCCATCGACGAGGCCGACGCGATCGACAACGACGAAGTGTCCGTGGATGCGCGTGTCGCCATGGGACGCCTGTGCGAAGCACGCGGCGACACGCTGCGCGGCCGCCAGTGGCGCGCCGAGGCGAAACGGGTGGCCGAGGCGCAGGTGGCCTCCTTCGCCGAGTTCCGCCGCCAGATGCGCCCGCTGTGGGACCGGTTCCTGCGCACGGAGGATTGAAGGCGTCGGTTAAACTGCCCGCCATGTTTTCCCGCCTCACGGGCTTCGTGGCCGCCCTGCTCCTCGCCACGACCGCCCACGCGATCCTCGTGCGGCCCGACCGCGAGGACGGCGAATACCTCGAGCTCGCGACGCGCTACGAATCGGCCGTGGCACTCCCCGTCGGCGAGGGGGCGCTGATCGCCCCGCGCTGGATCCTCACCTCGGCGAACGTCGCACGCGCGCTCGATGCGCAACAACCGCGCGCGCGGCCCGTCATCGCCGGCAAGCCGCGCGAAATCGTCGAGGTGCGCATCCAGGCCGATCTCGCGCTGCTGCAGCTGCGCGAGCCCGTCGAAGAGCTCGAGCCCACGCCGATCCATCGCGAAGCGGACGAGGGCGGGAAGACGGTCCGCATTGTCGGCCACGGGTCGACGGGGCGCGTGGGCGACAAGGGGGTGAAGGCGAATCCCGCACGGCAAGGACGCGCGGCGATCAACACCGTGGATCGCGTGGGCTTGCGCACCTTTGCCGTTCGCCTGAAGCCCGCCGACGACGCCTCGGACCTGCAGGGCGCATTCGCAGCCGACGAACGCGGCGCTGCGGCCTTCTTCGAAACGAAGGAAGGCGGGATCTTCGTCGCGGGAATCGCGACCCTCACCGACGACGCCAACAACGACGGCATCGCCGGCAACATCGGGGACTGGCAGATCTTCGCGCGCGTCTCGGCGTATGCAGCCTGGATCGACGCGGCTACGGGCGAGGGCAAGCCGGCCGTCCAGGCCAAGACGATCGCATTCTCGTTCGACGACGGCTTCGATCCGCGAACGCAGCCGGAAGCGGGCGTGTGGAACACACGCATGCTGCGCGCGCTGGAGGCCGCGGGCATCAAGGCCGCCCTCTTCCCCGCGGGGCGCTTCGTCGATTCGCCCGACGGCCTGGCGCTCGTCCGCGCGTGGGGCGAGGCCGGGCACTCGATCGGCAACCACACCTATTCGCACACCGACTTCGACACGCTTCCGCTGGAGGCTTGCATCGCCGACATCGCACGCGGCGACGGCCTGCTCAAGGCGATGCCGCGCTTCAAGCCGTGGCTGCGATTTCCCTACCTGCGCGAGGGCGCCACGGCCGGGAAGCGCGACGGCATCCGCGACTGGCTGGCGAAGAACAGCTACGCGAGCGCTCCGATCAGCGTCATGACCGGCGACGGCTACTACTCGCAGCGCCTGGAGGCGGCCCTGCGCGCGCGGGCCGACCGCGACAACGATCCGTTCCGCCGCGCGTACGTCCGCCATCTGGTGGAGCGCGCCGCGTACTCCGACCGCCTCGCGCGCGACACGCTGGGCCGCAGCCCGGCCCACGTAATGCTGCTGCACACGAATCTCGCCAACGCGATGTTCCTGCCCGACGTGATCGCCGCGCTGCGCGCCGGGGGCTGGACGCTTGTCGACGCGGAGACGGCGTTCGCCGATCCGCTCTATCGCACGCAGCCGAAGGGATTGCCCGCCGGCAGCAACATCGTCGTCGAGCTCGCGAAGGACGCCGGGCGCACGGTACCGCCGGGCCCCGAGGACGACTACGGCAAGGCGACGCTCGAGGCGCTCGGCTACTAGGCTTCGGCGCGGCGGATCGGGAACTGCATCTCGACCACGGCTTCGTGCATGCGCTCGAGGTCCGGTGGCTGCAGGAAGTACTCGCGTCCGGGGCCGGCCAGCGCATCGCCTGCCGCCTCCAGGTGGCGTCCGATGCGAGCCGTGATGAGGTGCGCATCTTCCGGAAGCCCCACCCGAACGCAGACGGCCATTCGCTCCACCGCCTCGAGCTCGCGCACCTTGAGCGCCGCGTGGCCCTCGGCATCGACGGCCGCATCCTCATCGAGGACGAGGCCGAACTCGACGTCGATCTCGTCGTGCTCGAACTGCGGAGAGTGCGCGATCGCGACGAGCGTGCGGCTCGCGGGCCGGGGCACGAGCGATCGGGCCTGCTCGCGCAGCTCCACGATCAGCGAGCGCGCCGCGGCGAACGACGCCACCGTCCGGCGCAGGGACAGCAATCGGCGCGCGGGCTCGGAGCGAACGATGACGTCCTCACCCGAGAGCGCGCCGGTCGATTCCAGCTGCGCGATGCGCGTTTCCAATTGCCGCAGGCGCATTGCCTCGGCGGCGAGGGCCCGCTCCGCATCTGCCCGGCGCACGAGCAGCATGCTGCGCAGCTCCGCCGGCCCGACCTTCGATTGCAGGATGTCGCGCACCTGGTCCAGGCTGAACCCCAGCTCCTTCAGCACGATGATGCGGTTCAGCTCGGCCAGCTGCGCGACCTTGTAGTAGCGGTAGCCCGTGTGCGGATCGGCGTGGGCCGGGACGAAGAGCCCGATCTCCTCGTAGAACCGCAGCAGCCGCGCCGAGACGCGGGCGATGCGCGAGAAGTCGCCGATCCGGAACACGGTCAGGCCGCCTTCGCTTCGAGGAAGCCGCGCTCGAGCTTCATGGACTCCACCACGCCGCGCTCCCGGTCCAGCGCGGCCGCGAAGGCCGGCAACGCCACGATGCGGTCGAAGTGCGCCGCAAGCCGCGGATAGCGGGCCCGGTCCAGTGCGAACCCGATGTACTGGAACGTGACGAGGTTCGACGCCACCGCGATGTCCGCGATCGACGGCGCATCCCCGGCCAGGTAGCCGCGCGCGGCCAGGCGATCGAGATACCCGAAGACCTCGGGCACTTCCTTCGACAGCACCGCGGCGATGCGCGCGGGATCGGTGGGAATGCCTTGCACCTTCGGATGCACGAAGACCTCGTGGAACAGCGGATGGACCACGCCGCGAAAGACGCCCTCGCCCGCGTACTGCTCGATGGCGAGCGCCTCGGCGTAGTCGCGCGCACCCGTGGGGTAGAGCGGCGGTGCCGGATGCGTGCGCTCGAAGTACGCGCAGATCGCGGACGAGTCGGCGAGCGTGAAGTCGCCGTCGGTGATCGCCGGGATCTTGCCCGTGGGGCTCAGCTCCCGCCAGTTGGGGGGCGGGTTGTCCGGGATCACGGGGACGACCGGCACGACCTCGTGCGCGATGCCCTTGGCGAGGGCCGCGACGATGACCTTGCGCGTGTGGACGGAGATGGGAACGCCGTGGATCTTCAACATTGGGAACCTCCTCGGTGGTGGGAAAACCGAGGCTGGGCCTTGACGTTACGTGAGAGTCAAGGCCTCCGGATGTGGCCCGTCTATGCGGACAAGGCCTGGTCGAGATCCCAGAGGATGTCGTCCAGCGTCTCGAGGCCGATCGACAGGCGAACCATGTCCTTGGGCACGCCGGCCTTCACGAGGTCCTCGTCGGCGAGCTGGCGGTGCGTTGTCGACGCCGGGTGGATCACGAGCGACTTGGCATCGCCGATGTTGGCGAGGTGGCTCACGAACTGCAGGCCTTCGATGAACTTCACCGCGGCCTCGTAGCCGCCCTGGATGCCGAACGACAGGAGCGAGCCCGCGCCCTTCGGCATGTATCTCTTCGCGAGCGCGTGGTACTTGTTGTCCGCCAGGCCCGGGTAGTTCACCCACGCGACCTTCTTGTGGCCCTGCAGGAACTTCGCGACACCCATCGCGTTGGCCACGTGGCGGTCCATGCGCACCGGCAGCGTCTCCAGGCCCTGGATCAGCATCCACGCGTTGAACGGGGCGATGGTCGGCCCGAACACGCGCAGCACTTCCATGCGCGCCTTCATGGTGAAGCCGAAGTCGCCGAAGGTCTCGTAGAAGCGCACGCCGTGATAGCCGGCGGACGGTTCCGTCATCGAGGGAAACTTGCCGTTGTCCCACGGGAACTTGCCCGACTCGGTGACCACGCCGCCCATCGTGGTGCCGTGGCCGCCGATGAACTTGGTCGCGGAATGCACGACGATATCCGCGCCGTGCTGAAGCGGCCGGCACAGATACGGCGAAGCCGCGGTGTTGTCGACGATGAACGGCACACCGGCTTCGCGCGCGATCTTGCCCACCGCCTCCAGGTCGACGATGTTGATCGCGGGATTGCCGAGCGTCTCGGAGAAGATCGCCTTGGTGCTGGGCTTGATCGCCTTCGCGAAATTCTGCGGATCGTCGGGATCGACGAGCGTGGCGGTGATGCCGAGCTTCGGCAGGTTCACGTTCAGCATCGTGAGCGTTCCGCCGTACAGCTTGGACGACGACACGATGTGGTCGCCCGCCTCGCAGATGTTCAGCAGCGCCACCATCTCCGCGGCCTGGCCCGACGCGGTGGCCACGGACGCGCGGCCGCCTTCCAGCGCCGACATGCGCTCCTCGAAAACGGCCGTGGTCGGATTCGAGAGGCGCGTGTAGACGTTGCCGAACGTCTGCAGGTTGAAGAGGCTCGCGGCATGGTCGGCGCTATCGAAGACGAACGACGTCGTCTGGTACAGGGGCACTGCTCGCGCGCCCGTCTCGCGATCAGGAATCTGTCCCGCGTGGAGGCACAGCGTGTCGAAACCGAATTTCCTGTCTGCCATTTCTACTTCCTATCGGACTAAGGCGTCCTCCGCAGATAAACACGGATAAACGCAGATGAACGGCAATCTGGGGTTAAACCCCGCATTGCTGTTATCTGCGTTTATCCGTGTTTATCTGCGGAGGACGCCTTTTGCCTTGGGTTTACTTGGGAGCGAGTTTCGCGCGATCCATCACGGTCATCGCACTCGCGACCACGCCCGCGACGTCGGAGACGTTCTGCGGAATGATCAGCGTATTGCCGGTCTTCGCGAGACTCGAGAACGCCTCGATGTAGAGCTGGGCGACCTTCAGGTTCGCCGCGTTCAGGCCGCCGTTGGACTCCAGCGCCGCCGCGACGACCCGCACCGCGGCCGCGTTGGCCTCGGCCACGAGCGTGAGCGCCTGGGCTTCACCCTGCGCCTTGTTGATCTGCGAGACCTTGTCGCCTTCGGACTGCAGCACCTTGGCCTGCTTCGCGCCGTCGGCGATGTTGATCTCCTGCTGGCGCTGGCCTTCGGACTTCGCGATCAACGCCCTTTTCTCCCGCTCCGCGGTGATCTGCGCCTGCATGGAGCGCAGGATCGCTTCCGGCGGCGTGAGGCTCTTGATCTCGTAGCGCAGCACCTTGATGCCCCACGTGCGGCCGGCTTCGTCGAGCACGGACACGACGCGGTGGTTGATCTCGTCGCGGCTCTCGAACGTCTTGTCGAGCTCCATCTTGCCGACCTCGCTGCGCAGCGCCGTCTGGGCGAGCTGCGAGATCGCGAGCACGTAGTCCGACGATCCGTACGAGGCGAGCTTCGGATCGCTCACCTGGTAGTAGATGATCCCGTCGACCGCGAGCTGGGTGTTGTCCTTCGTGATGCAGACCTGCTCGGGGATGTCGAGCGGCACTTCCTTCAGCGAGTGGCGATAGGCCACGCGATCGACGAACGGGACGATGACGTTCAGGCCCGGCGGCAGAACCGCATGGAACTTGCCGAGGCGCTCGATGACCCACGCCTGCTGCTGCGGAACGACGCGGATGCCCTCGAAGATGAGGACGACGACCATCGCGAGGAAGAACGTCGCGATCGTCACCAGGGCGCTGTGCGTGAGGAACGCGGCGAGCACGGTGAGGACGATCGCGATGGCGGTTTTCCAGAACATGGGGGAGCCTCCTGTGGAATTGTTTTGGCTACGGGTTCAGCGCGCTGCCGGCGGCAGGGCGCCGGCCAGGAGCAGGCTGCCCTCCTGCCCTTCGATGTAGAGCGTGGTGCCGAGCGCGGTCTGCGCGGCCGGACCGACCAGCCTCGCGTCCCACGACGTGCCGCGGTACTTCACGCGCGCGAGGCCGTGGCGCTCGTCGACCCACGACTCGAGCACGACCGGTTGTCCGCGGTCGAGGAAATTGCTCGCCATCGCCTCGGCGGGCGTTCCGCGATTGCGGGCGTGCCAGTGGTGCACGGCCCACGCGCCCAGCAACGACACGATGGCGGCGACCACCGCCTGCACGAGCACGTTGGCGCCGGCCCACGTGGCCAGGGCGCCCGCGAAGGCTCCGAGGCCGAGGACCAGGAGATAGAAGGTTCCAGTCGCGAGCTCGATGGTGACGAGCACGAAGCCCAGGATCAGCCAGATGAGCCACAGTTCCATGATTCCTCCAGGGAGTGTCATACGGGACGCTTGGCCGAGATGATGCCGGTGTCGACACCGATCCAGCCGAGGCCCCCGAACAGGCGCGCGTGCTCGATCTTCACGCAGCGGTTCTCGACGACTTCGAGTCCGGCCGCCTCGGCACGCGCACGTGCGGCGGCATTCTCGACACCGAGCTGCATCCACAGGACCTTCGCGCCGATGGCGATCGCCTCCTCGGCGAGGGCGGGAATCTCGGAGCTCTTGCGGAAGCAGTCCACGATATCCACAGGTTCCGGTATATCCCGCAGCGACGCATGGCACTTTTCACCCAGTACGCTGTCATATTGTGGATTGACAGGGATGATCCGGTAGCCATGTTCCTGCATGTACTTCGCGGCGAAGAAGCTGGGCCGGTACCAGTTGGCGGAAAGACCCACCACCGCCACGGTCCGGGAGGTCCGAAGGATGCGCCGCAGCTTCGTGATGTCGTCCATACCCGTTGGTCCCGCGTTGTATTCCTGATTCTACCGTTCCCGAGACCCATGACCCTCCGACACCTTGCCGCGGCCGCCCTTGCAATGCTTGCGCTGCCCGCCCTCGCCTTCAACCACGAGCTCGCCGTCGGCGCCGTGGGCAACGGCCTCTATGCAGTCGCCTGCACCAACGTCGAGCAGGACCCCGCGCTCATCGCGCAGTACGGCGGCACGCAGCCCGAGGATTTCTGGGAGGGCAAGCCTTCCAACGGCCAGGCGCGATACATCTCGCAGATCCTCCGCAACCCCGGCACCACGCTCAACATCAACCTCCCGGTGCCGGACCAACGCCATCTCTACACGAACTTCGCCGGAAGGCAGGTCGCGCACGTCGTGATCGTCTGCCATCCCACGCCAAGCTCGAACACGGATCCCGGGTACACGCTCCCGCAAACCGGCAGCACGGTGCCGCACATGCAGCCCGCGGGCCAGTGGCCGAAAGTGATCGGCACCCGCCTTCCGCTGCTGCTCTTCTCGCATGGTCTCGCGGGCAGTCCCATCAGCCCCGGTCACCTCGAGGCGCTCGTGCAGCTCGCTGCGCAGGGCTATGTCGTCGCGGCACCCTTCCACGGCGATCCGCGCTTCTCGCGCGTGCGCGTCGAGGACATCGGCGATGCCGCCTTCGTCCTCACGCATTTCGACGAGGTGGTCGAGCTGGAAGCCATGCGCCCGCTCGCATTGAAGGCCGTCGTCGACCTCATGCTCGCGCATCCCGTGTTCGGCGGCGCGGTGGATCCGGATCGCATCGGCGCCTTCGGCGCCAGCATGGGCGGCCAGGCGATCCTCAACCTCACCGGCGCCAGGCTCACCACGAGCCTCAGCAAGGCCTGCAGCGAAACCGCGCGCGATCCGCGAGTGAAGGCTGCCGTGGGGCTTGTTCCCTACGCGGGGCAAACGTTCCTGCCTTCGTTCTGCGACGACCAATCCGGTGCCGACAGCGTCACCGTGCCCTTCCTCGGCATGGCCGGCACCGAGGACACCACCGCGCCCGTGGGGATGACGCGCCAGGCCGTGAACCGCATTCCCGCCTCGCACTACCTCGTCGAGATGAACATCCCGCACGAGTTCCGGCCGGAGTACGTGGGCGACATCATCACGTGGACCTCCACGTTCCTGAATGCGTACCTCGGCAATCCGTTGGATCCCGGTGCCATGTCGCGCTTCATCCGCATGAAGTCGGTGATCGGCGGCCCCAACGACGAGATGACGATCGACGTGCACCAGCCCTTCGCCAACACGCTGGGCGAGGAGCGCGTGCTCGAGTACTACCACCCGAGGATCAACCACTACTTCATGACGATCGAGCCCTCGGACATCCCGATCATCCTCGCCGACGGCTGGCAGCCCACGGGGTACTCGTTCAAGGGATGGCGCTGGTTCCAGCCGCCTTCGGATCCGGCGCTCGCCGCGGCACAGGTATGCCGCTCCTATGGCGGCCTCAACGGCGGGCCCAACTCGCATTTCTTCAGCGCGGAGCCTTCGGAATGCCCTCTCGCGGATCGCGGCTGGTTCCTCGAGGGCGTCGTCTTCTACGCGCGCCGCGTCGGCCAGCCCGGCCTCACGTGCCCCGACGGCTACCTGAAGGTCCAGCGTGCGTACAACAACCGCTTCCCGCAGAACGACAGCAACCATCGCTTCAGCACCAGCGATTCGACGATGCGAGACATGCGCCGCGTGGGCTGGATCATCGAGGGCGCGGTCATGTGCTCCCGCCCCTAGGCCATCGACACCGGCGGCGGTTGTCCAGTAGAGTCGCAGGACCCCAATAGGCCCTGGAGACTGCTGCAATGAAATTGGTTTTCACGATCCTTTCGCTCGGCGTCATCCTGGGCGGTTGCGCCACGACCGCCCCCGCCACGGACGAGCCCCGCGAGGAAGTCGTCTACAGCACCGGCAGCAACCTGCCGAAGAAATATCGCGATCCGGCACAGACCACGGTCGACAAGGACCGCGCCATCGAGCGTGGGCAGTACGAGAGCACGGAGTCGCTGCGTTCGAGGACCAACGTTCCGAAGTAAGCCGCGTGCAGGATGAAATGGGGTCGGCATCTGCCGGCCCTTTTTCGTTGGAGGGGGGGTGGGCCCGCCTGGATTCGAACCAGGGACCAAGGGATTATGAGTCCCCTGCTCTAACCGTCTGAGCTACAGGCCCACGTGCGGCACGTACAATCGAAGTTCGCATTCTAACAATCGCTTCCCGCGCACCTGCCCATGTCCGACACGGACGATTTCGATTTCACCAAGCCGTCGCCCGCCCCGGGCGCAGCACCCGCACCCTCCGCCGGCACGCCCACGCCCCCCGCGCCGCCCGCCGCGGCGCCGTTCAAGGCCACCACCAGCCGCTTCTACGATCCCGCCGTCGCCGCGCGCGTCTTCAAGGCCGCCGGCAAGGAGGAGAAGTGCGCGCCCAACCAATTACTCTTCACCGAGGACGACCCGTCGCAGAAAGGCGGCTTCCTGCGCTCGGGCAGCCGCATGTACTACATCGCCGAGGGCGAGGTCACGCTCACGCGCGCCGGCAAGGCGCTCGACATCGTCGGGCAGGGCGATGTCTTCGGAGAGATGTCGGTGATCAGCGGGCGCCCCCGCAGCGCCACGGCCACCGCCAAGACCGGCGGCCTCGTGTATTCGATGGATGCGAGCGAGCTCGAGACCGCCCTCGGGCAAAGCCCGGAGTTCGCGATGATGCTGGCCTCCGTGATGTACGACCGCCTGCGCCTCATCGCCGCGCGCGTCGCGTCGCGCGCGCTCAAGCCCGGCTCCGCGGCCCGCGAAGCCAGCGTGTTCGAGCCCGGGTTGATGGAGCGCCTGCAGAAGGCGCTGCCCACGGGAGCGCTGCTGCGCTACCCGCAGGGCACCATCATCATGAAGGAAGGCCAGGTCGGCGTTTACATGTACGTCGTGAAGAGCGGCAAGGTCGCGATCGCCATCGGCTCCAACATCGTCGAGGTCGTCGGTCCCGGCGGAGCGTTCGGCGAGATGGCCGTCATCGACCAGTCGCCGCGCACCGCGCGCGCCGGCTCCACGGAAGACACGGAGCTCCTCGCCATCGACCGCGCCACGCTGCTGGGCGCCGTGAAGAAGGAGCCCGCGTTCGCGATGGCGATGCTGCGCGGCATCGCCGACCGGCTTCGCCACATGAACTCCCTCCTGGGCTAGCCGGGCAGCGTCCGCCTCACTGCACGCGCTGCACCGGGCCGCCCAGGCCATCGCGCTGCACCCACGCGAAGACCGAGTCCACCGTCACCGTCTCGATGCGATCCGAGAACCGCTTGTCGTTCGGGTGATCGTCGAAGGCGATGTTGGCGCGCGTCGCGCGCGCTCCGAGCCGCGTCATCGCCCCGAGCTTGAGCGTCGTGGGCCGGTAGTCGTGCAGCTGCAGCCAGGCCTGCGCCTGCGGGCGCCCGCGCACGGCGGGATCCATCGCGCCCGCCAGCGTCTCGATCGCCCACTGGTTCGACTGCTGGTACTGCGTCGACCACGGATACGCGAGCATGTTGTACGGCTCGGAGTGCCACGCCACCGCGCGCGCATCGTCACGCAGCAACGGCAGCAGGCGCTCCTGGACCGCCGGCGACAGGACGACGATGCCGGCCTCGTAGCGATGCATCCCGTCGAGGAAGAACTCGCCGAGCCCCTGGCGGTAAATCGCCGAGGTCGCGGTCCCGCAATGGTTGAGCTTGTGCACCACGCGCCACGGCGACGAAGGCGACTCGCGGTACGCGTAGCCGAAGTGCGACCACGAGAGGCCATAGCGGCCGAGGTCCTGGCCGACGCGGGCCAGCATCGCGACCTGCGCGCCGCTCGCGTCGAGGCGTTGCGCGGTCTTCTGCGCGAGCGCCATCGCCTGCTGCACGTCCGCGACCTGGTGCGGCTTCTCTTCACAGGGACGCCCGGCGTACGCGGCTCCCGATGCCACGCTCGCGAGGATGAGGAGTCCCACGACGCTGCTGCGAAGTATCGTCATGGCGGCCTCAGTGCGAGATGCGCTCGTTGTACAGCAGCGCGTTGCCGAGCTCGTTGGGGACGAACGCGAGCACCTGGCCCGCGGCGGAGAGGACGACACCGGTGCTCACCGCCGTCGCCGTGATCGCGGTGCCGACGGCCACCGAGAATCCGCCGACCGCCTGGCCCGCGAGCTGCACGCTGGCCCGCGCGCCGTCCGACGCACGCTCGAGCACGAGCTTGGTCCCCCGTCCCGAAGCTTCGACCGCCTGGACCGTGAGCTTGGCTCCGCCCTCGATGATCATCACCGGCGCCACCACCGACACCGCGATCGGCAACAGGGAGGCGGCGCTCAACTCGGACATCCCATCGCGCGGGCTGGCGATCGCGGATTGCGACAGCGCCACCGCGCACACGATGCAACCGAACACTTTGCGTCTCGACACGTTTGCTCCTTGGGCTGTTGGAACGAGCCCATGGTTGGGCGCACCGGCCGCCGGCGGCAAGGACAGACTGCAAAGTTTCGATACTCGCGTCTGGAAGTATCGCTTTCCACGACTTTCGGGCGAACCCGCGCCAAACGCAGGGCGAAAAAAAGCCCGCGTGAGCGGGCTTTCTTTCGGACTGGATTCCCGCCAGCGCGGGAACGACTGCAATCAGCCTTCGCCCTCGAGGAAGCTGCGGAGCTTCTCCGAACGCGACGGATGGCGGAGCTTGCGAAGCGCCTTCGCCTCGATCTGGCGGATGCGCTCGCGCGTCACGTCGAACTGCTTGCCGACTTCTTCCAGCGTGTGGTCGGTGTTCATCTCGATGCCGAAGCGCATGCGAAGCACCTTCGCCTCGCGGGGCGTGAGGGAATCCAGCACGTCCTTGGTCGCTTCGCGCAGGCTGGCATACAGCGCCGAGTCCGCGGGAGCCAGGCCGGCCTGGTCCTCGATGAAATCGCCGAGGTGCGAATCGTCGTCGTCGCCGATCGGCGTCTCCATCGAGATCGGCTCTTTCGAGATCTTGAGGATCTTGCGGATCTTCTCCTCGGGCATCTCCATCTTCACGGCGAGCGTCGCGGGATCCGGCTCCTGCCCGGTCTCCTGGAGGATCTGGCGCGAGATGCGGTTCATCTTGTTGATCGTCTCGATCATGTGCACCGGGATGCGGATGGTGCGCGCCTGGTCGGCGATCGAGCGCGTGATGGCCTGGCGGATCCACCACGTGGCGTACGTCGAGAATTTGTAGCCGCGCCGGTATTCGAACTTGTCGACCGCTTTCATCAGGCCGATGTTGCCCTCCTGGATCAAGTCGAGGAACTGCAGGCCGCGGTTCGTGTACTTCTTCGCGATCGAGATCACGAGGCGCAGGTTGGCCTCGATCATCTCGCGCTTGGCGCGGCGGGCCTTGGCTTCGCCCGTCGACATCTGGCGCGCGATTTCCTTGAGATCCCGGATCGGGATGCCCACGTCCTTCTGCAGCTGGATCAGCTTGTCCTGCTGCTCCATCACCGCGGGCTTGAAGCGCTCGAGCGCCTTGGCGAACGCCTTGCCGGAGGCGATTTCCTCGCCGACCCACTTGAGGTTCGTCTCGTTGCCCGGGAAGACCTTGATGAAGTGCGCGCGCGGCATGTTGGCGTTGCGCGTGGCGAGATCCATGATCTCGCGCTCGTGCGAACGCACGCGCTCCACCAGCTGGCGAAGCCCGTTGCACAGGTACTCGACCTGCTTGGCCGTGAAGCGGATGGCGAGCAGCTCGTTGCTGATGTCTTCCTGCAGGTCCTTGTAGGCGCGCGAGCGGTAGCCCTTCTCGCCCAGGACCTTCTTCATGCGCTTGTAGAGGCGGCGGATCTTGTTGAAGTGGACGAGGGAGTCCTGCTTGAGGCGCTCCAGGTCGGCCGACGCCATCTCGGCGTCTTCCTCTTCGGTGGTCTCTTCTTCCTCGATTTCCTCTTCGGCTTCGTCCGCGGCTTCCTGCTGCGCGAGCGCTTCCTCGTCGGCATCCACGAGGCCATCGACCAGCTCGTCGATGCGCATCTCGTCTTTTTCGATCAGGTCGGCCAGGCGCAGGATCTCCTCGATCGTCGTCGGGCACGACGAGATCGCCTGGATCATGTGCTTGAGGCCATCCTCGATGCGCTTGGCGATCTCGATCTCGCCCTCGCGCGTGAGCAGCTCCACGGAGCCCATCTCGCGCATGTACATGCGCACGGGGTCGGTGGTGCGGCCGAACTCGGAATCGACGGTGAGGGAGAGGGCTTCTTCGGCCTCTTCGAGCACGGCTTCGTCCGCCACCCGGGGGGTGGTGTCGTTCAGCAGCATCTGCTCGGCGTCCGGGGCCTCGTCGTACACGGCGATGCCCATGTCGGCGAGCATCGTGACGACGCCCTCGATCTGCTCGGCGTCGGTCATGTCGTCGGGCAGGTGGTCGTTGATCTCGGCGTACGTAAGGTAGCCGCGGTCCTTGCCAAGGACGATCAGGGTCTTGAGGCGCTTCTTCTGGGCCTCGACTTCAGCCTGCTTGACCTCGGCTTTTTGCTCTCTGGACGGTTTGCTCAACGATCTCTCCCGGAAGGGTCGGGCCGGTCCGCTGACGTGGCTAGGAATCCGCGTTTTGCGCGGGGTCCACGTGTCGGATCGGGAAAACCTGCAATTATATCAAACTTTTGACGGCATTTCCTGCGTTTCGTTTCGGCTTTTCAGGGCCTGCATGAGGGCCGAATAGCGCTCCCGCTCGGCCGGGGAGGCCCGGTCCTCCCGGATCAGGACGAACAGCTCCTGGAGCTCCTGTTTCTGCTCTTCCTCGGTCCAGCGCTGGAAGTACCCACTGACCTCCGGCCAGGGGTCGAAATGCCCCTCGGAAAGCTCGCGGGCGATGCCCGAAGCAGAAGTGGTGACGATTTCCTCCTCGGGCAACCCCCGGAAGACTTCCAGGGCCATTGCCGGGGTAACACCCGGGCCGGCCTCCCGAATCCGCTCCAGCACGTTACGCACCGCCTCGCGGTCCGGAGTCATCCGGGCGCCGGCCGGAAGCTCGACCTGGGCGGCGAGCTCGGGGTGGTTCACCAGCAGGCCCACGATGCGCAGCTGCTCGGCGGCCGCCGGCGAGGAGCGGGGCTCGGACCGGCGGCTCCGCGACGACCCATAGGACGACCCATAGGAACTTGCCGGGGCCGCGGAAGGTGCCGATTCGCGGGGCAGGAGCGCTCCCAGGTCCTGCGACGAGAGCCCGCTCAGCTCGCCCACACGCTGGCGGACGAGCGCGGCCAGCGCCGGCGCTCCGATCTTCGCGACCAGGGGCTTCGCTTCCGCCAGGAAGCGCGCGCGGCCTTCCTCGGTCTCCATCTTCTCGCGCCCCGCGAGCTCGCCCAGGAGGAACTGCGAGAGAGGGCGCGCGGTGTCCAGCTCCTTCACGAACGCGTCCTTGCCGTGCGCGCGGACGAACGTGTCGGGATCGTCCTCGGCGGGCAGGAAGAGGAAGCTCACGGCCTTGCCGTCGGCGAGCACCGGCAGCGCCACCTCGAGAGCGCGCCACGCCGCCTTGCGCCCGGCGTTGTCGCCGTCGAAGGAGAACACCACGTTGTCCGCGAGGCGCAGCAGCTTCTGCACATGCGTCGCGGTCGTGGCCGTGCCGAGCGTGGCGACGGCGTTCTCCACGCCGTGCTGCGCGAGGGCCACCACGTCCATGTAGCCCTCGACCACGACGACGCGGTTGGCGTCGCGGATCGCGCGGCGCGCCTGGTAGAGGCCGTAGAGCTCGCGGCCCTTCTCGAAGAGCGGCGTCTCGGGGGAGTTCAGGTACTTGGGCTCGCCCTCGCCGATCACGCGGCCGCCGAAGCCGATCACGTTGCCGCGCGAGTCGAGGATGGGAAACATCACGCGGTCGCGGAAGCGGTCGTATTTCTTGCCCTGCTCGTTCTCGATGATGAGGCCGGTGTCCTTGAGGATGGCGGCCTTGTAGTCGGGATACACCGACTCGAGGTTCTGCCAGCCGTCGGGCGCGTAGCCGAGGCCGTAGCGCGCGGCGATCTCGCCGGAGAGCCCGCGCTTCTTCAGGTATTCGATCGCCACCGGCGAGCGCTTCAACTCGGAGCGGTAGTAGTTGAGCGCGTCCATCATCAGCGCAGTGAGCGCCGGAGCCTGCTGCGACTGAGGGCGCGCCGGGCCCTTCTCTTCGGGGACCTGCAGCCCGACGCTTTCGGCGAGCGTGCGGATGGCGTCGGGGTACGTCTGGCCCGAATACTCCATCAGGAAGCCGATCGCGTTGCCGTGCACGCCGCAGCCGAAGCAGTGATAGAACTGCTTGGACGGGCTCACCGAGAACGACGGCGTCTTCTCGTTGTGGAAGGGGCAGCAGGCCTGGAAATTGGCGCCCGCCTTCTTCAGCTTCACGTAGCGGTCGATGACGTCGACGATGTCGACGCGGCCGAGCAGCGACTGGATGAAGTCCTGCGGGATCATCGGGGGATTATCCCTCCGCGCGGCGAAGCGCGCGGGCGAAAACTTAACCGGCGAGCTTCGACTTGATCAGCGCGGAGACCTTGCCCATGTCGGCCTTGCCGGCGACCCTGGGTTTCACCGCGCCCATCACCTTGCCCATGTCGGACGGGGTTTTGGCGCCCGTGCTGGCGATCGCCTCGGCGATGATCGCCACGATTTCCGCCTCGCCCATTTGCTGCGGCATGTAGGCCGTGAGGATGCCGACCTCGTACTTCTCCTTGTCCGCGAGGTCGGTGCGGCCGGCTTTCTCGTACTGGTCGATCGAGTCCTTGCGTTGCTTCAGCATCTTCTCGATCACGGCGATCACGCCCGCGTCGTCGAGCGTGATGCGCTCGTCGACTTCGCGCTGCTTCACGGCGGCCGAGAGCAGGCGCAGGGCCCCGAGCTTGTCGGCCTCGCGGGCCTTCATCGCGGTCTTGATGTCGTCGTTCAGTTGCTCTCGCAGGGCCATGGGCGTCCCAATCCAAGGATTCGCAAAAAGCATCGCGGCGAGCGGGGCACTGGGCCCGGCTCGCCGCGAAATTCGGGGTGCTGCGGCTGCCTTTTAGTACAGCTTCGGCGGCAGCATCTGCGCGCGCATGCGCTTGTAGCGGCGCTTCACGGCGGCGGCATGCTTGCGCTTGCGCTCGGCGGTCGGCTTCTCGTAGAACTCGCGGGCGCGAAGCTCGGTGAGGAGGCCGGTCTTCTCGACGGCACGCTTGAAGCGGCGAAGCGCCACGTCGAACGGCTCGTTTTCCTTGACTCGAATCAGAGGCATTGTGGTGAACCTAAAATGGGGTGCGAAGCGGGAAACCACGCATAATATCAGGCTTTTGCGTCTCACGAAAGTCCGCGTTGCCATGCTGATCCTCGGGATCGAGACCTCCTGCGACGAGACCGGGGTAGCCCTGTACGACACCGAGCAGGGCTTGCTCGGCGAAGCGCTCCATTCCCAGGTCGACCTGCACGCCCTCTACGGTGGCGTGGTGCCCGAGCTCGCGTCGCGCGACCACATCCGGCGCCTCGTGCCGCTCGCCCGCGAGGCGTTGTCCCAGGCGGGACGCGGCTTGGGCGACGTCGATCTCATCGCGTTCACGCAGGGTCCCGGCCTCGCGGGCGCGCTGCTCGTCGGCGCCTCGGTGGCTGCCGGCCTCGGTCTCGCGCTGGGCAAGCCCGTGACGGGGATCCACCACCTCGAAGGCCACCTGCTCTCGCCCCTGCTCGCCGAGCCGCGGCCGGAATTCCCCTTCATCGCGTTGCTCGTCTCCGGCGGCCACACGCAGCTCATGCGCGTCGACGGCGTCGGCCGCTACCGCCTGCTGGGCGAGACCGTCGATGACGCGGCGGGCGAGGCTTTCGACAAGACGGCGAGCCTGCTGGGACTCGGCTATCCGGGCGGGCCGGCACTGGCGCGGCTTGCGGAGGGCGGAAACTCGAAGCGCTACGAGCTGCCCCGCCCGAAGATCCACAGCGGCGACCTCGACTTCAGCTTCAGCGGCCTCAAGACGGCCGTGCTCACGAAGGTCCGGCAGCACTCGCCGCTCGACGAGACGGCGCGCGCGGACCTTGCGGCATCCTTCCAGGCCGCGGTGGTCGACGTGCTCGTGGCGAAGTGCCTGCAGGCGCTCGATGCCGAAGGCTTGCAGCGGCTGGTGGTGGCGGGGGGTGTCGGCGCGAACACGAGCCTGCGTTCGCAGCTCGCTTCGGCGACGGCCGCGCGCGGCGGCCAGGTGTTCTTTCCACCGGCGCGCCTCTGCACGGACAACGGCGCGATGATCGCTTTCGCGGCGGCGTTGAAGGCGCCGATGGGCTCACCGCACGAGCCGGGCTTCCCGGTGTTTCCCCGCTGGGACCTCGCGGCCGCTGCCAGCCGCTAGTCGGTCCCGCGGCGATAGGCGTCCTCGGCGGCGGCAACCTCGGCCTCCGCGGCGCTCACTGCATCCTCGAGCGATTTCTGGCGGTCGCGGTACTTCTCGCCGGGCGCCTGCACCGGGCAGATCCACACCATCGCGCCGGGCTGCTGGAAGCAGTTGGAACGCGGAGGCGGCACGTCCTTCTGCGCGGCGATGCGCTGCTGGATCACCTGGAACTCGTCCTCGGCGATCTCGCCGCCGTCGGCCAGCGCCTTCTTCGCCGCGGCGAGCTTCTCGCGTGCGGCATCGAGGGCGGATTGAAACTTCGCGCGCGCCACCTTGCGCTCGGTATTGATGTCGCGCTTCGCCGGTTGCTCCTGCCCCGCGGGGAATGCGCGCGGAGCGGAGGGCGGCGGATTCGCCGCGGGCGGGGGCGGCGCATCGATGGCGATCTCGGTCACCTCGCCGTCGAATCCCTTCGGCACCTTGTCGCCGTACGTGACCTTGCCGTTCTTGTCGACGAGCTTGTAGAGCTTCGCATCGGCCGCGAACGGAATCGCGGTGGCAACGAGCAGGGCGAGTGCGGCGAGGGAGAGGCGCGGCACTCCGGGCCTAGAACGTCTCGGCATTGGAGACGGCCTTCTCGGCGTCCTTCACCTTCTGTTCGAGGCTGGCGATACGCGCCTTGTACTCGTCGCTGAACACGGGCCGGCTTCCACCGCCCGCGTTGCCCACGCGCGTCACGTCGCTGTCCGACGGATTCTCGAGCGCCGAGGCGAGCTCGGCCTTCGCGGCATCGAGTTGCTTCTTGGCCTCCTCGATGCGCTTTTCCCTCTTCGCCTCGGCGACCTGCCGGGGGCTCGGCGCGAAGGCGCTCTTGGAAGGGCCGGATTCCGAGGGGCTCGAGCTCTGCACTTTCGGCAGCGTGGCCGTGTTGCGGTTGGGATCGACGTCGACCTGCGTGGCCTTGCCGTCGAAGCCCGGCGGGATCTTCTCGGCGTAGGTGATCTTGCCGTTCTTGTCGACGAGCTTGTAGAGCACCTGCGCATTCGCGGCGAGGCTCGCGGCGAACGCGAGGATGAAGAGCATGGAACGTGTCATGTCGTAGTCTCCTAAGCTGCCGCGGCGCGTGGAACGCCACAGGCGGCACAGTGCGGGTCGCGCTTGAGGCGAACCTCGTGCCAGCGCGAACCCAATGCATCGAACAGTTGCAGGCGCCCCGCGAGGCTCTCGCCCACGCCGGCCAGGAGCTTGATCGCCTCCATCGCCTGCAGGGTTCCGATCACGCCGACCAGCGGCGCGAACACACCCATCGTCGCACAGCGCTCTTCGGCCGCTTCGGCCGATTGCGGGAAAAGGCAGTGATAGCACGGCGCGGCCGGATCGCGAAGGTCGAACACCGCGACCTGCCCGTCGAAGCGGATGCCGGCGCCGGAAACGAGGGGCTTGCGCGACGCGACGCAGGCGCGATTCAGCGCATAGCGCGTGGCGAAGTTGTCGGAGCAGTCGAGGACGACGTCGGCCTCGCGTACCAGCTCCGCGAGGCGCTCCGCATCCGCGCGCTCCTCGAGCGCCACCACGTGCACGTCCGGGTTCAGCGCGGCCAGCGTGCGCGCGGCGGAGGCCGCCTTGGGCTCGCCGATCGATTCGGTGCGGTGCACGACCTGGCGCTGGAGGTTGGTGAGGTCGACATGGTCCCCGTCGCACACCGTGATGTGGCCCACGCCGCTCGAAGCGAGGAAGAGCAGCGCCGACGAGCCGAGCCCGCCCGCGCCAATCACCAAAGCGCGAGCGGCGAGGAGGCGCTCTTGCGCTTCCTCGCCGAACTCGTTCAGCAACAGGTGCCTGCTGTAGCGCAGGCGTTGGCGGTCGTCCATGGCCGGGAGTGCCGGCCGCGCGGCCGAATCTACTTCGTGACCGCAGCGGTCGTCGTGAGCGGCTGCCCTTTCAGGAAGTTGATCGCCGCGTTGAGCTGGACGTCTTCCTTCTTCGCGTCCTTGGCGGCAGCGTCCTTCGGATCGGTCGCTTTCGCATCGCCTTTCGCGTCGCCCTTCGGCGCGGTCTTGGCGATGAGCGGCGCCGTGGCGCCCTTGCCCGTGGCCGGGCCCGCGATGATCTTGTCGACCGGCTTGGCGTTGCCCTTCGGTCCCGAGGCGTCGTCTTCGCCGGCGAGGTGGTGCTGGAGATCCGCCTCGCGAAGGACGATGCGCGTCTCGCTCGCGTCCTCGACCACCATGTCGGGCGCGATGCCCTTGGCCTGGATGGAGCGGCCGCCCGGCGTGTAGTAGCGCGCCGTCGTGAGCTTCACGGCCTGGTTGTTCGGCAGCGGCAGGATGGTCTGCACCGAGCCCTTGCCGAAGGTCTGCGTGCCGATGATGGTGGCGCGCTTGTGGTCCTGCAGGGCGCCCGCGACGATCTCGGAAGCCGAGGCCGAGGCGCCGTTCACCAGCACCACGAGCGGCACGTTCTTCACGCCGGCCGGGAGCTTGTTGAGGTAGTCCTCCTTGAACGCGCCGCGCACGTAGTTCTCCTTCGTGGCGGTGAGGCGCATTCTCGCGTCGTCCGTGCGGCCGTCGGTGTAGACGACGAGCGCGTTCTTCGGCAGGAAGGCGGAGGAAACGCCGACGGCGGCATTGAGGAGCCCGCCCGGGTTCAGGCGGAGGTCCAGCACGAGGCCCTTCATCTCGCCGCCCGACTGCTTGTAGAGGTCGTTGATGGCGGTGACGAGGTTCTCGCCCGTGTGCTCCTGGAACTGCGTGACGCGCACGAGGCCGTAGCCGGGTTCCAGCATGCGGGCCTTCACGCTCTTCACGCGGATCACGTCGCGGCGCAGCGTGAACTCGAGCGGCTGCGCTTCGTCCTTGCGCATCACCGTGAGCTTCACTTCGGAATTGGGCTTGCCGCGCATCTTCTTCACGGCATCCGACAACGTGACACCTTTCAGCGAGGTCTCGTCGATCTTCACGATGAGGTCGCCGGCCTTGATGCCGGCGCGGTACGCGGGCGTGTCCTCGATCGGGGCCACGACCTTCACGAAGCCCTCTTCGGCGCCGACCTCGATGCCGAGGCCGCCGAATTCGCCCTGCGTGCCGACCTGGAGGTCGCGATACGCCTCCTGGTCGAGGAATGCCGAATGGGGATCGAGCCCCGTGAGCATTCCGTTGATCGCTTCCTTGAGGAGCTTCTTGTCCTCGACCGGTTCCACGTAGTCGCTCTTGATGCGGCCGAACACCTCGCTGAAGAGGCGAAGGTCATCGACCGGCAGGGACAGGGTGGACATCTGGCGGTCGGCGACCGCGGAGAAGTGCAGGCTGGCGGCAACGCCGAGTGCGGCGCCGAGCGCCACGAGACCTGCTTGCTTGAATTTGTTCGCCATCTTTCGCATCCTTTAGCCCGTGGGGAGGGCATCTCGTTTCAGGAGATATACGCCTGGCAGCGGACGTGGATGCTCTTAAGGGGCTACCCATTGCAACGGGTCGAAGGCGCGTCCGTCGTGCCTCAATTCAAAGTATAGACCCGATTCCCCTGCTCCACCCGACTGCCCTACGTTTGCAATCGTGTCACCGCTCTTCACCGTGTCGCCAACCTGGCGGAGCAACCCGTCGTTGTAGGCGTACAGGCTCATATATCGGCGCCCGTGATCCAGGATCAAGAGGTTGCCGAAGCCGCGAAGCCAGTCGGAATACACCACCTGGCCGTCCGCGACCGCGCGTACGGGCTCTCCGGTCTCGGCGCGGATGAAGAGGCCTTTCCACGTGGCGCCTTCCTCGCGGGCCGCACCGAAGCGGCTCACCAATTCTCCCCGAACCGGGAGCTTGAGCCGCCCTTTTAATGTCACGAAAGATTTCGCGGAGAGAGACGCGTCGGCCACCTGGTCGATGGTCTTGCCCTTGCCCTTGGCGGGCGGTGGTGCGGGCTTCGCGGCGAGCGCGCGCGCTAGCTCCTCCACGAGCCGCGTGAGGCGCGCCTCGTCCTTCTTCAGGCGGTCGATCTCGCGCTTGCCCTTGGCCACTTCGCCCGCGATGCGCTTCAGCGCCACCGCGCGCGTCGCACGCTCGTTCTCGAGCTGGCGCGTGACGCCCGCCTGCTCCGCCTGGTTCGCCGCGAGCTGCTCGCGCCGCTCCGCCGCCTCGCGCTGCAGGCCGGCGAGCGTTTCCGCGCCCTTGCGCAAATCGGAGATGAGCCCGGCGCGCGCACGCTGGATGTAGGCGAGATATTCGAGGTGGCGTGCGACCTGCGCGGCATCTCGGCCCTCGAGCAGGATGCGCAGGCGATCGGGCGCGCCCTGGAAGTATTGCAGGCGTAACAGTTGGCCGGCGAGCGCCTCCTGCTCGGCAAGGGCCCCGCGGGCCGCGCGCTCGCGCTGCGCGACCCCGTCCAGCTCGCCCTGCGTCGCCTTGGCCTGCTGCGCGAGCGCGTAGAGCGAGCGCTGCGCCTCGCTCACCGCCTTCTCGCTTTCGCGGAGCTGGTCCGCGGCCTCGCCGCGCGATTCCTCCGCGGCGCTCAGGTTCTTCTGCAACGCGTCGATGCGGCCGCGCAGCGCCTCCAGCTCGGCCTTGCTCTGCGTGGACTTCGCCGCGGCATCGGGCTTCGTGGGCGCGTCGTTCCTGGCCGCACCGGCGGGCACGCCCGCGAGCAGCGCGGCCCCGAGCCCCAGCGCCGTGAGACGGCGCGCGTGGCGCATCACGCTATTTCGCTTTGCCCTGGTTCGCGACCGCCGCGGCGGCGCGCGCGATCTCCTCGGCATCGCCGAGGTAGTAGCTGCGGATGGGCTTCATCGCGTCATCGAGCTCGTAGACGAGCGGACGAGCGGTCGGGATGTTGAGCTCCACGATCTTGTCGTCGGCGATGCCGTCCAGGTGCTTCACGAGGGCGCGCAAGCTGTTGCCGTGCGCGGCGACGAGCACGCGCTGCCCGGACTTCACCGCGGGCACGATGCGCTCGTTCCAATACGGCATGACGCGCTCGACGGTGTCCTTGAGGCATTCGCCGCGCGGCACTTCGTCCGGGCGCAGCGACGCATAGCGCGCGTCGCGGGCAGGATTCGCCGCATCGCCCGGCTCCATGAGCGGCGGCGGAATGTCGTAGCTGCGACGCCACACGAGAACCTGGGCATCGCCGTACTTCTGCGCGGTCTCGGCCTTGTTCAAGCCCGTGAGCGCCCCGTAGTGCCGCTCGTTCAGGCGCCAGTGCTTCTCTTCAGGAATCCACGCGAGGTCCATCGCATCCAGGCCGAAGTGCAGCGTGCGGATCGCGCGCTTCAACGTCGAGGTGAACGCGATGTCGAACACGTAGCCCTCGGCCTTGAGCAGGCGGCCCGCGGCCTGCGCTTCCTCCACGCCTGCGGGCGAGAGATCCACGTCGGCCCAGCCGGTGAAGCGGTTTTCCTTGTTCCACGTGCTCTCGCCGTGGCGAATCAGGACGATCTTCTTCATGGATGCGATGTTAGCAAAGGCGCGCCCCGTACAATTGCGGCTTTTGCCGCCGAAATGAACCCGTTCCCCACGCCCGACGCGCGCCGCGAGTTCCTCGCGGGATGCCGCGAAGCCGTTCCGATGCTCGCGGGCACGGTGCCCTTCGGGTTCGTGGCCGGCGTGGCCTGCGTGGCCGCGGGCATGACGGCCTTCGAGAGCGTGGCGCTCTCGCTCTCCACGTTCTCCGGGATCGCGCAGCTCGTCACCGCGCAGCTGCTCGCGGCCGGCTCGCCACTGCCCGTCGTGCTCATCGCGGCGGCGGTGCTGAGCCTGCGCCACCTCATGTACAGCGCCGCGATTTCGCCGCACGTGGCGCACCTCTCCCTGCGTTGGCGCGTCCTGATGTCGTATCTCATGACCGACCAGGGCTTCGCGATCGGCGTGAAGCGCTTCAGCGAGCCGGGCGACACGGCGAACCGCGAGTGGCACTACATCGGGTTCGGCCTCACCCTGTTCGTGACGTGGCAGGCGTCCGTGATCGCGGGCGCGGTGGCCGGAGCCCAGGTGCCCACGACCTGGTCGCTCGACTTCGTCGTGGTCCTCTCCTTCATCTCGATCCTGGCGCCGGTCCTTCGCACGCGCGCCGACCTCGCGGCGGCGATCGTGGCCGGTGTCGTGGCGCTCGTGGCCGCGGGCCTGCCCTACCGCCTCGCGCTGATCGCGGGATCGCTCGCCGGCATCGCCGCCGGCGTGATCTACGAGCGGATCCGCACGCGATGACGACGTGGCTCGCGATCGTGGGAGTCGGGCTCGTCACGTTCCTGACGCGCGCTTCCTTCATCCTGTTCGCCAACCCCCACAAGTTCCCGCATGCCTTCCGCGTGGCGCTGGTCTTCGTTCCCCCCGCGGTGCTGGCCGCCATCGTGGCACCCGGGCTCTTCATGCCCGCGGGCACCTTCGACGCGACGTTCTCGAACCCGCGCTGGATCGCGGGCCTGGTGGCGCTGGCCGTGGCCGCGCAGACCCGCAACGCCGTGGCGACCATCGCCACCGGCATGGCGACGCTCTGGGTGCTCCAGTGGGCCCTCCGATAAGGTAAAATCTCGGGCTTCACCCCTTCCGCAAGTGCCAAGCCCCCGTGGGCGAATTCCTCCTCAATAACGTCGCGCTCGTCGCGCTCTTCCTCGCGAGCGGCGTCCTGCTCGTCTGGCCCGAACTCTCCCGCCTCGCCGGCGTCGGCGGCAGCGATGCACTCGGCACGCTCGAGGCCACGCGCCTCATGAACCAGCCGACCACGCTCGTGCTCGACATCCGCGACGACAAGGATTTCGCCGCCGGCCACCTGCCGCGCGCGCGCCACATCCCGCTCGCCGAGCTCGAGAAGCGCGCCTCCGAGATCCAGAAGTTCAAGGACAAGCCGGTGCTGGTCACGTGCCGCAACGGCAACCGCTCCAGCTCCGCCGCGCGCGCGCTGAAGAAGCTCGGCTTCAACAACGTGTTCCAGCTGAAGGGCGGGCTCGCCGCCTGGGAACAGGCCAGCCTTCCCGTGGAGCGCTAGCGGTGCCCAAGATCGTGATGTACGCGACCGGGGTCTGCCCCTACTGCCTCATGGCCGAGCGGCTGCTGCGCGCCAAGGGCGTGGCCGACATCGAGAAGGTGCGCGTCGACCTCGAGCCCGCGCGGCGCGAGGAGATGATGCAGCGCACCGGCCGGCGCACCGTTCCCCAGATCTATGTCGGCGACCGCCATGTCGGCGGGTACGACGACCTGGCCGCCCTCGACCGGGCGGGCGGCCTCGAACCGCTGCTCGCCGCCTAGGCGCGCCGCTACTCCGGTCCCACAACAAGAGGCAAGTTTCATGAGCGACGCGCAGAACCAACCGCAATTCTCAATCGAGAAGCTGTTCGTGAAGGACATCTCCCTCGAGATCCCCAACGCCCCGCAGGTGTTCCTCGAGCGCGAGGTGCCGACGGTCGACATCCAGCTGCACCACAACTCCACGCAGGTCGACACGGACGTGTACATGACCGTCCTCACCGTCACGGTGACGGCGAAGTCGAAGGACAAGACGCTGTTCCTGGTGGAAGTCGGCCAGGCCGGCGTGTTCGTCGTGCGCAACGTGCCGCGCCAGGATCTCGATCCGATCCTCGGCATCGCCTGCCCGAACCTGCTGTTCCCGTACGCGCGCGAGGTCGTCTCCGACCTCACGTCGCGCGCCGGCTTCCCGCCGGTCGTGCTGAACCCGGTGAACTTCGAGTCGATCTACCAGCAAGCCGCCGAGTCCGCCGCTCCGGTGGCCCCGTCGATCATCACCCCCAGCTCGCACTGACGATGGCCTCCGGGCGCCCGATCGCGCGGCTCGCCTTCGCCCTCGCGGCGTTCGCGGCCGCCGGCGCGGGCGCCACGGAGTTCCGCACCATCGGCGAGCAGCCCGCGGTCCTCTACGACGCACCGTCGTCGAAGGCCGACCGGCTCTTCGTCGCCAGCCGCCACTACCCGCTCGAGGTCCTGGTGAAGTTGGACCAGTGGACCAAGGTGCGCGACGTGGGCGGCGAGGTCGCGTGGGTCGAGAACCGGCTGCTGGGCGAGCGCCGCACGGCGCTTGTCACCGTGCCGCTCGCCGACATCCGCGCGGCCGCGTCGGCGCAATCGCCGCTCGTCTTCGAGGCGTACAAGCAGGTGCTCCTCGAGGTCCTCGAGCCGCCCGCGAACGAATGGGTCAAGGTTCGCCATCGCGACGGCCAGCAGGGCTACATCCGCGTGGCCCACGTCTGGGGCCTGTGAGCGCGTGAAGATCGCCATCCTCGGCGCCGGCGCCTGGGGATCGGCCCTTGCAGCTTCGTTCTCGTCGCGCCATTCGGTGTGCCTGTGGGCCCGCGATCGCGCCGATGCCGAGTCGCTCGCCAGCACGCGGCGCAGCCGCTACCTTCCCGAGATTCCGCTTCCGGATTCGATCCGCGTCGAGGCTTCGCTCGAGTCCGCGATCCGTGATGCGCAACTGATCGTCGTCGCCACGGCCACCTCGGGCCTGCGCGAGACGTTGAAGGCCGTGTCGGCCTTCGAGGTCGCGCCGGAGCTCGCGTGGGCGTGCAAGGGCTTCGAGCGCGGCACGAGCCGCCTGCCGCATGAGGTTGTCGCGGAGGTTCTTCCTCGGGCCACGCACGTCGGTGCGCTCTCGGGGCCGAGCTTCGCGCTCGAAGTCGCGCGCGGGCAACCCACGGCGATCGTGTTCGCCTCGAAGGACGCAGCCTTCGCCACGGCCACGTCCGCCGCGCTGAACGGCGAGCGCCTGCGCATCTACTCCAGCACCGACGTGGCCGGCGTCGAGCTGGGCGGCGCGGTGAAGAACGTGATCGCCATCGCGGCCGGCATTGCCGACGGCCTGGGCCTCGGACGCAACGCCCGCGCCGCGCTCGTCACGCGTGGCCTCGCGGAAATCGTGCGCCTCGGCGTGGCGCTCGGCGGAACGCGCGAGACGTTCATGGGGCTCACCGGGCTGGGCGACCTCGTGCTCACGTGCACCGGCGACCTCTCGCGCAATCGCGAAGTCGGCGTGCGGCTCGCAAGCGGGAAAACGCTGGAGGTCATCCTCGGCGAGCTGGGCCACGTCGCCGAGGGCGTGCAATCGGCGCAGCCCGTGCGCGACCTCGCTCGCGCCCGCTCGATCGACATGCCGATCACCGACGCCATCTGTGCCGTGCTCTTCGAGGGCCGCGTGCCCGCGGACGCGGTGCGGCAACTGCTCGCGCGCGACCCGAAGGCCGAGTAGGCCGTCAGGCCGCGCCGTCGAAGCCGAGCTGGCGCCAGGCCTCGAACACCACCACCGCCACCGCGTTCGAGAGGTTCAGGCTGCGATTGCCCGGCCGCATCGGCAGGCGCAATCGCCGCGCGGGATCGAATTCCTCGAGGAACGCATCGGGAAGCCCCGCCGTCTCCGCGCCGAAGACGAAGGCGTCGCCCGCTTCGTAGCGCACGTCTGCATACGCAACTTCCCCGCGCGTGCTCGCCGCGAAGATGCGCTTCTCGCCGAGGGCGCGGCGGCACGCGGCCCAATCGACGTGCGTCTGGACGTTCGTCATCTCGTGATAATCGAGGCCCGCGCGCTTCAGTTGCTTGTCCTCGAGCGTGAACCCGAGCGGCTGCACCAGGTGCAGGCGCGCGCCCGTATTGGCGCAGAGGCGGATCACATTGCCGGTATTGGGCGGAATCTCGGGCTGGTACAGGACGACGTGGAACACGGTCAGCCCCCGCCCGGCAGCGGCGTGCGAGCCACCACCCACACATCGACTCGCGCCGCGCCCTGGCGGCGAAGCAATGCCCCGAGCGCCTCCGCCGTGGCACCCGTGGTGAACACATCGTCGACGAGCGCCACGTGAAGGCCGCGATAGTCGCGCTCGCAGCGGAAGGCTCCGCGCAGGTTCTCGGCGCGTGCGTGCCGGTCGAGGCCGGTCTGCGATGCGGTGTCGCGCACGCGCTCGATGGCGTGCCCGTCGACTCGGGTCTTCACGACGCGGCTGACACGGCGCGCGATTTCCAACGCCGGGTTGAAGCCGCGCTCGCGGAGCCGTGCGCGCGAAAGGGGCGGCACCACCAGGACATCCGGCGCCCCGATGCCGGCGACACGATCGGCGAGGCGGCCCGCCAACCAGGCGCCGACCGCGAGATCCCGCCCGAACTTGAAGCGGTGCACCAGGCCGTCGACCGGGAAGGCGTATGAAAAGGCCGCGGTGACCTCGCCCGGCAGGTGCGGCGGACGTGGAAGCGAGTGCTCACAGGGCTGGCATACGAGGCTGGGCATGCTCTCCGCCCCGCACAGGAGGCAATCCTGGGGGACCGCGGAAAGGGCGCACCGAGCCACGTTTGCTGAAAAAAGCGGCAACCGTCTGATCCAGGAGGAGGGTGAATTTGACAGGAACACAAAAATCCAGAATTATCAGGGCCTTATAAGCAATCTTGCCACCGTGGATACCGTCGTCCGCTTCCATCCCCCGGCCGCCCCGGCCGACCCCCGCCTCGAGGCCCTTCGCGCCGAGGCGCTCGGCCTCTTCGATCTCCCCTTCAACGATCTGCTGTTCCGCGCGCATACCGCGCATCGCGAACATTTCGATCCGAATCGCGTGCAGCGCTCCACGCTGTTGTCGATCAAGACGGGCGGATGTTCCGAGGACTGTGGCTATTGCCCGCAGGCGGCACGCTATCACACGGGAATCGACAACCAGGACCTGCTGCCGCTCGCCGATGTCGTCGCTTTCGCCACCGCCGCCAAGGCCAACGGCGCGACGCGCTTCTGCATGGGCGCGGCGTGGCGCGGGCCGAAGCAGCGCGACCTGGAGCCGGTGCTGGAGATGGTGCGCGAGGTGAAGAAGCTCGGCCTCGAAGCCTGCTGCACGCTCGGCATGCTGAAGGACGGCCAGGCGGAGCAACTCCGCGACGCAGGCCTCGACTACTACAACCACAACCTCGACACCGCGCCCGAGTACTACGGCGAGATCATCACCACGCGCGACTACCAGGACCGCCTCGATACGCTCGATCGCGTGCGCGGCGCCGGCGTCCACGTGTGCAGCGGCGGCATCGTGGGCCTCGGCGAGACGCGCTCCGAGCGCGCGGGCCTGCTCGCCCAGCTCGCGAGCCTCGATCCGCAGCCCGAGTCGGTGCCGATCAACAACCTGGTCCAAGTCGAAGGCACGCCGCTCGCGGGAACCGAACGCCTGCCGTGGACGGAGTTCGTGCGCACCATCGCGGTGGCGCGCATCCTCATGCCGAAGAGCATGGTGCGGCTCTCCGCGGGACGCCAGGAGATGGACGAGGCCACGCAGGCGCTGTGCTTCTTCGCCGGCGCCAATTCGATCTTCTACGGCGAGAAGCTGCTCACGACGGGCAACCCGGACGTCGCGCGCGACGACGCACTCCTCGCCGCGCTCGGCATCGCCAACGGCTAGGCCGTGGGCACCACCGGCATCGAGCGGCTGGTCCTCGGGCTCGAGGCGGCAGGCGAGCGCAGCCTCCGCCGCACGCGCCGCGCCATCGCGACACCCCAGGGTCCCCGAATCCGCTCGGGCGGCCGCGAGCTCCTCAACTTCTCCAGCAACGACTATCTCGGCCTCGCCAACCATCCGGCGCTGCGCGAGGCGGCGAAGCGTTCGATCGACGAGCACGGCGTGGGCGCGGGCGCCTCGCCGCTCGTCTCGGGCTACCTCGACATCCATCGCGAGGCCGAGGAACGCTTCGCGCGATTCGTGGACCTGCCGCGCGCCCTGCTCTTCGCGAGCGGTTATGCCGCGAACCTCGGCATCCTGGGCGCGCTCGCCGACCGTTCGGCGGAGATCTTCGCCGACAAGCTGAACCACGCGTGCCTCACCGACGGCGCGCACCTGTCGCGCGCGACCTTCACGCGCTATCCGCACGGAGACATGGAGGCACTCGAGCAGCGGCTGCGCGAATCGAAGTGCGCCCTGCGAATCGTGGCCACGGACACCGTCTTCAGCATGGACGGCGACGTGGCGCCGCTCGGGCGTTTGCTCGAGCTCTGCGAAGCGCACGACGCGTGGCTGGTGCTCGACGATGCCCACGGCATCGGCGTGCTCGGCGCGCGCGGCCATGGGTCGCTCGAGCACGCGACGCTCCGCTCGCCGCGCATCGTCTACATGGCCACGCTCGGCAAGGCGCTCGGGGGCTACGGCGCGTTCGTCGCGGGCGAGGCGGGACTCGTGGACTGGCTCGTGCAACGGGCGCGCACCTATATCTATTCGACCGCCCTTCCGCCGATGGCCGCGAGCGCCGCCATTGCCGCGATGGATCTCATCGATCGGGAGCCCGGAGTCGTGGGCACCCTGCATGCGCGCATCGCGCAATTCCGGAGCGCGTGCTCCGCCGCGGGAATTGCCCTGGGCGAATCGCAGACCGCCATCCAGCCGCTGCCGCTCGGCGATGCGCAGCGCGCGCTCGAGGTCGCCTCGCGCCTGAACGATGCCGGATTCCTCGTGCCCGCCATCCGGCCCCCCACGGTGCCCGAAGGCACCTCGCGGTTGCGCGTCTCGCTCAGCGCCGCGCACCGCACCGAGGACGTGCAAGCACTGGTCGCCGCGCTCGCAGCGGCGCTCCGCCCATGACGCCCTACGTGAAGCCCGTCGGGGCCGGCCCCGATCTCGTGCTGCTCCACGGCTGGGGCGTGCACGGCGGCGTGTGGAATCCGCTCGTCGAGACGCTGACCCGGAAATTCCGCGTGCATGCGTTCGACCTCCCGGGTCATGGCTACTCGTCGTTCATGCCGCTGCGGGGCCTGGACGAGGCCGTCGACGAGCTCGCCGCGGTGATCCCCTCGGGATCGCTGCTCTGCGGCTGGTCGCTCGGCGGCTTGCTCGCGCAACGCATCGCGCTCCGTTATCCGGCGCGAGTGCGCGCGCTGGCGCTCGTGAGCACGACACCCTGCTTCGTCGAGCGCCGCGACTGGCCGCATGCGATGAAGCTGGAGACGCTCGCCGGGTTCGCCGCGGGGCTGCGCACCGACTTCGAGGCGACGCTGAAGACCTTTGTCGCGCTGAACGCGCTGGGCGGCGCCAACAGCCGGCCCGCGATGCGCGCGCTCGCCGCGGAGCTGCTGTCGCGAGGCGCGCCGGACCCGAGCGCGCTCGACGCCGGACTCGCGATCGTCCGAGATACCGACCTGCGCGAGGACGCGCCGTCGATCGCCCAGCGTTCGATCGTCGTGCACGGAGCCCGCGATGCGCTGGCACCGATCGCGGCCGGGCGCTGGCTCGCGGAGAACCTGCACGACGCGAGCCTGGTGGAGATCGCCGACGCCGCGCACCTGCCGTTCATCTCGCATCCCGAGGCCTTCGTCTCCGCGCTGGAGGCCGTGAATGCCTGACGCACCGGCGCCGCTCGAGAAGCGCGCCATCCGCCGTTCGTTCGACCGCGCGGCCCGGCAGTACGACGAGAGTGCGGTGCTGCAGCGCGAGGTCGGCGATCGCCTGCTCGAGCACCTCGACCCGATCCGCGTCGGACCCTCGCTCGTGGTCGACCTGGGTTGCGGCACCGGCGCCTCGTTCGAAGGCCTCGGCCAGCGCTTCCCGCGCGCGGCGCTCGTGGGCGTGGACCTCGCGCCCTCGATGCTGGATCTGGCCTCGCGCCGCACGTCGTGGTGGAGGCGCGTGATGGGTGGCAAGCCCCGGCTCGTCTGCGCCGATGCGGAGCGCCTGCCGTTCGCGACAGGCAGCGCCCAGCTCGTGTTCTCCAACCTCGCGCTGCAGTGGTGCCGCCCGGAGCTCGTCTTCGCGGAGGTCTCTCGCGTGCTGGAGCCCGGCGGGCTCTTCCTCTTCTCCACGTTCGGACCCGATACGCTGAAAGAGCTGCGCGAGTCGTTCCGCGCCGCCGACGCCGGACCGCATGTGCACACCTTCATCGACATGCACGACCTGGGCGACGCGCTGGTGCACGCCGGGCTGTCCGATCCCGTGATGGAGATGGACATCATCACCGTGGAGTACGACACCGTGGAGGCGGTCGCGCGCGACCTGAAGGCGATCGGCGCGCACAACGCCGCCGCGCATCGATCCCGCGGCCTCGCGGGGCGCGCGCGCTGGAAGCGGATGGCCGCGCACTACGAGACGCTGCGCCGCGGCGGCGCGCTGCCCGCCACGCACGAGATCATCTACGGCCACGCGTGGAAGGTGCCGCCGCGCAAGCTCGCGGACGGCCGCCAGGTGATCGACTTCCAGCGCTCGCCCCGATGAGGCGCGGCGTCTTCGTCACCGGGACGGATACCGGCGTCGGCAAGACCGTCGCCGCCTGCGCGCTCGTCCACGCGCTCCGCGCTCGCGGCATGCGCGTCGCACCGATGAAACCGGTGGCCGCGGGCGCATCCCCGATCGACGGCCGCCTCGCCAACGAAGACAGCGTGGCCCTCCTGCGCGCGGCCGGCTGGAGCGATGACGCGCTCGGCGACGTGACGCCGATCCTGCTCACCGAGCCGATGGCCCCGCACATCGCCGCGCAACGCGAAGGCGTGCGCATCGAACGCAAGACGATCTTCGCCGCCTTCGAACGGCTCGCAAGTCGCGGCGACTTCGCGGTGGTCGAGGGCGTGGGCGGCTTCAGGGTTCCCCTCGCGGCAGGGTTCGACGCATCCGATCTCGCGCGCGAGATGGGGCTACCCGTCGTGCTCGTAGTCGGAATGCGCCTGGGTTGCCTCAACCACGCGCTCCTCACGGAGCTCGCCATCGCGGCCGAGGGCCTGCCACTCGCCGGCTGGATCGCGAACACGATCGACCCCGCCATGCCCGTGCTGGAGGAAAACATCGCGACACTGCGCGAGCGGCTGCAGGCTCCGCTGCTCGGCATCCTTCCGCACCAACGGGCGCCGGATGCCGAACGCCTGTCGCGCCACCTCGACGTGAGCTCGCTGCTGCCATGAAAGCCGTCCTCTTCGACCTGGACGGCACGCTCACCGATCCGCGCGAGGGCATCACGCGCAGCATCGCGCACGCGCTGGAACGCATGGGACGCGAGCCGCCACCACTGGACGACTTGTGCTTCGCGATCGGCCCGCCGCTGCGCGCATCGCTGGCAAAGCTGTTGGGCGAGGACCGGCGCGAGACGGTCGAGCAGGCGCTCGCGCATTACCGCGAGCGCTTCGCCGACGTCGGCCTGTTCGAGAACGCTCCGTACGACGGCATCGCCGAGCTGCTCACTGCGCTGCAGGGCTCCGGCACGCGGCTCTTCGTCGCGACCTCCAAGCCCCTCGTCTACGCCGACCGGATCGTGCGCCACTTCGGGTTCGACGCGCACTTCGAGGCCGTGCACGGCTGCGAGCTCGACGGCACGCGAGAGGACAAGCGCGACCTCCTCGCCCACCTGCTCGCGACGCATGCGATGCAGGGAGGACACGACATCGCCATGGTCGGCGACCGCGGCGTGGACATGTCGGCGGCGAAGCTCCACGGCCTGCGCGGCCTGGGTGCGCTGTGGGGATACGGCAGCCGCTCGGAGCTGCTCGATGCCGGAGCGCACGATCTCGCCGAATCCCCAGAGGCGCTCCGCACCAAACTGGTCCGCGCGCACCTCGCCTAGCACCGCGATTGTGCGCAGGGGCCGCGCGCGCTTCCTGCCCGCCCCGTAACCGCCGCTGGCACGCTTGCTGCTCACTGCTTCCCCGATATCCCCGGGAGGTCCGATGAGCCTGTTCAAGAATCCCTACGATCCGAACGCTCGCCTCGCCTGCACCTGCGGCGCCCACGCGTCGCAAGCTGCGCACGAGGCCGATGCCGCACGGTTGTCCGAGCGCGCGATCGAGACTGCCGTCCTGAAGGCCCTCTTCCCGCGCGATGCCGAGCGCCGCCGCTTCCTGCGCGCCGTCGGCGCCAACACGGCGATGGGCGCGATCGCGAGCCTCTTCCCGCTGGGCGCGCTGCAGGCCATGGCGCAGGAGAAGGGCAAGCTCGAGAAGAAGGACGTGAAGATCGGCTTCATCCCGATCACGTGCGCCACGCCGCTCATCATGTCGCTGCCCCTGGGCTTCTACGAGAAGCAGGGCCTCAACGTCACGCTGCAGAAGACCGCCGGCTGGGCGCTGATCCGCGACAAGGTGATGAACAAGGAGTACGACGCTTCGCACATGCTGGCCCCGATGCCGCTCGCCATCTCGCTCGGCGTGGGCTCCAGCGCGCTGCCGATGAACGTGGCCACGATCCAGAACTCGAACGGCCAGGCGATCACGCTCGCCATGAAGCACAAGGACAAGCGCGACCCGAAGCAGTGGAAGGGCTTCAAGTTCGCCGTGCCCTTCGAGTACTCGATGCACAACTTCCTGCTGCGCTACTACCTTGCGGAGCACGGGCTCGACCCGGACAAGGACGTCCAGATCCGCGTCGTGCCGCCGCCCGAGATGGTGGCCAACCTGCGCGCCGACAATCTCGATGGCTACCTCGGCCCCGATCCGTTCAACCAGCGCGCCGTGTACGACCAGATCGGCTTCATCCACCTCCTCACGAAGGAGATCTGGGACGGCCACCCGTGCTGCTCCTTCGGCGTGCGCACCGAGTGGGTGAAGGAGAACCCGAACACCTTCGCGGCGATGTACCGGGCCGTGCTCAATGCCGCGGCCATGGCCGCCGGTCCCGAGAACCGCACGACCATCGCCAACGCCATCGCGCCCGCGAATTACCTGAACCAGCCCGTGCCGGTGCTGGAACAGGTGCTCACCGGCAAGTACGCCGACGGCCTGGGCAACGTGAAGACGGTCCCCAACCGCATCGAGTTCGACCCGGTGCCGTGGAACGCGCTCGGAGTGTGGATCCTCACGCAGATGAAGCGCTGGGGCTACGTGAAGGGCGACGTGCAGTACAAGAGCATCGTCGACCAGGTCTACCTCATGACGGACGCGAAGAAGCGCATGAAGGAGGAAGGCATCGCCTCTCCCGCCGACATGCCGAAGAAGATCATCGTGATGGGCAAGCCCTTCGACGCGTCGAAGCCGGAGGCGTACGTGCAAAGCTTCGCCATAAAGAAGGCCTGAGATCGTGCGCGAGCGCGCGAAGTCCTGGGTCCTGTCGCTGCTCCTGCTGGCGGTGCTGCTCTTCGCCTGGCACCTGGCGAGCCTTCCCAAGGCCAGCGCCACCGCGGGCATGGACCCCGAGTACGCGAAGATGATGGGGCTGGACAAGCCGAAGTCCGACGGCCTGCCGACGCTCTCGCAGATGGGTGCCACGGTGTGGAAGCAGCTCTCCAACCCGTTCTACGACGGCGGCTCCAATGACAAGGGCATCGGCATCCAGCTCGCGTACTCGCTCGGCCGCGTGGGCCTGGGCTTCCTGCTCGCGGCGTTGATCGCGATCCCGCTCGGCTTCGTGATCGGCCTCTCGCCGATGGTGCACCGCGCGCTCGACCCCTTCATCCAGGTGCTGAAGCCGATCTCGCCGCTGGCGTGGATGCCGCTCGCGCTCTACACCATCAAGGATTCGGCGACGTCGTCCATCTTCGTGATCTTCATCTGCTCCATCTGGCCGATGCTGATCAACACCGCGCACGGCGTCTCCAGCGTCCGCCGCGAATGGCTGAACGTCGCCCGCACGCTGGAAGCCGGCACGATGCGCACCTGCTTCGAGGTGATCCTCCCGGCCGCCGCTCCCGTGATCCTCACCGGGGCCCGCATCTCGATGGGCATCGCGTGGCTGGTGATCGTGGCCGCGGAGATGCTGGTAGGCAACCTCGGCGTCGGCTACTTCGTGTGGAACGAGTGGAACAACCTCTCGCTCGCCAACGTGATCTTCGCGATCCTGGTGATCGGCGTCGTCGGCATGATCCTCGACCTCCTCTTCGGTGCGCTGCAGCGCGCGGTCACCTTCGTCGAATGAGCACGGGCCTGCCTCCCTTCCTGCAGGTGCGCGGGCTCGCGCGGCGCTTCGCCGAGGGCGCGAAGCCGGTGTTCGCGAACGTGAGCTTCTCGCTCGAGCGCGGCGAGTTCGTCTGCGTGATCGGCCACTCGGGCTGCGGCAAGACGACCATCCTCAACATCCTCGCGGGCCTGGATACGGCAACACTGGGCGAGGTGACCATGGACGGCCGCGAGGTCGCCGGCCCGAGCCTCGACCGCGGCGTCGTCTTCCAGGGCCATGCATTGATGCCGTGGCTTTCGGTGCGCGGCAACATCGCCTTCGGAGTGCGCTCGCGCTGGCCCGACTGGTCGCGCGACAAGGTGAACGCGCACTGCCAGAAGTACATCGACCTCGTGCACCTCACCGGCAACGAGACGAAGAAGCCTTCGGAGCTCTCCGGCGGCATGAAGCAGCGCGTGGGCATCGCGAGGGCCTTCGCCATCCAGCCCAAGATGCTGCTGCTGGACGAGCCCTTCGGAGCGCTCGATGCGCTCACGCGAGGCGCGATCCAGGAGGAGCTCGTGCGCATCTGCGCCGAGACGCACCAGACGGTCTTCATGATCACCCACGACGTCGATGAAGCCATCCTGCTCGCCGACAAGATCCTGCTCATGACCAACGGCCCCGAAGCCCGCATCGCCGAGGTGGTCGTGAACACGCTGCCGCGCGAACGCACGCGCAACGATATCCATCACCACCCGCACTACTACCGCATCCGCAACCACCTCGTCGACTTCCTCGTCCATCGCTCCAAGCTGCTCCAGGAGGGAAGAGCCGAGGAAGCGGCCAACGAAGACCTGCCGCGCGTCGTGCGTCCCGGGCTCGAGGACGGCACCGTCCTCGGGGCAGGCGTCACGCCACTCAAGCAGGTCCGCTAACCCGGAGAACGCATGAAACCCATGAATCGCGAAGACGTGACCGACCTCATCTACTCGGTGAAGGTGCAGAAGGGCATCAAGTGGGCCGACGTGGCGAAGAAGGTCGGCCAGTCGAAGGAATGGGTCACCGCCGCCTGCCTCGGCCAGATGACCCTCACGAAGGACCAGGCCCAGAAGGTGGGCAAGATCTTCAGCTTGCCGAAGGAAGCCGTGAACCTGCTGCAGGTGGTCCCGTACAAGGGATCGCTGCCCACCGCGGTTCCCACGGATCCGCTCATCTACCGCTGGTATGAAATCGTCAACGTCTATGGGACTACCATCAAGGAGCTGATCCACGAAGAATTCGGCGACGGGATCATGAGCGCGATCGATTTCAAGATGGACATCGTGCGCGAGGCCGATCCGAAGGGCGACCGGGTCCTCGTCACGCTGAATGGAAAGTTCCTGCCGTACAAAACCTACTAGGGAGAAGAACACCATGGCATTGAACCGTCGCGACTTCATGGCCGGCGCCGGGATCATCTCGGCCGCCGCCGCCACCCAGGCCGTCGCGCAGGCGCCGGCGCTGCCGAGCGTGCGCTGGCGCTGCACGTCGAGCTTCCCCAAGAGCCTGGACACGATCTACGGCGGAGCCGAGACGCTCTCCAAGCGCGTCTCGGCGATCACCGGCGGCAAGTTCCAGATCCAGGTGTTCTCGGCCGGCGAGATCGTGCCCGCCTTCGGCGCGGCCGACGCGGTGCAGAACGGCACGGTCGAGTGCTGCCACACGGCGAGCTACTATTTCGTCGGCAAGAACAAGACGTTCGCGTTCGACACGACGCTGCCGTTCGGTTTGAACCAGCGCCAGCAGAACGCGTGGATCTACTACGGCGGCGGCCTGGCGCTCGTGCGCGACTTCTTCAAGGAATACGGCTTCGTCTCCTTCCCCGGCGGCAACACCGGCGTGCAGATGGGCGGCTGGTGGAAGAAGGAAGTGAAGACGGTCGCGGACCTGAAGGGCATCAAGTTCCGCATCGCCGGCCTTGGCGGCGAGGTGCTCTCGCGCCTGGGCGTGGTGCCGCAGCAGATCGCCGGCGGCGACATCTTCCCGTCGCTGGAGCGCGGCGTGATCGACGGGGCGGAATGGGTCGGCCCGTACGACGACGAGAAGCTCGGCTTCTACAAGGTCGCCCCGCACTACTACTACCCGGGCTGGTGGGAATCCAACTCGATGTATTCGTTCTACGTGGCGCAGAAGGAGTGGGACAAGCTGCCCAAGGAGTACCAGGCCGCGTTCGAGGCGGCGGCGGCCGAAGCGAACATCGACATGATGGCCGAGTACGACTTCAAGAACCCGGCGGCGCTGCGCTCGCTCATCACCAAGGGCGTGAAGCTCCACGCGTTCTCCAACGACATCATGAAGGCGGCCCAGGACGCGGCGTTCGACCTCTACGAGGAAGAGTCGGCGAAGAATGCGTCGTTCAAGAAGATCTACGAGCCGTGGAAGAAATTCCGCGACGAGATCTACCTGTGGCACCGCGTGGCCGAGCAGACGTATTCGACGTTCGTGCAGACGAACGCGCCGAAGAAGAAGTAGCCGACGGGTTGTTGCTGGGGGGGAAAGGGGCGCCGTGCCGGGCGCCCCTTTTCATTGGAAGCCGACCTTGCCCTTCAGGCTCGCCAGCAGCTTCTTCGATTCGTAGGCCGTGCCCGCCTTCATCGTCCACACGATCTGCCGCAGCGCGAGCGGGTCGGAGGAGAGACTGCCCTTGTAGAGCACGAGGTCGGCTCTCTTGCCTTCGGCGAGGCTGCCCACGTCCTTGTCGCGGCCGAGATAGATCGCGCCGTTCAGCGTGGAGATGCGCAGCGCCTGCGCCCGCGGGAAGCCCGCTTCTTCGAGCAGCTCCACCTGGCGCACGTTCGAATAGCCCGGGATCACGCCGCCGTAGCCGGTGGGATCGGTCCCCGCGACGAGGAGCCCGCCCGCTTCGACGAACTGCTTCTCCCACGCCATCTCCTTGGGCAGGATGCGCGTCCAGACGTTGTCCTTCATCGCCTGGATCTGGCTCCAGCGCGCGACGTACGATTCGCGAAGCTGCGGCACCAGGAGGTCGAGCGCCTCCGGCGGCGCGATCGGCCGTCCCGACGCAAAGGTCTCGAACACGGTGAGCGTCGAAGTGAGCGCGACCTTGCGCTCGATCAGGTGGCGCTGCAGCGCCTTCATCTTCGGATCGTCCACCGCCAGCGTGTCGAAGGAGCCGCGCGCGGCGAGCGGGTTGGGACACTCGTCGATCTTCTTGTCCGCGACGAAGTCGGTGGACGCGAGGAACCCGTGCTCGAGGTTGTCGATGCCGAGGTCGGCGGCTTCGCGATAGGTCACTGCGCACAGGTGCGCGGTCACCTTGCGCTTGCCCTTGTGCGCTTCGTCGACGATCGCGCCCAGCTGCGCGCGGTTCAGGCCCATGTAGCCCTTGTAAGACGTGGCGCCGGCCGAAGCCCAGTAGCGCACCATCTCGCGTGCCTGCTCGGGATTGCGGATGCGGAAGTCCTGGAGGAAAGGCGAAGGCCCGTCGAGGAAGGGCGCCGTCACGTCCATGTCGGGACCCGGCCGCTTGCCCTCGGCGATCTCGTGCGCGATGTTGATGTCGGCGTACGGGCTCATGCTGCCGCCGGTGCGTACCGTGGTCGCGCCGCCCGCGAGGTAGAGCTTGGGAAAGGACTCGTAGAGCGCGCCATACGATCCGGGCGCGACGGGATAGAACATGTGCTCGTGGAGCATCACGAAGCCCGGGCTCACCGAGTGGCCCGCGAGATCGACCACCTTCGCATCGGCGGGGACCTTCACGGCCGCGCCCGCGCCGATCGCCTGGATGCGGCCGTCGCGAATGACGATCGTCGCATCGCGAATCACCGGCCCGCCCGTTCCGTCGAACACTTCCAGGTGCGTGAGGGCCAGCAGCGGCCCTTCGAGCGCGACGAACGTCTCCTTCGGCGCGGGTGCCTGCGCCGCCGCGTCGAGGGATGCCAGCAAGGCGAGCAGCGCCCAGGTTCTTGTCATTCTTCTTTCCTTCCGTTCATTCACTCGAAGGCCGCGCCCCGCAAGGCGACGCCGTGCGCTCCGCGCCGCTTCGCTTCGGCGAGATCCGCGCGGGTGAGGCCGCCGATCGCATAGCACGGCATGGGACGCTCGCGGACCATCGCCTCGAAGCGTTCCCATCCAAGGGGCGTGGCGCCTGGATGCGAGGCCGTGGCCTTCACCGGACCCACGACGGCGTAGTCGACGCCGATCTTCTCCGCTTGATCCATCTCCGCGGCGTCGTGCGCCGAAGCGCCGACCAGCTCACCTGCGGGACGCTCGGTCGCCGCCATCAACGCCTTCGCGGTGAGGTGCACGCCGGTGGATTGCGGCAGCGCGCCGCTGTCGCTGTTCACCACCACGCGGGCGCCGAGCGAACCGGCGCGCGCGAGCACGCGCGAGAGCAAGTGCTGCAAGGGTTGGCGGCCCATGGTCTTCTCGCGCACCTGCACGAGGAGCGGCTCGTCCAGCGCGCGCTCGATCAGCTTCGAGACCCACGGGTCGATGCCCATCGCCTCGGCATCGGAGACCACCATCACGGGCGGCAGGGCGAGCGCGGCGAGCACCGGTGCGTTCGCGGGCAGCATCGGCGTGACGCTGGTGTGGCCCGGCCGCTGCCATGCGATGCCCTGGTCCTCGAGCGGCTTGGGCTCGCCGTCCCAGGCCGTGACGCGGAAGAAATGCAGGCGCACGGTCGCATGCGTGTAGACATAGCGGCGCGTGATCCACGGCGTGGCCTCGCGAACGCGGATCCCGAGCTCCTCCTCCAGCTCACGATCGAGCGCGTGGCGCGGAGACTCGCCGGGCTCGATCTTTCCGCCGGGAAATTCCCAGTAGCCGGGATAGGGCTTGCCCTCGGGACGGCAGGCGAGGAGGAATTCGCCGTCGGCCCGTTCGATCACCGCGGCGGCGACCTCCGTGACCTTCGTCAACGCTTCTTCCGTCCGGCGTAGTCGCGCGCGAACTGCGAGGCCACGCGGCCGCTGCGCGAGCCCCGCTCCAGCGCCCAGAGCAGCGCGGCGCGGCGAACCTCGTCGTTCATGCGGCCGCCGTACGCCTCGACCCAGTGCGACGCGATGTCGAGGTACTGCTCCTGGTCGAACGGATAGAAGGAAAGCTGCAGGCCGAAGCGCTCCGAGAGCGAGATCTTCTCTTCCGTCGTTTCACCCGGGTGGATCTCGCCGTCGATGTGCTTCGCGTCGAGGTTCTCCTGCATGTACTCGGGCATGAGGTGGCGGCGGTTCGACGTCGCGTAGATGAGCAGGTTGTCCGCGGAGCCGGCGATGGAGCCGTCCAGCGCGACCTTGAGCGACTTGTAGCCCGGATCGCTCGCCTCGAAGGAGAGGTCGTCGCAGAACACGATGAAGCGCTCCTTCCGCCCCACCACGAGGTCCACGATGTCGGAGAGATCCACGAGGTCGGACTTGTCCACCTCGATCAGCCGCAGGCCTTTCTTCGCGAACTCGTTCAGCGCCGCCTTCACGAGCGAGCTCTTGCCCGTGCCGCGCGCGCCGGTGAGCAGCACGTTGTTGGCGGGGCGGCCGGCCACGAACTGCGCGGTGTTCTCGCGCAGGCGCTGCTTCTGGTCGTCGATGTCCTTGAGGTCCGCGAACGCGATGGCGTGCGGATGCTGCACGGCGGCGAGGAATCCCCGGCCGTTACGCTTGCGCCAGCGGAAGGCGGTCGCCGCCTTCCAGTCGGGTGCACCGAGCTTCGGCGGAAGGATGCCCTCGAGGCGGTCGACCAGCGCTTCGAGCTTCGTGGCGAGACGATCCCAGTCGGCGCTCATTTGAGCGTGAAGTGCAGCAGCCAGTAGTACTGCAGCGTCTCCAGCGTCGCCTCGCGGGCGACACCGCGCACGGCTTCCGTGAGCTCCTCCGGCGTGGGGAAATTCTTGAGGATCTCGTACTCGTCGCCGTTGGCGAGCTTTCGCACCTGGTAGGTGTTGCCCTCGGCGTCGCGTCGCGACAACGGCGTGGAGCTCTGCTCGTGGAACTGATTGTCGAGGATGACGACCGTGGCGCCCGGCTCGAGGCGCGTGGCGAGGCGCTCGACGAACTTGGCGAGGTCCGCCTTCTTCACGTGCGACCACCAGAAGCCCGCGAACGCCGCGTTGCAGCCCGTGGGCACGCCCTCGAGCGTCACCGCATCGGCCTTGAAGAAGTGCACGCTGGGGGGCAGGCCCTTCTCGCGCGCGATCTCGAGCACGGGCTCGTTGATGTCGCAGGCGTAGACGGCGCGCGCCTTCTTCGCGAGGAACTGCGTCCAGTAGCCGGTGCCGCACGCGACCTCGAGCACCTTGCGGCCCTCGACGGCGCGAGGGATGCGCTCGCGAAGCCACGCGAGCTCCGCCTGGCGCTCGGGCTTCTCGTAGATCTTCTCGTACTCGCCGGCGCGCCTGGCGTAGTACTTCTCGAGGTGGGGGGCGAAGCTCTTCACGTCGGCCATGGGTGCCTCTAGGGGGCGGGCTTGTAGACGTCGGGGCGGTGGATCTCGAGGTAGCGCGCGGGGTCGCCCATCGGCTTGAAGCCGAGGCCCTCGTAGAGCCCTTGCGCATCGCGCGTCATCAGCGAGAGACGGCGCAGGCCCTGCAGGTCCGGATGCTCGAGCACGCAGGCCACGAGCCACTTGCCGAGGCCGTCGCCGCGATGCGCCTCGTCCACGTACACGTCGCACAGGTAGCCGAACGTCGCGCGGTCCGTCACGACGCGCGCGAAGCCGATCTGCGCATCGCCACGATAGAGGCCGAAGCAGAGGGAGTTCGCGATCGCGCGGCGCATCGTGTCGCCGGGGATGCCCGAGGCCCAGTAGCTGCCCGTGATGAACCGCACCACCGTCTCGGACTGGAGGCGCGCGGGGTCGTCGGAGACGACGCAATCGCCCCGCCGCCACTCCCGCACCGGGCTAGCTGCGGTAGTCGGCATTGATCTTCACGTAGTCGTACGAGAAATCGCAGGTCCACACGGTGGCCGATTCGTCGCCGCGGCCGAGGCCCACGCGGATCGTGATCTCCGCGGGCTTCATCGCCGCCTTGCCCTGCTCCTCGGTGTAGCTCGCCGCGCGCCCGCCGCGTTCCGCGACGAGGAACTCGCCCAGGTGCAGCGTCACCTTCGTCGGATCGAGATCGGCGATGCCCGCGTTGCCCACGGCCGCGAGGATGCGTCCGAGATTGGGATCGGAAGCGAAGAAGGCCGTCTTCACCAGCGGCGAGTGCGCGATGCGCTTGCCCACGGCAAGGCATTCGGCGCGCGTGGCGCCGCCGTCGACCGCGATGGTGATGAACTTGGTGGCGCCCTCGCCGTCGCGCACGATCGCCTGCGCGAGGATTTGCGCGACCTCGAGCACCGCCTCGCAAAGGCGGGCGAACTCGGCCGTGCCCTCGCCGATGATGCGCGGGTTGCCCGCATGCCCGGTCGCGGCGATGACGAGCGAATCGTTGGTGGACGTGTCGCCGTCGACGGTGATCACGTTGAAGGAGCGTTCGGCCACGTAGCGCGTGAGGTGGGCCAGCGCCTCGCCGCCCACCGTGGCATCGGTGGCGATGAAGCCGAGCATCGTCGCCATGTTCGGCTGGATCATGCCCGCGCCCTTGGCGATGCCGGTCACGGTGATGGTGAACCCATCGATCACGACCTGGCGCGACACGGCCTTGGCGACGATGTCGGTGGTCATGATCGCCTCGGCCGCGGCTGCCCAGTTGTCGGGCTTGAGGTCGGCGACGCAGGCCGGGATGCCGGCGATGAGGCGGTCGACGGGCAGCGGCTCCATGATCACGCCGGTGGAGAACGGCAGCACCTGGTCGGCCTTGAGGCCGAGCGCCTCGGCCACGGCACCGCACGAGGCGCGCGCGTTGGCGAGGCCCGTCTCACCGGTTCCGGCATTCGCAACACCCGTGTTGATCACCAGCGCGCGGATCTCGCTCTTGGTCGCGAGATGCTCGCGGCAGACGATCACCGGAGCGGCGCAGTAGCGGTTCTGCGTGAAGACGCCCGCGAGACGCCCGCCTTCCGCCACCTCGACGATCAGAAGGTCCTTGCGGTTGGGCTTCCGGATCCCCGCCTTGGCGATGCCCAGCCGGACACCGGAGATGGAGAGGAGGGCTTCGGGCTTCGGGGGATCGAGATGGACAGGCATCCCCCGATTATAAAGAGGATGAATAAAGGGGTCAGAGTCCTTTATTGCCGCGAGCAATAAAGGACTCTGACCCCTTTATTCATCAATTCGTCAGCCGAGCTTGCCGTGGCACTGCTTGTACTTCTTGCCCGAGCCGCACGGGCACGGGTCGTTGCGGCCGACCTTGTTGGTCGAGCGCACGAACGGCGCGGCATCGCCCATCGCTTGCGGCGGCGGCGCTTCGGCGATGGCGACATCGCCTTCGTCCGCGAGCGCGGTCTCCGCGCCCGGGTGGTTGTACTGGACGTTCTTCACCACGCGCGACGCTTCCTCGGCGCGGCGTTCGGCTTCCTCGACCTGCTCCTGCGAGCGGATCTGCACGCCCATCAAATGGCGGGTCACGTCTCGCTTGATGGAATCCAGCATCGCGCCGAAGAGCTCGAAGGCCTCGCGCTTGTATTCCTGCTTCGGCTGCTTCTGCGCGTAGCCGCGCAGGTGGATGCCCTGGCGCAGGTAGTCCAGCGCCGCGAGGTGCTCGCGCCAATGCGTGTCGATCGACTGCAGCATGACCGCGCGCTCGTAGTGGTGCACGACCTCGGCGTCGATGTTGGTGAACTTGTCCGCGTAGGCCTTGGCCGAGGCCTCGATCACGCGCTCGGCGACCTTCGGGCCGTCCAGCGTCTCGTCGGCCTTGACCCAGTCGGCGACCGGCGCCTTCGTGTAGAAGTCGCTCTCGAGCTTGCGCTCGAGGCCGGCGATGTCCCATTGCTCCTCGACGGAGTCGGCGGGCATGTGCTCGACCACCGTATCGCCCAGCACGCCGGAGCGGATGGAGGCGATGGTCTGCGAGATGTCCTGGGACTCGAGCAGCTCGTTACGCTGCGCGTAGATGACCTTGCGCTGGTCGCTCGCGACGTCGTCGTATTCGAGCAACTGCTTGCGGATGTCGAAGTTGCGGGCCTCGACCTTGCGCTGCGCGTTCTCGATCGAGCGCGTGACGATCTTGGCTTCGATCGCCTCGCCCTCGGGGATCTTGAGCGCGCCCATCACCGCCTTCAGCTTCTCGCCGGCGAAGATCTTGAGCAGCGGATCCTCGAACGAGAGGTAGAAGCGCGAGGAGCCCGGGTCGCCCTGGCGGGCGGCGCGGCCGCGCAGCTGGTTGTCGATGCGGCGCGACTCGTGGCGCTCGGAGCCCACGATGTGCAGGCCGCCGGCAGCGACCACCTCGGCGTGCAGCCTGTCCCAATTGGCGCGGACGGCGGCGACCTTCGCATCCTTCTCGGAGTCGTTCAGCGCCTCGTCGGTCTTGATCAGCTGGATCTCGGGATCGGGATTGCCGCCGAGCACGATGTCCGTGCCGCGGCCCGCCATGTTGGTGGCGATGGTGACCATCTTCGGACGGCCGGCCTGCGTGACGATGTCCGCCTCGCGCGCGTGCTGCTTCGCGTTCAGCACCTGGTGCGGCAGGCCTTCCTTCTCCAGCAGCGTGGCGATCAGCTCGGAGTTCTCGATCGACGTGGTGCCGAGCAGCACGGGCTGGCCGCGCGCGTAGCAGTCCTTCACGTCGGTGATGATCGCGGCGTACTTCTCCTTCGCCGTGATGAAGACCTGGTCGTTGGAGTCCTTGCGGACCATCTTGCGGTGCGTGGGGATCAGCACCGTTTCGAGGTTGTAGATGTGCGAGAACTCGAAGGCCTCGGTGTCGGCCGTTCCCGTCATGCCGGAGAGCTTCTTGTAGAGGCGGAAGTAGTTCTGGAAGGTGATCGAGGCCAACGTCTGGCTCTCGTTCTTGATCGACGTGCCTTCCTTCGCCTCGACGGCCTGGTGCAGGCCCTCGGACCAGCGGCGGCCCTGCATCATGCGGCCGGTGAACTCGTCGACGATCACGACCTCGTCGTCCTGCACCACGTAGTGCTGGTCGCGGTGGTAGAGCGAATGGGCACGGACCCCGGCGTAGAGGTGGTGCATCAGGATGATGTTCGCCGGGTCGTAGAGGCTGGCGCCCTCGGGGAGGAGGCCGGCTTCGTTCATGAGCTGCTCGGCGTGCTCGTGGCCCTCTTCGGAGAGCGTGACCGAATGCTGCTTCAGGTCCACCCAGTAGTCGCCGGGCGCCTTCTCCTCGGGCTGGGGCTTGAGCTTCGGGATCAGCACGTTGATGCGCCGATAGAGCTCGGTCGAATCCTCGGCCTGGCCGGAGATGATGAGCGGCGTGCGCGCCTCGTCGATGAGGATCGAGTCGACCTCGTCGACGATCGCGAAGTTGAGTCCGCGCTGGAAGCGTTCGCCGACCTGCGTGGCCATGTTGTCGCGCAGGTAGTCGAAGCCGAATTCGTTGTTGGTGCCGTAGGTGATATCGGACTGGTAGGCCGCCTGCTTGTCCTGCGCGTCCATCTGCGGGATCACGACGCCCACCGACATGCCGAGGAAGCGATGGATGCGTCCCATCCATTCCGCGTCGCGCTTGGCGAGGTAGTCGTTCACCGTGACGACGTGCACACCCTTGCCGGTGAGCGCGTTCAGGTACGACGGCAGCGTGGCGACGAGCGTCTTGCCCTCGCCCGTGCGCATCTCCGCGATCTTGCCTTCGTGCAGCGCCATGCCGCCGACCAGCTGCACGTCGAAGTGCCGCATGCCGAGGATGCGCTTGCCCGCCTCGCGAACCGTGGCGAAAGCTTCGGGAAGGATGTCGTCGAGGGTCGCCCCGTCGGCGACGCGTTTCTTCAGCTCCGGGGTCTTGGCCTGGAGCTGTTCGTCCGTGAGCTTCTGGAACTCGGGCTCGAGGGCGTTGATCTGTTCGACGCGCTTCCGGTAGGTCTTGAGGAGGCGGTCGTTGCGGCTGCCGAATAGGGCTTTGAGGGCGGTCTGTAGCACGGATGGAGGGCGTCGAAAATGCGAAAACCGGCCCTGGGGGGCCGGTGAAAGCGAAATTATAAGGGAAAGGTGGGGCCGGGCCTTGGGGGATCAACCCCTGGGACCGCTACTTCCGGTAGGCGTTGCCGATCACCACGTCCTTGTTGCCGAGCGAGAGGAAGCGGTTGGGGTTGAGGGGGACGCCCTTTTCCCGGACTTCGAAGTGCAGGTGCGGGCCGGTCACGCGGCCGGTCTGGCCCACGAGCGCGATGTTCTGGCCCTTCATCACCACGTCGCCGATCTTCACCATGCTCTTGGAGAGATGGGCGTAGCGGGAGGTAAGGCCGTTCTCGTGGTCCACATCGACCAGATTGCCGTATTCGGCCTGGTACTCGACGGCGGAGACGATGCCGCCCGCGGCGGCGAGCACCGGCGTGCCCTGCGGCGCGATGAGATCCACGCCGGTGTGGAACGTCGAGCGGCCGTTGATGGGGTCGATCCGCGAGCCGTAGTTGGACGAGTAGTAGCCCGACTCGATGGGCAGCGTCGTTGGGATGGTCTTCCTCACGAGGCGGTCGTCCATCAGGTAGGAGTCGAGCACGCCGAGCTTGTCGGCGCGGTCGTCCAACACGCGCGAGATCTCGGTGAGCATCTGCTGGAATTCGGCCACGGTGATGTCGCGGCCGACGCCGTTCACGAGCGGGCCGCCCTGGCCGGGCTTCTCGTCGAAGCGGAACTCCTCGCGCTTGATGTTGGCGGCGCGGGCAAGGCGGTCGCCGAAGGCGTCGAGGCGGAGGATGCGGGCCTGGAGCTCGCCCACCTTCACGGCGAGGGCTCCGATGTTGTCCTTCAGCTCGGCTTCGTTCTTGCGGTTCTGTTCTTCGTGCAATGCGGCGAGCAGCGTGCGAAGGTACGGGTTGCGCAGGTCGACGGAGAACTTCATCGTCATGACATAGGTGGCCATGGCCAGCATGAAGCCGGCGGCCAGGATGCCAAAGGCGATGAAGAAGACCTGCGTCTGGGACAGCGTGACCGAACGGCTCTTCGCGAGGCTGTCCGAAACGAGAATAATGTTCACTGCTACCTCCCCGTCGTTCTTCTGATGGCTACCGATTCCGTATCCAAGGTCCTGGGCGATGCTCCCGAGCTGAAAGTGCTCCAGGAGCGCCTGAACCTCATTGATCGCTTGCAGCGAAGCTACCGGACCATCGCACCCGGAGAGCTGGCCAGAGTAAGCCGGGTGAGCGCCATCGATGGAACAACCGTTGTGATTTATGCCACCAGCGGGCCGGTTGCGGCGGCTCTGCGTCAGGTGGCTCCCCGCCTTCTTTCGGGCCTGCAGAAATCTAATGCATTGAAAGAAAACGAGAAAGCGGAGCTTACCGGAATACGGGTCGAAGTTCAAGTTGAAGTCCGCCCGGCCCGACGGGCGGTCGTTCCGAGGGAACCCATGCCGGTGGAACGCCTGGCCAAGGTCGCCGAGGCGATGTCCGACTCCCCCCTCAAGGAGACCCTGGGCCGGATGGCCCGCCCTCAGAGCAAGAGGACGCGGGAAAAGACGTAGACCAGGCCGGCGGCCACCAGCAGGACCAGCACCCACTGGGCCACCCGCCACGCGAGCCTCAGGTACTTCCGGTCCCGGGTGACCAGGAAGGCCACCCCGATGCCCAGCAGGAACAGGGCGCCGGCGATCAGGACAACCCGGATAACGAGCATGGGATTCCAATAAAGGGGTCAGACCCCTTTATTCGTCAGACGATGGCGAGATTGGCGAAGGCGCGGGGAAGCGCCTCGACCTGGTCGAAGGTCGCGACTTCCCAGGCGCTTTGGTCGGCCAGCAGCGCACGCACGAGCTGGTTGTTCAGCGCGTGGCCCGACTTGTGGCCGTGGAAGGCGCCGATCAGCGGGTGGCCGAGCATGTAGAGGTCGCCCACGGCGTCGAGCGCCTTGTGCTTCACGAACTCGTCGTCGAAGCGCAGGCCTTCGCTGTTCAGCACGCGGAAGTCGTCGATGACGATCGCGTTGTCGAGCGAGCCGCCGCGGCCCAGGCCCGCCGAGCGCATGGCCTCGACGTCCTGCGTGAAGCCGAAGGTGCGCGCGCGCGAGATCTCCTTCACGAAGGAGACGTCGGCGAAGTCGACCTCCACTTCGGAGCGGGTCGCATCGAACACCGGGTGGTCGAAGTCGATCGAGAACGCGAGCTTGAAGCCGTTGAAGGGCTCGAGCGAGACGTGCTTGTCGCCCTGCTCGATCGCCACGCGCTTCAGCACGCGGATGTATTTCTTCGGAGCGGCTTGTTCCTCGATGCCGGCGGCATTGATGAGGAACACGAACGTGCCCGCGCTGCCGTCCATGATCGGCACTTCCTCGGCCGACACGTCGACGAACGCGTTGTCGATGCCCAGGCCGGCAAAAGCCGACATGAGGTGCTCCACCGTGGAGACGCGGGCGCCTTCGTGCTCGACCACCGTCGCCATGCGCGTATCCGTGACGTTGGTGGCGCGCGCCGGGATCGCCGGATTGCCCGGGAGGTCGGAGCGGCAGAAGACGATCCCCGTGTCGATGGGCGCGGGGCGCAGCACCATCTCGACCTTGTGGCCGGTATGGAGACCGACGCCGGTGGCGCGCTTGATCGACTTGAGGGTTCGTTGGCGGATCATTTCCGTAATTATATCAGTATCTTATGAGCACGTCGAGCCCTAGGGCGTGCCCACGAAGAAGTAGAACCGCCCCTTGCCGTTCTTGCCGTCGGCGATGCCCACGTAGATCGGCCCGAAGGCGCTGTTCGTCGCGAGGTACGCGCCGAACGAGGACTGCCACCCCGTGAGGGAGGGCTCCGTGAACGAATCGCGCATCCGCCCGGCCTCGGCCGTGATGCCGCCGATCACGGCCAGCCCCAGCAAGGGGATGGGCCGCGTGAGGCGGTACTGCGCGTCCAGCCTCCCGTAGTAGTACTCCTCGCCGCGGAGCTGGTCCTGCGCGAAGCTCGCGAGCTTCCGCGGACCGCCCAGGGTGAAGAGGTCTCCCGGCGGCAGCGTGCCGTGCGTGGGCCCGCCGCCCTCGAGCTTGCCGAGGAAGATCAGGTCGCCCACCGAGAACGCGGCGCCGAGCTTGGCCTCCGCGAGCCCGTACTTCTTGAAGTCGCCATCCACGTGCTGTGCGTCGAAGATCCGCGCCTGTAGACGGTAGCCCTTCGTCGGGAAGTAGGCGAAGTCCTGTGTGTCGATATCCAGGCGCAGTTGCGGCCCGCCGCTGCGCAGCTTCACCTCCGGCAGGATCGGCGGCCCCGTCTCCACCGTGGCGCGTTGCCCGCGCTCCACCCACCCCACCTTCGCCTGGCCGTAGATGCCGAGATTCGCGCCGAGATCGAAGCCGGTGCGCCATCCCCGCGCGTAGTAGTCGGCCTGGTGCGAGCCGTTGTAGTACAGGGCCTCTTTCGTCGCGCCGATATCCGCGTAGCCGCTGACGAAAACGCGCTGGCGCCGTTCGACCGGCTGGTAGAACTCGGTCGCGAAGCGATGCTCGTTGCCGAGCTGCAGCGCGGTGAGCCACTCGGCGCCGTAGGAGTTGAGCCACGTGCGGCGATAGAGCGCCCGGATGTTGAACGTCGCGTCATGGAAATCGGACGAGAGGTTCAGGCCGAAGCGCAGGTAGTCCGGGCCCCATGCCTTCTCGACCGGCGTCACGCGCAGGATCGTCTTGTCGCGCTCGTTCAGCACGCTGTAGTCGACCGACTGCAGGTCCCCGCCGCTGTAGAGCAGGATCAGGTCGCTGGAGAGCTGCTTCGCGTCGAGCGCCTCACCCTCCTTCTGGCGAATGGCGTCGCGCACCGTCTCGGCATTCACGAACGACGTGTCCGCGACGCGCACCTCGTCGATGCGCGGGGCCGTCTTCACCGGCTGGTTGCGCAGGCGGTCGCGCCAGGCGTTGTACTCGGCCTCCGGAACCGAGAGCTTGCGCAGCTTCTCGATCTGCATCTGCGCGGTCTTCCGGCCCACGTCCGCCGCTTCCATCTGCCGTTGGAAATCGCCGGCCGTGATCGTGCCCAGCTCGGGGCGCATGTAGACGTCGTTGGGCTTCAGCGTCTGCAGCGAACGGGCCACGTTCTGCTCCGTGAGCAGGTTCACCATCTGGCCCACGACGCTCACGACACCTTGCACGGCCTCGGGCTCGAGCAGCGGCGAGCCGACGTTGATGGCAATCACGACGTCCGCGCCGCAGCGCTCGCGCACTTCCTGGATGGGGACGTTGTCGACCAGGCCGCCATCGACGAGCTTGCGACCTTCGCGCACCACGGGCGCCACTGCACCGGGCACCGACATGCTCGCGCGCATCGCGCTCGACAGGCCACCCGAGCGCATCGCCACGCGGTCGCCGTTGCCGATGTCGGTGGCGATCAGCGTGAGCGGCAGCGGAAGGTCCTCGATACGCCGCTCGCCGAACTCCGAGCGCACGAGCTGGTTGAAGAAGAGCTTCAGCTTCTCGCCAGCCACCGCGCCCTCGCGATAGCGCAACCCGCCCGAGGTCGCTCCGAACTCGAGCGCGGAGAGGAAACGGTCGTCCAGTTGCTTGCGGCGCAGGTTCAGCTCGTCGCGGCCCGCCGAATCGTCGAAGATGCCGCCCCAGTCGGTGTCGCGGATGGTTTGCTTCATGTGCTCGAGCGAGAGGCCCGACACGTAGGCGCCGCCCACGAGCGCGCCCATGCTGGTGCCGGCCACGCAATCGAACGGGATGCGCAGCTCTTCCAGCACCTCGAGCACGCCGAGGTGGGCGCCGCCGCGCGCGCCGCCGCCGCCGAGCACGAGCCCGATGCGGGGACGCGATTGCGGCGCGACCGCCTGGGCCAGCGCATCGACCGTGACGAGCGCAAGCAGCGCGGCGCCGAAGGCGCACGCTGCGGTTCGCGAGAGGATCATGGGAACGTCCTTGCTAGAATGAGTCGAATCGCAAAGGGGGCAACATGAGAATCGTACTGGCAGTCCTGCTCGGCCTCGTGACATCCGCGGGAGCGCAAGCGCCCTCGGCGCCGGTGCCGCTGCAAGCGAAGTGCGCCGAATGCGGCGTCGTGCGCTCCGTGAAGACGATCACCAAGGAAGAGAAGCCGACGCCGGCGGACAGCACCAAGCCCTCCGGCCTCGTGGCCACGATCCCCTTCGGCAAGGACGCCGGCCCGCCGCAGCTCGGCTCGTCGTCGAAGATCGGCCGCGACAAGGTGAAGGTCAACACACGCTGGGAAGTGACCGTGCGCCTCGACGACGGGCGCTTCCAGGTCGTGATGCTCGACGACGAGCCCGACCTTCGCGAAGGGGACAAGGTGCGCGTCGACGATGGAAAGGTCGCGCGCCGCGAGGACTAGGCGCCGCGTTACTGCGGCACCTTTTCCCATCCCTTCGAAGGATCGAACTTCGTGATCTTCGCGGCCGCATCGGCCGTGCCCGCTCCGAGATCCTTCTCGTACACGACGCCGTCGTGGTTCACGATGAAGGTCTTCACGCCGGAGATGCCGTAGTTCGCCGGAAACGCCAGCACCGCGAAGCCGCCGATCATGCGGCCGCCCGCCACGTAGTCGTACGCCCCACCCTGCGCGCTCTTACCCTGCGAGGTGAGGATCCGGTAGCTGTAGCCGTGGAAGGGCTCGATCTTGCCGCCGGCCTTTCCGCCGTAGCCGTCGCGAGCGGCCTCGGCCGCGAGCGCGCCCAGCGGGCTCGGCTTCTCGCCGGCCTTCGTGGCCCAGTACAAGCCGTCCTGCTTGCCCGTGGTCGAGCGAAAGAGCTTCGCGTACGCGCCGTCGTGCGTCTGCGCAAACTCGCGCTGCGCATCGACGACCGCGAGCAGCACCTGGATCGTGTCGAGCTCGTTGCGGCCCACGCGGCGGTTGATGACTTCCTCTTTTCCGGCGTTCACGTCGAAGGACCACTTGCCGGCCTTCTTCACGATCGGGGCCGGGAAGGGCCAGTCGTCGTCGCCCACGACGAGCGTCGCCTTCGCGTCGCCTTCCGCCTTCACGGACTTCTTCTTGTCGTAGCCTTCGAGGAAGCGCTTCCAGTCGGCGCGGTCGGAGACTTCGTCGCCCGTGAAGAGCCAGCTCTTCGAGGAGGGTCCGACGACGGCGAGGAGCTTGTTCCCCTCGCCCGAGCGAACCGCCTCGGCAAGCGCGGCCGCCGCTTCATCGGCGGTGGCGAACGTGCGTTGCTGCGTGGGCGCCGGCGTGGCCGCGAAGGCCCCGAAGGCCCCGAAGGCCAGCGCCGCTGCCGTGGTGGCGAGGATGCGGGAAGAAATTCTCATCAGGTTCATGGCTGTTCCTTGTTCGATGGGTGACGGGCCGATGCGGGCCTAACGGCGTCCGCCGCCGCCTCGTCCACCGCCGCCGCCGCCGCGGCTCATGGAGCCGCGCGAGCTCGCCGCGCGCGTCGAGGCGCCGCTGCCGGAGCCGGAGAAGCCGCCACTGCCGCCGCCGCGGGAATGGCTCCCCGCCGAGGCACCGCCGCCGTAGCTGCCACCGCCGCCTGCGCGGTCGCCACCGCCGAAGTTGCCGCCACCGCTACCGCCGCGATCGCCTCCGCCGAAATTGCCGCTGCCACCGCTGCGGTCGCTGGAGGACAGGCGCTGGCCGCCCTGCCCGCCTTGACTGCCGACGTTGCCACGCGCATCGGCGCCAAGCCCCGCGGATTCCGTACGCCCGCGGAACTGCTCACGCGATTGCGCCGCCGCCTGGTTCCCGCCGCGGTTGTACTTCTGGGCCGTGCCCTGGTCGCGGTACGAGACGCCCTTGCGGTGATCGGCGTTGTGGTTCCAGTTGTTGTTGTTATTGCTGATGTTGGTGCGGTTGAAGTTGTTGTACTTGTTGACGTTGATGTTCACGTCGCCGCCGCGCCAGCCGATGTTGCCCCAGATCGCGGCGCCCACGACCACGCCGGTCGCGAAGGCGAGACCCGGCGCATACACATAGCCCGGCGGGTACATGTAGTAGGGCGGATAGGACGGATACCACCACGTGCCGTAGACCACGCTCGGGTTGTACGTCGGCACGTAGACGACGTCGGGCTTGGCGGACTCGACGATGTACACCGTCTTGTCGCCTTCCTTCTCCGTCTTCACGTTCTGCTCGGGCGTGGACTTGAGGTTGCCGTTCTGCGCGGCCTTCGAGCGCAGCGACTGCACCGTGTCCATCACGTCCTTCTGCTGCGCGAGGAATGCGTCGCCCAGCTTCTGCGTCCAGTCGAGCTTGTCGTTCATCTGCTTCAGCACCGTCGGAACCGACGTGAGCGATTTCACGCTCGGATCCCACGTCTGCTTCTGCATCGCGTCCTCGAGCGCCTTGTCCTTCACGCCCGGGTTCGCGGCCGACCAGCGCGCGGCCTCGACGACCTCGAGCGGATAGGTGGACGCCATGAAGATCTGCGCGAGCAGCGCGTCCTGGTAGAGCGCGATCGGCGCGAGGATCGTGTCGAGGTCCTGCTGCGAGAAGGTTTTTGCACCGGCGGCAGGAGCCGCGGCCGTTTGCGTGGCGGGCTTCGCCGCGGGCGGCGCCATCTGCTGTCCGGTGGCGGCGGGCTGCTGGGCCCAGGCCAGCGGCAGGGTCAGCGTGACGGCGCATGCCGCCAGGACTTCGATTCTGCGTCTCATGGGACTCCTCCAGGGGCTGCTTGCCGCGATTATCGTCCGGCGCGGTTCGGACGTCATATCGTACTTTGGTCCCATCCACGCAGGGCGGGATTTCGGTGCATCCTACGGGTCCGCTCCACTCCTTACTACTCCTGACAGGGGATTTCGCATGAAAAGCACGTACGCCCTCGCCCTCCTCGCCGCGTCGCTCGCCGCCACGGCCGCGCTCGCGCAGCAACCCGCGGGAGGCGCCACCTCCACGACAGCTTCGGCGCCCGGGAAGCGCGTCGACACCAACACCGTGACTGCCACGGCGAAGGTCGAGGCCGTCGATCGCGCCAAGCGCGCGGTCACGCTGCGCGGGCCGGACGACAAGCCCGTCACGCTCACGCTCGGGCCCGAGGTGAAGAACTTCGACATGATCAAGGCCGGCGACCTGGTCGTCGTGAAGTACGTCGAGGCGCTGTCGATCGAGCTGAAGAAAGGTGGCACGGCTCCGGTCGCGAAAACCGAAACCGGTGGCATGGCGAAGGCAAAGCCGGGCGAAGTTCCCGCGGCCGTCGCGGGACGCCAGACGAAGGTCGTCACCAACGTGATCGCGATGGACGACAAGAAGCAGACGGTGACCCTCAAGGGTCCCGAAGGCGCACCGCGCGAAGTCAAGGTGCAGGATCCGGCCCAGTACAAGCTCGCGAAGGTCGGCGACCAGGTCGAGATCACGTACACCGAGGCCTTCGCCGTCGCGCTCGATCCCGTGCCTGCCGCACCGGCCAAGGCTCCGGCCCCGGCACCCGCACCCGCACCCGCCAAGAAGTAGCGTCGTAGTCCGGCGACACCCTCGCGGGTGTCGCCGCACCGGTCATCCGCGGCCGGGGTTCGCGCGTTACATGGGGGCAGACACCAAGAACTCTCCGGAGCCCCGATGAAGAGCCTATTGCTTCCCGCCGTTGCATTCGCCGTCCTCTCGCCCGCCGCGTTCGCGCAGGGCTTCTCCGACAGTGCCCGCGTCCTCGAGTCGCGCCCCGTGATCGAGCGCATCCCGATCAAGCGCGAAGAGTGCTGGAACGAGCAGGTGCGCACCTACGAGAACCGCACCGTCACCCGCACCGACACCGGTGCCTCCATCGGCCCGGGCACCGTGCTCGGCGCCATCATCGGCGGCGTGGCGGGCCACCAGGTCGGCAGCGGCCGCGGCAACACGGCGGCCACCATCGCCGGCACCATCGCCGGCGGCGCCATCGGCAACCAGGTCGACCGCAACAACCAGGCGCAGGCCACGGAAGTCGAGCGCGTGCCCACCACGCGCCAGGTGGAGAAGTGCCGCCAGGTCGAGGAAGTGCGCGAGGCCACCGTCGGCTACGACGTGCGCTACCTCTACAACGGCCACGAGCTGCGCACGCGCCTGCCGCACGATCCGGGCCCGCGCCTCAGGGTCGCGGTCGATGTGCGCCCCGTGGCGCCGGAGCACGCCCCGCCCCCGCCGCCGCCCGGCCCGCGTCCGCCGCGCTATTGATCTCGGCTGCGCGGTAAACAGTCGAGGGAGACGAGGGGGCGGTAGGTCTTTTTCCGTTCGGCACCCGGATCTGGCGGACCGTGGACTATTCGTAGGGAGTCGTCGCGTTGACGTCACTTGCGACGAGTGCGGATCGAAGTGCGTAGGCCGCATGATTTGGCCGCACTCCGACGCGAACGGTCCATTCGCCAGTCCTCCCGCCGAAGGAAAAGAGACCCACGCGCCCCCTGTCCCCCGCGGCCGTGTCGGATACGACGTTCGGTACCGAAGATCGGCGGCCGCAGACGTCGTGCTCCACGATGAACACCGAATCACACACGGTCGTGGAGGGCAGGGGGTCGCGTCGGGCTTTTTTCGTTCGGCGAGAGGACTGGCGGAATGAACCGTTCGCGTCGGAGTGCGGTGCAATAGCGCGGTGACGGATGTGCCCCCGCAACCTGTGCAAGCGACATCGACACGACGGCCGCACCCGACGAGTCCACGATCCGCCAGATCCGGGTGCCGAACGACAAAAGACCGACCGACCCCCTCGCCCTCCTCACATGTTGAATCGCGAGCAGCGGTGTAGGGAGTCAAAAGTGAAAACGGGCCCGCGCGAGGCGGGCCCGTGAAAGTGCGGCACCCGCCGCCGGGAGACGATCGGCGGCAGGTCCAGCGAGTGCGAAGCCCGGAGGTCCGGGCCTTCCTAGAGCAGCAACATCAATCCGCCTGCTTGCGCAGGAACGCCGGAATGTCGAGCATCTCGACGCCCGAATGCCGCAGCGCCTCGATCGTATGGTCCCGGCGGCGGCGGATCGCGGTGGGCTGGTCCAGCTCTTCGTAGTTCACGCCCTGCGCGTCGTCCGTTCCCGTGCGCTGCACCACTTGCATCACCGGCTGCTGGCGCTGCGCCTGCGGCCCGCCGAGGCCCGTGGCCACGATGGTCACGCGAAGCGCGTCGCCGATCGACTCGTCGAACACGCTGCCGTAGATCACGGTCGCGTCCTCGGCGGTGAACGAGCGGATGGTGTTCATCACCTCGTGCACTTCCTTCAGCTTCATCGTCTTGCTCGCGGTGATGTTCACCAGCACGCCACGCGCGCCCGAGAGGTGGATGTCCTCGAGCAGCGGCGAATGCACGGCTTGCTCGGCCGCGCACTGCGCGCGTTCCGGTCCCGACGCGGTGGCCGATCCCATCATCGCGACACCGTTCTCGCTCATCACCGTGCGCACGTCGGCGAAGTCCACGTTCACCGTGCCGGGGCAGTTGATCACCTCGGCGATGCCCGCGACGGCGCCGTTCAGCACGTCGTTGCTGGCGCGGAACGCGTCTTCGTACGTGACGTCCTCGCCCAGCACCTGCATCAGGCGGTCGTTGGGGATGATGATCAGCGAGTCGACATGTTGCTTGAGCTGGTCGATCCCGACGGCAGCCACCTTCTGGCGCTTGCCCTCGAACGCGAACGGCTTCGTGACAACCGCGACAGTGAGGATCCCCATCTCGCGCGCGATCTGCGCGATGACGGGCGCCGCACCGGTCCCGGTGCCGCCTCCCATGCCGGCCGTCACGAAGAGCATGTCGGCGCCCTGGATCAGCTCCGAAATGCGTTCGCGGTCTTCTTCCGCGGCGAGTCTCCCGACTTCGGGATTCGCGCCCGCGCCCAGGCCCTTGGTGATGCCATGGCCCAGCTGCAGCGTGGTCTTCGCGAGGCAGCGCTTCAGCGCCTGCGCGTCGGTGTTCATGGTCATGAACTCCACGCCGCTCACTCCGTTGTTGATCATGTGGTCGACCGCGTTTCCGCCGCAGCCGCCCACGCCGACCACCTTGATCACCGCTTCCGGCGAGGTGCTTTCCAACAGCTCGATCATCGTCGTCTCCTTTTTTCTAGAAATTGCCCTTGAACCACAACCTCATGCGTTCGAATACGTCCTTGAACCCCTGGCCCTGCATGCGTGCGTGCTGCTCGCGCTTCACCTGGTCGAGGCCGGCCATCAGCAGGCCCACGGCGGTGGCGTAGCGCGGATTGCGAACCACTTCGGAGAGCGCGCCCGTGTAGTTGGGAACGCCGACCCGGACGGGCATGTGGAAGACCTCTTCCCCCAGCTCGACCATGCCTCGCATCAACGAGGAACCGCCCGTGAGGACGATTCCGGAAGACAGCAACTCTTCCAGGCCGGAGGAGCGAAGCTCCCGCTGGATGAGCGAATAGAGTTCTTCGACGCGCGGCTCGATCACTTCGGCGAGCGTCTGGCGCGAGAGCTCGCGCGGGCCGCGTTCGCCGACGCCCGGCACCTCGATCATCTCGGTGGTGCTGGCGAGCTGGCGGAGCGCCACGCCGTGCTGGATCTTCAGCTCCTCGGCATCCTTGGTCGGCGTGCGAAGCGCCATCGCGATGTCGTTGGTGATCTGGTCGCCGGCGATCGGGATGACACTCGTATGGCGAATGGCGCCGTCGGTGAAGACCGCGATGTCGGTCGTGCCGCCGCCCACGTCGACGAGGCACACGCCCAGCTCCTTCTCGTCGTCGAGCAGCACGGCGTCGGAGGACGCGAGCGGCTGCAGCATGAGGTCGTGCACCTCGAGCCCGCACCGGCGCACGCACTTCATGATGTTCTGCGCGGCCGACACGGCGCCGGTCACGATGTGCACCTTCACCTCGAGGCGCATGCCGCTCATGCCGAGCGGCTGGCGGACGCTGCCCTGCCCGTCGATGATGAATTCCTGCTCGAGGATGTGCAGGACCTGCTGCTCGACCGGGATGTTCACGGCGCGCGCCGTCTCGATCACGCGGTCGATGTCGTACTGCTGCACTTCCTTGTCCTTGATCGCCACCATGCCGTGCGAGTTGAAGGACTTGATGTGGCTGCCGGCGATCGCGGTGATCACTTCCTTGATCTTCGCGTCGGCCATGAGCTCGGCTTCCTCGAGCGAGCGCTGGATCGCGTTCACCGTGGACTCGATGTTCACGACCACGCCCTTCTTCAGGCCCCGCGACGGATGGCTGCCCATGCCGATCAGGTTCAGCGTGTGCTCGGGCGTGATCTCGGCGACCAGCGTCACGATCTTCGACGTGCCGACGTCGAGGGCGACGAGGAGGTGGCGGGTATCGCGTTTGCGGGGATCGATCATGCTTTCTTCGTCTTGCTGGCGGTTTTCGGAGCCGGCGCTTCGGCCGGGCGCTTCAATGCGAATCCGTTCGGGTAGCGCAGGTCGGCGTAGCGCGGCGCGCCCTGCACGAGCTGCGGCCAGGCGGCGGCGAAGCGCTCGATGCGCGCGACCACGTCGCCGCGGCCGAGCTCCAGCACCAGGCCCGACTCCAGGCCCACCTGCCAGGCTCCGCGCGGCGAGAGGCGCAGCTCCTCGATCGGCGAGCCCAGCGGGGCGAGGGCCTTCGCGATGCCCGTGTACTGGTGCGTCATTTCCGCGGCCGAGCCGTCGGGTCCCAGGAACTTCGGGAGCTTGTCCGCGCTGCGGCCCGGGAAGACCTCGCCGTCCGGGCTCACGAGGAAGCCGTCGTTCCAGCGCGCCATCGCTTCGTAGGCGTCCAGCTGCACTTCCATGCCGTCGGGGAAGCGCCGGCGGGCGCTGGCATCGCGCACCCAAGGAAGCTTGCGGGCGGCCTCGCGCACGTTCGAGAGCGTGGCGGCACCGGGCGGCATGGCGCGAATTGCTTCGGCCAGCTTGTCGAGGTCCTCGCGCGCGATGCGATCGGATTCGCCGGTGAAGCCGACGCTCATCACGGGCTGCGCGTTGGCGCTCGTGTACGCGTACCAGCAGCCGCCGGCCAGCGCGGTGACGGCGACGGTTCCGAGCGCGATCCGCAGGGCGAGGTTCATGCGGGCGGCCTCCCGTCGAGCGCCGCGCCTTCGAGGATGCGCACGCAGAGATCCGGGTACGGCATGCCGGTCGCCTTCGCGGCCATCGGCACGAGGCTGTGGCTGGTCATGCCGGGCGAAGTGTTCATCTCGAGGAAGGAGAAGGTGCCGTCGGGACGCAGCATCGCGTCGGCGCGCCCCCAGCCCCGGCAGCCCAGCACGCGAAAGCTCTTCAGCGTGAGCTTGCGGATCTCGTCCTCGACCTCCGCGCGAATGCCCGAGGGGCAGTGGTAGCGCGTGTCGTCGGTGAAGTACTTGTTCTGGTAGTCGTAGTTGCCCTGCGGCGCCTCGATGCGGATCAGCGGCAGCGCGACCTCGCCCAGCACCGAGGCCGTGAGCTCCTGCCCGGCGATGAATTCCTCGGCGATCACGAGGTCGTCGTACTTCGCCGCGAGCTCGTAGGCCTCGGGCAGGTCGGCGATGCGCATCACTTTCGTGAGGCCGATCGTCGAGCCCTCGCGCACCGGTTTCATGATGAGCGGCATGCCAAGTGTGTCGGCGACCCTGTCCCAATCGGAGGTGCGCTTCACCATCGCGAAGCGCGGCGTGGGAATGCCGGCCGCGAGCCACACGAGCTTGGTGCGCCACTTGTCCATGGCGAGCGCCGAGCCCATCACGCCGCTGCCGGTGTAGGGGATGCGCAGCACTTCGAGGGCGCCCTGCACGGTGCCGTCCTCGCCGAAGCGGCCGTGCAGCGCGATGAAGGCGCGGTCGAACTTCTCGCGCTTCAAGTCGAAGAGCTCGCGCTCGGCCGGATCGAAGGCATGCGCGTCCACGCCCTTCTCGCGAAGCGCGGCGAGGATGCCCTTGCCGGACATCAAGGAGATCTCGCGCTCCGCGGACGGACCGCCCATCAAGACCGCGACTTTGCCCATTCCGTGCATCAGTGAACTTCCTTCTTCAACACGGAGGACACAGAGGGGGCACAGAGGACACAGTGAAAAGGGAGCCGTGGGATCGCACGGGGATGGTCATGACGATCCCGACCCAAGATTCGCATTGGGTTTCCTCTGTGTCCTCTGTGCCGCCTCTGTGTCCTCTGTGTTTCCATTCCGTGTTTCAACCTTGTTTGCCCACAGCTGCATCACCCACGATCCGCACCTCGCGGATCAATTCGATTCCCGTCTTCGCGAGCACCTCGGCCTGCACGTGGTCGACCAGCGACTCGATGTCGAGCGCCGTCGCCGTGCCGAGGTTTACGATGAAATTCGCGTGCTTCGGCGAGACCTGCGCGCCGCCGATCGCGTGGCCCTTCAGCCCGCACGATTCGATCAACCGCGCCGCGTGGTCGCCCGGCGGGTTGCGGAAGACGCTGCCCGCGTTCGGCTGGTTCAGCGGCTGCGTGGCCACACGGCGCGAGAGCAGCTGCTTCATGCCCGCCATCGCCTCGGCCTCGACGCCCGGCTTGAATTCGAACGTGCCGGACACGAACCATTCGTCGCGCGGCGTCGCCGGGACGCAGTGGCGGTAGCCGATGTCGAAGTCCGAAGGCGCACGCGAGCGCAGCACGCCCGAGCGGTCCACGGTCTGCACCGACGCCACGTGGCGCCACGTCTCGCCGCCGTAGCAGCCGGCGTTCATCGCGAGCGCCCCGCCGATCGTGCCGGGCACGCCGGCCATCCATTCCGCGCCGGCGCCGCCGTGCTTGGCGACGTGCCGGGCGAGGTGTGGCGTGGGAACGCCCGCCATCGCGGTGAAGCGAAGCGGAGCCTCGTCGGTGATGCCGATCAATGCGTGGTGCGTGTGGATCACGGTGCCGGGGAAGCCACCGTCGCGCACGAGCAGGTTGCTGCCGAGGCCGACGAACAGGACCGGCTCGCCCGCCGGCAGGTCGCGCAGGAACGCGCAGAGCTCGTCCAGGCCCACGGGGTGGAAGAAGGTGCGCGCGGCGCCGCCGGCGCGCCAGCTCACGTGGCGAGCCATCGGTTCGTCGCGGCGGAGGCGGGGGAGGTCGCTCATCTCCATCTCAGCTCCGCTTGCGCTTCGTGAGGGCCGGCATCGACAGCTCCGGGGCCAGCCCGCCGATGGATCCGGCGCCGATCACGAGGACCACGTCGTCGGCCTTCACGCGATCGAGCACCGCCTCGCGCATCGCACCGACCTCCTCGACGAACACCGGCTCGACCTTGCCGGCCACGCGGATCGCGCGGGCGAGCGAGCGGCCGTCGGCGGCGACGATCGCTGCCTCGCCGGCGGAATACACGTCGGCCAGCACCAGCTCGTCGACGGTCGAGAGCACGCGCACGAAATCCTCGAAGAGGTCGCGCGTGCGGGTGTAGCGATGCGGCTGGAAGGCGACCACGAGGCGGCGTCCGGGGAAGGCCCCGCGTGCCGCGGCGATGGTCGCGGCCATCTCGACCGGATGGTGGCCGTAGTCGTCCACGAGCGCGTAGGTCCCGCCCTCGACGAGCGCGACGTCCCCGTAGCGCTGGAAGCGCCGGCCCACACCGGTGAATTCCATCAACGCCTTCTGGATCGCGGCCTCGGAAGCGCCCACCTCGCGCGACACGGCGATCGCGGCGAGCGCGTTCCTCACGTAGTGCTCGCCCGGCAGGTTCAGCGTGACCTCGAGCGGCTTGAAGTGGTTGATGTACGAGACGGCGGTGAACTTCATCTGGCCGCCCGCCCAGCGCACGTGCTCGCCGCGCAGGTCCGCTTCCGACGAGATGCCGTAGGTGAGGATCGGCTTGGTGACCCGCGACATGATCGAGGCCACGTGCGGATCGTCCTTGCAGAGCACGGCGAGCCCGTAGAACGGCAGGTGGCCGAGGAACTCGACGAAAGCGCCCTTCAGCTTCTCGAAGTCCTGCTCGTAGGTGTCCATGTGATCCGCGTCGATGTTGGTGACGACGGAGATCACGGGCTGGAGATACAGGAACGACGCGTCGCTCTCGTCGGCTTCCGCGACGAGGAACTCGCCCTTGCCGAGCTTGGCGTTGGTGCCGATGGAGTTCAAGCGCCCGCCGATCACGACGGTCGGGTCGAGCCCGGCCTCGGCCAGGATCGCGGACACGAGCGAGGTCGTGGTCGTCTTGCCGTGCGTTCCGGCGATGGCGATGCCCTGCTTGAAGCGCATCAGTTCGGCCAGCATCATCGCGCGCGGCACGATCGGCACGTGTGTCTCGCGGGCCTTCACGACTTCGGGATTGTCGGGCTTCACGGCGGACGACACGACGACGGCATCCGCATCCGCGACGTTGGCCGCGGCATGGCCGATCGCGACCTTGATGCCCATCTCACGAAGGCGCTTCACCGCGGAGTTCTCGGAGAGATCCGAGCCCGTGACCGTGTAGCCAAGGTTGCCGAGCACTTCGGCGATGCCCGACATGCCCGAACCGCCGATGCCGACGAAGTGGATGCGCTTCACCTTATGCCGCACGGCAAAGCTCCTCGCATACGGTGGCGCACGCAGCCGTCGCGCCGGGTTTGCCCAGGGCGCGGGCCTTGCTCGCGACCTCCATCAGCCGCTCGCGCGTGAGCCCGCGCAGGATCGCGGCCAGGCCCTCGGGCTTCGTCTCGAGCTGCGCCAGCGTCATGCCGGCATCGCGGTCGGAGAGGAAGCGGGCGTTCGCCATCTGCTCGTCGGCGACGAACCACGGCAGCGGAAAGAGGATGGAGGCGAGGCCCGCGGCGGAAATCTCGGCGACCGTCACCGCGCCCGAGCGGCACACGATCACGTCGCACCATGCGTAGCGCGAGGCCATGTCGTCGATGAAGGGCACGACCTCGCCCAGCACGCCCGCTTCGCGATAGTCGTCGGCGAGCTTGGCGTGCAACTTGGCGCCGGCCTGGTGGACCACGTGCGGGCGGTCGGCTTCGGGCATCGCCTTCAGCGCGGCCAGCACGAGGTCGTTCATCGTCTGCGCGCCGAGGCTGCCGCCCACGACCAGCAGGCGCAGCGGCCCGCCGCGGCCCGCGAAGCGCTGCTCGGGCGGCGGAAGCGAGGTGATCTCGGATCGCACCGGCGTACCGAGCCAGTCGACGCGGCGCGGTTTCGGAATGTGGTTGGCGTACGCCTCTGCGATCGGCCGGTCGAACGAGCCTTCCATGCCCACGATCACGCGGTTGGCGACGATCCCGAGGATGCGATTGGTGATCCCGGCCACGGCGCCGGGCTCGTGCACGACGAGCGGGCGGCCCCACAGCACCGACATCATTCCGCCAGGGAACGCGACGTAGCCGCCCATCGAGAGCACCACGTGCGGCTTGTAGCGGAAGATCGCCTTCGTCGCCTGCCAGTACGCGACCATGATGCGAAGCGGGAGCTTCAGCCACGCGCCCGCACCCTTGCCGCGCACGCCGGTCATGTTCACGGTGACCATCGGGTAGCCGGCATCGCCGACCAGCTTGTTCTCCATGCCCGTGGGCGTGCCCATCCACACCACGCTCCAGCCGCGCCCCACCAGCTCCTTGGCGATCGCGAGGCCCGGGAACACGTGTCCTCCGGTGCCGGCCGCCATGATCATGATGGTGTGGTTCATAGCGACCCACCCTTCATGAGGTATCGGTTCTCGTGATCGACGCGCAGCAGGATGCCCACCGCGATGCAGTTCACGACGATGCCGCTGCCGCCGAACGAGAGCAGCGGAAGCGTGAGGCCCTTGGTCGGCAGCAGGCCCATGTTCACGCCCATGTTGATGAACGCCTGGGCCGCGAGCCACACGCCGATGCCCTGAGCGACGAGGGCCGCGAAGTAACGCTCGAGGCTCGCCGCACGCCGTCCCACGGCGAAGGCGCGGTGCACGAGGAAGAGGAAGAGCGTGATCACGACCGCCACGCCGGCGAAGCCCAACTCCTCGGCGATCACCGCGAGCAGGAAGTCGGTGTGCGCCTCGGGCAGGTAGAAAAGCTTCTCGACGCTGGCGCCCAGGCCCACGCCCAGCCACTCGCCGCGCCCGAAGGCGATGAGCGAGTGCGAGAGCTGGTAGCCCTTGCCGTATGCATCGCTCCACGGATCCATGAAGCCCACGATCCGCTGGAAGCGATAGGGCGAGGAGATGATCAGCACGACGAACGCCACCGCGAGCAGCACGGCGAGGCCCGCGAACAGGCGCCAGTTCAAGCCGCCCAGGAAGAGGATCGTCATCGCGATCGTGGTGATCACGACCAGCGCGCCGAAGTCCGGCTCGCGAAGCAGCAGCGCGGCGACGAACGTCATCACCGCGAACATCGGCAGGAAGCCCTTGCGGAAGTCGTCCATGAACGCGGCCTTGCGCACCGTGTAGTCGGCGGCGTAGAGCACGACGAAGAGCTTCATCAGCTCCGAGGGCTGGAAGGTGGCGATGCCGAACGGGATCCAGCGGCGGCTGCCGTTCACCTCGCGGCCGAGGCCGGGGATCAGCACGATCACGAGCAGGCCCACGCCCGCCATGAAGAGCCAGGGCGAGGCCTTCTGCCACACCCACAGCGGCACGCGGAAGAGCGCCGCCGCCGTCGCCACGCCGATCGCGAGGTAGGTCGCGTGCCGGCCGAGGAAGAAGCTGGAGCGGAAGCCCGTGAAGCGCTCGGCCTCCGCCATCGCGATGGACGCGGAGTAGACCATCACCAGGCCGATGCACAGCAGCAGCAGCGCGGACCAGAGCAAGCCCTGGTCCAGGCCGAGATCCTGCGGCACGGGCTGCCGATAGAGGGGCATTACCGTACGCCCTCCACGACGGCGCGCGCCGCGGCAGCGAACACTTCGCCGCGATGGCCGTAGTTGCGGAACATGTCGAGGCTCGCGCACGCGGGCGAGAGCAGCACCGCGTCGCCGGGCTTGGCGAGCGCGTGCGCCGTGCGCACCGCCTGCTCCATCGAGCTCGCGCGCTCGAGCGTGACGCCGGTCCCCGCGAGCGCCTTCGCGATCGCCTCGGAGTCGCGCCCGATCAGCACCACCGCGCGCGCCCTCGCCTTCACGGCGGGTGCGAGCGGCGAGAAGTCCTGGCCTTTGCCGTCGCCACCGGCGATCAGCACGACCGGCTGCGTGAAGCCCTCCAGCGCGGCCACGGAAGCTCCGACGTTGGTGCCCTTCGAATCGTCGTAGAAGCGCACGCCGCCCGTCTCCGCCACGAGCTGCACGCGGTGCGGCAGGCCGCGGAAATCGCGGATCGCCTGGGCCATCGCGTCCTCGGGCAACCCGATGGCGGTGCCGAGCGCGTGGGCCGCCATCGCGTTCATCGCGTTGTGCAGCCCGGGAATCGCGACCTCGTCCAAAGCGAAGAGCTCGCGCTTGCCGCGGCGCACGGCGCGGCGCGCTTCATCGAGGCCCCACTCCGTGTCGTTCTCCGGCACGCCCAGCCCGAAAGTGAAGGTGCTCGACGTGCGCTCCGACATCGCCAGCGTGACGGGGTCATCGCGATTGACCACGCGCGTGCGGCACGAGCGGAAGATGCGCGCCTTCGCCGCCGCGTAGTGCGCCATCGATTCGTAGCGGTCGAGGTGGTCCTGCGTCACGTTGAGCACCGTCGCGGCGTCGCACGCGAGATGGGAGGTGGTTTCGAGCTGGTAGCTGGAGAGCTCCACCGCCCACACGTCCACGGGCTGCGATTCCGCGGCCTCGAGCGCGTCCAGCACGGGCAGGCCGATGTTGCCCACGGCCTGGGCACGAAGCGACGCGGCGCGCGCCATCTCGCAGGCGAGCGCCGTCACCGTCGACTTTCCGTTCGTGCCCGTGACGCCGATCACGCGTGCGTTTCCCTTCCCGCGGAGCTCGCGCGCGAAGATCTCGATGTCGCCGACGATCTCGATGCCGCGCTGCGCGGCTTCGCGAAGGATCGGCTCCCGGAGCGCAATACCCGGACTCGCAACGATCGTGTCCACGCCTTCCAGAAGGGCCGGCGCGAAGGCGCCGAGATCCAGGCGGAGGCCCGCCTGCTCTTCACGGATCTTTCCCAGGGCCGGAGGCGACGCTCGCGAATCGGCTGCGCGCAACAGCGCTCCCCGTTTCGCCAGCCAACGAAGCGTCGAAAGCCCCGAGTCACCCAGGCCGAGAACGAGAACCTGCCTGCCTTTCCAGTCATCGCTCATCTCCTTATCGAAGTTTCAGCGTCGACAAACCGAAGAGGACCAGCATCATGGTGATGATCCAGAAGCGGACCACGACCTGGTTCTCCTTCCAGCCCTTCAATTCGTAGTGGTGGTGCAGCGGTGCCATTCGGAACACGCGCTTGCCCGTCAACTTGAACGAGGCCACTTGAATCATCACGGAGAGCGTCTCGACCACGAACACGCCGCCCATGATCAGCAGCACGATTTCCTGCCGGACGATGAGGGCCACGATGCCGAGCGCGGCGCCGAGCGCGAGCGCACCCACGTCGCCCATGAAGACTTCCGCCGGGTAGGCGTTGAACCAGAGGAACGCGAGGCCGGCCCCGGCGATCGCGCCGCAGAAGACCGCGAGCTCGCCCGCTCCGGAGATGAACGGGAAGCCGAGGTACTTCGAGAAGCCCGCGTGCCCCGTCACGTACGCGAAGACGGCGAGCGCCGAGGCGATCATCACCGTGGGCATGATCGCGAGGCCGTCCAAACCGTCGGTGAGGTTCACCGCGTTGGAGAAGCCCACGACCATGAAGTAGCCGAGGATCACGAAGCCGATCACGCCCAGCGGGATCGCGACCGTCTTGAAGAACGGCACGATGAGCTCCGTCTGCTGCGGCAGCTTCGCGCTGTACGCGAGGAAGCAGACCACGCCCGTGCCGATCACCGACTGCCAGAAGAACTTGGCGCGCGCCGAGAGGCCCTTGGGATTGCGGTGCACGACCTTCCGCCAGTCGTCGACCCAGCCCACGGCGCCGAAGCCGAGCGTGGTGACCAGCGCGATCCACACGTAGCGGTTCTGCAGGTCCGCCCACAGGAGCGTCGTGACGGCGACCGAGACCAGGATCAGCGCTCCGCCCATCGTGGGCGTGCCCATCTTGATCAGGTGCGTCTGCGGGCCGTCGTCGCGCACCGACTGGCCGATCTTGTAGGCCGTGAGGCGGCGGATCATCGCAGGGCCGACGATGAAGGAGATGAGCAGCGCCGTCATCGCGGCCAGCACCACGCGCAGCGTGATGTACTGGAACACGTTGAAGATGCGCTCCTTGGTGGCGAGCCACTGGAAGAGCTCAAGCAGCATGGCGCCCTCCTCCCGGTGCGAGCGTTTCGGCCACCCGCTCCATCTGCATGAAGCGCGAGCCCTTCACGAGGATCGTGGTGCCGGCCTGGTCCTCGGATCTCGCGGCGTCCATCAGCGCTTCGAGGCTGGCGAAGTGCTCGGCGCCCGGGCCGAAGGCGCGCACCGCTTCGCGGCTCGCCTCGCCGAGGGCCAGCAAGCGGTCCACGCCGCACTCCTTGGCGAAGGCCCCGACTTCGGCGTGCAGCGCGGCGTTGTCGTCGCCCAGCTCGCCCATGTCGCCCATCACGAAGACCTTGCGGCCGGGTGCGAGGGCCAGCACGCGGGCCGCGGCCTTCATCGAATCGGGATTGGCGTTGTACGTGTCGTCGATCACCGCGGCGCCCTGGCTGGAGACGCGGCGCTGTTGTCGGCCCGGCACGCCCGCGAAGCCGTTCAGGCCCTGCTGGATCGCGCGCGGCGGAATCTCGAGCGCGAAGGCCGCCGCTGCCGCAGCGACGGCGTTGCTGGCGTTGTGCTCGCCCGCCACCTGCAGCGTGACGGCGAAGGCGTCCGTCGGCGTGATCACCTGCAGCTGCGTGCCGTCGACGTGGCCGCGAACGTCGGCGGTGTCGCCCAGCCCGAAGGTCACGGTGCGCCGGTCGAGGTTGAGTGCCTTCCACGCGGTGGCGTACGGATCGTCCGCGTTGACGAGCGCCACGCCGCCGGGACGCAGGCCCGCGTAGATCTCGCCCTTGGCACGCGCGATCGCCGCGACGCTGCCCAGCAGCCCCACGTGCGCGCGGTGCGCGTTGTTCACGAGCGCCACCGTGGGCTGCGCGATGCGCGTGAGGTAGTCGATCTCGCCCGCATGGTTCATGCCCATCTCGATCACGGCGTAGCGGTGGCGGTCGCGCAGCCGCAGGAGTGTGAGCGGCATGCCGATGTCGTTGTTGTAGTTGCCGGCGGTCGCGAGCACGGGCTCGCGCGCTCCGCAGTGCTCGGCCAGGATCGCGGCGATCATCTCCTTCACCGTGGTCTTGCCGTTGCTGCCGGTGAGCGCCACCAGCGGCAGGGAGAAGCGCGAGCGCCATTCGGACGCGAGCTGTCCCAGGGCGAGGCGCGTGTCGTCCACGACGACGAGCGGCAACGGCGGGTCGGCGGCGATCTCGCGCGAGACCATCGCGGCGGCGGCGCCGCGGCCGATCGCGTCGGCGACATATTCATGGCCGTCGAACCGATCGCCCTTCAACGCCACGAAGAGGTCGCCCGTGGCGATGGTGCGGCTGTCGGTCGTGACGCCCGCGATCATGGCTTCGGGGCCGAGGTGGCGTCCGTGCAGGACGCGGGCGGCTGCGGAGAGCGTCATCATTCGTGCTCCGCGCCCGCACGCCGCGCGAGCGCCGCGCGCGCAACCTCGACATCGCTGAACGGATGGCGCACGCCCGCGATCTCCTGGTAGGTCTCGTGGCCCTTGCCCGCGAGCAGCACGACATCGCCCGGGTTCGCGTGGTGCACGGCGGCGAAGATCGCGACCTGGCGGTCCTCGATCGCTTCCGCCTTGCCTTGCGGAATGCCTGACATCACCTGCGCGATGATCGCGGCGGGATCTTCCCCGCGCGGGTTGTCGCTGGTGACGATCACTTGGTCGGCGAGACGCGCCGCGCCCTCGCCCATCATCGGGCGCTTGCCGGGATCGCGGTCGCCGCCGCAGCCGAAGACGCAGATGAGGCGATGTCCCGCGGCCACCGCCGGACGCAGCGCGGCAAGCGCCTTCTCGAGCGCATCGGGCGTGTGGGCGTAATCGACGACGACCAGCGGATCCGCACCGCCGCCGAGGCGTTCGAGCCTTCCGGTGACCGGCTGCAGGCCCGAGACAGCGCGCACGGCGTCCTCGAGCGGAATGTTGGCGGAGAGCAGCGAACCCAGCACCGCGAGCAGGTTGGAGACGTTGAAGGCTCCGAGCACCCGGGCCGCGACCACGGCGTTGCCCCAGTCGCCCTCGAGCTGGAAGCGCACGCCCGCTTCCGAAAGGCCGATCTTCGAGGCGCGCAGGTTGCCGCTGGCGCCCGTGCCGTAGGTGACGAGCGGGATCGGGCTCGCGGCCAGGCGCTTGGCGAAGCGCACGCCCCAGTCGTCGTCGATGTTCACGATCGCGGCCTTGATCCCGCGCGAGCCGAACAACTTGTACTTCGCCTCGGCATACGCCTCGAGCGTGCCGTGATAGTCGAGGTGGTCGCGCGTGAGGTTGGTGAACACGGCGACGTCGTACTTGATGCCCGTCGTGCGGTCCTGGTCCAGTCCGTGGGAAGAGACTTCCATCGCCGCGGCGCGGGCGCCGCGCTTCAGGTATTCCGCGAGCAGGCGCTGCAGCACGATCGCATCGGGCGTGGTGTTCTTCGCTTCCGAGAGCTCGCCCACCAGGCCGTTGCCCAGGGTGCCCAGCACCGCGGAGCGCCGTCCGAGCGAATCCATCGCCTGCGCGACCCATTGCGCGACCGACGTCTTGCCGTTGGTGCCGGTCACGCCCGTCATCCAGAGCGAGTCCGACGGATTTCCGTAGACGTGGCCCGCGATCTGCGAGACGCGCGCGCGCAGGCCCTCGATGCCGACGTTGGGCGCGTTCCAGCGCTCGTCCCATTCGAAGCCGTCGCCGCTTTCCCACAGCACGGCGGCGGCACCGCGCGTGATTGCATCGACGATGAAGGCGCGCCCGTCGCGGGCGGTGCCCGGATAGGCGACGAAGATCGAGCCGCGCTTCACGGAGCGCGAGTCGGCGGTGAGGTCGGCCAACGGCACGCCGAGCTGCGCGAGGTGGTCGAGCAAGGTGGCGGTGGCCACGTCGAACTCCGCGGCGGCGATCATCCCTCGACTCCCTTGGCGGGCGTGAGCGCGGGCGACGGATCGACCTTCACGTTGAGCGTGGCGGGCGCATCGGGCGGCACCGACAGCATGCGAAGCGCGCTGCCCATCACCGAGCTGAAGACCGGCGCGCCGACGTCGCCGCCGTAGTACTTGGCGAGGCCGGGCTCGTCGATCATCACCGCGACGATGAAGCGCGGGTTCGTCACCGGGCCGAAGCCGACGAACGAGGACACGTACTTGTGCTCGGCGTAGCCGCCGTTCTCCGGCTTGTGGGCCGTGCCGGTCTTGCCGGCGACGCGGTAGCCCGGCACCTGCGCGCGCGGCGCGGTGCCGCCCGGCATCACGGCGAGCTCCATCATCGCCGTCACCTCGCCCGCGGTGTCGCGCGAGATGAGTGGCCGGCCGAGGGGCTTGTCCTCGCGCTTCACGAGCGACAACGGCAAAAGCTGGCCCTCGTTGGTGAAGATCGTGTACGCGCGCGCGATCTGCAGCACGGAGACGCCGATGCCGTGGCCGTACGACATGGTCGCCATCTCGATCGGCTTCCACGTGGCCCACGGACGCATCAGGCCCTTGGCCTCGCCAGGAAAGCCGGTGGCCGGCACCGAGCCGAAGCCGAGCTCCTTGTAGAAGGTGCCCATGCGCTCCGGCGGCATCTGCAGCTGGATCTTCGCGGTGCCGATGTTCGAGGACTTCTGGATCACCTGCGCCACGGTGAGCGTGCCGTTGGCGTGCGTGTCGTTGATGGTCCATCCGGCGAGCTGCATCTGGCCCGCGCCGGTCTGCACGAGCGTGGTCGGCTTCACGACGCCCGTCTCCAGCGCCTCGGCCACGGTGAACGGCTTCATCGTCGAGCCGGGCTCGTAGACATCGGTCACCGAGCGGTTGCGCGTCTGCTTGCCGGTGACGGCGGTGCGGTTGTTCGGGTTGTAGTCGGGCTGGTTCACGAGCGCCAGCACCTCGCCCGTCTTCGCGTCGAGGATCACGATCGAGCCGCCCTTCGCGCGGTTCGCCTCGACGGCGGCCTTCAGCTCCCGGTGCGCGAGGAACTGCAGCCGCTGGTCGATGGAGAGCGTGATCGCCTCGCCGTCCTTCGGTGCGCGCTGGCTGCCGACGTCCTCGACGATGCGGCCCTTGCGGTCCTTGATGACCTTGCGCGATCCCGGAACGCCGGCGAGCCGCTTCTGCTGGGCGAGCTCGATGCCCTCCTGGCCGTTGTCGTCGATGCCGGTGAACCCCACCACGTGAGCCATCACTTCGCCTGCGGGGTAGTAGCGGCGGTATTCGCGTTGCTGGAAGACCCCGGGCACTCCCAGCTCCATCACTCTCACTGCCTGTTCGGGCGAGATCTGGCGCTTGAGGAAGACGAACTGGCGATCCTTGTTGGCAAATTTCTGGCGAAGCTCCGCGGCGTCCACGCCCAGCGTGTCGGCGAGGCGCGCGAGCTTCTTCTCGTCCACCTCGACGTCGTCGGGGCTGGCGTAGATCGACTCGACGGCGGTGGAGATCGCGAGCGGCTGGCCGTTGCGGTCGCGCACCTGGCCGCGGGAAGCCGGCATCTCCAGCACGCGGCCGTAGCGCGCTTCGCCCTTGGCCTGGAGGAAGCCGGTGTTCATGCCCTGCAAATAGAATGCGCGGCCGCCGAGCACGGCGAAGCCGAGCGCGACCAGGCCGAGGACGACGCGCGAGCGCCAGCCCTCGAGCTTGAGGCGAAGCTGCGGCGTGCGCTTCTCGAATCTCATTTCTTTTGACCGTCCCCGGAGGAGGCCCGAGCGTCCACGGAGGAGGCCACGGTGATCACGGTGGTGCTCGCCGCGTCCGGCAGCTTCATGCCGAGCGATTTCGCGGCGACCGCCTCGACGCGCTTGTGCGTGCCCCACGTCCCCTGCTCGAGCTGGAGCTGCGTGTATTCCTCGGCGAGCTTCTTCGTCGCCGCCTGCTCGCTCTCCAGCGCGATGAACGCGCGGCGCGCGTGGTGCTGCGCGGCGATCATTCCGATCGCGCAGGCGACGAGCACGGCCAGCAGGACGAAGTTGAGGCGCGCCATGTCAGTTCTTCTCGGCCACCCGCAGCACGGCGCTGCGCGAACGGGGGTTGCGCGCGACCTCGGCGTCGGAAGGCTTCACGGCCTTGCCCACGAGCGAGAGGGGCGCGGGCGGAATGTCCTTCTCGCGGATCGGGACGTTCTTCGGCAGCTTGTCGGCCGTCGACTGCTCGCGCATGAAATTCTTGACGATGCGGTCCTCGAGCGAGTGGAAGCTGATCACCGCGAGACGGCCTTCCGGCTCCAGCACCTCCACCGCCTGCGGCAGCGTTACCTCCAGCTCTTCAAGCTCCCGATTGATGTAAATCCGAAGAGCTTGAAACGTGCGGGTCGCCGGGTTCTGCCCCGGCTCGCGTGTCCGGACCGCGCGACCCACGACCTCGGCAAGCTGGCGGGTTGTTTCGATCGGGGCGAGCTCCCGTGCCGCAACAATCGCTCCTGCAACCTGTTTAGCAAACCGTTCTTCCCCATAGCGCCAGATGACCTCCCTGATTTCTTGTTCTTCGGCGCGCGCGATCCACTCGGCGGCTGTCTCGCCGCTCGTCGTGTCCATGCGCATGTCCAGCGGGCCGTCGCGCATGAAGCTGAAGCCGCGCACAGCCGTGTCGAGTTGGGGCGACGAGACGCCCAGGTCGAGCAGCACGCCCGCCACGCGGTGGATGTTCCTCGCGGCGAGCGCGGCTTTCATCGTGGAGAACCTCGCGTGGATCAGCTCAAGACGCGGATCTTCGAGCGCGCGATGCGAATGCGCCTCGGGGTCCTGATCAAGAGCGAAAAGTCTTCCGCGAAGACCGAGACGGGCGAGGATGGCCGCGCTGTGCCCGCCGCGGCCAAAGGTGCCATCGACGTAGACACCGTCTTCACGGATTCGGAGACCGGCAACAGCTTCTTCGACAAGGACCGGGACATGGGCGACCTCACTCACGGGTGGTTGGGACGGGGACATCGGGAACGGCTTCGCTTTCTTCTTCTGGAAGCGGCGGGAGCACCGATGTCTCGCGCCGCGTCACAGGGAGAAGTTCTCCATTCCCGGCGGCAACTGCGGATTGCCGCCGGATCGCAACCTCTCGAGCTGTTCGTTCCAGCCCTCGAGGTCCCAGATCTCGAAGTGCGTCCCCTGGCCGACGCACATCACGCGCTTGTCGATGCGCGCGTACGTCCGCAATTCCGGGGAGATCAACAGCCGGCCTGCTCCGTCCAGCGACAGGTCTTCGGCGAAACCGATGAGGAGGCGCTTCCACAAGCTGGCCTGCTGGTTGGTGCTGGGGAAGGCCATCACTTGCGTGCGCACCGGCTCCCAGGCCGGCGTGGGGTAGAGGAGCAGGCAGCCGTCCGGATGCGCCGTGAGCACGACGCCCACGGTGCCGCCCTGGGTAAGCGGATCGCGCAAGCGCGTCGGGACCGCCATGCGGCCTTTCGCGTCGAGGTTGATCTGCGAGGCTCCCTGAAACACCGTGCTCCCCCGTTTCGAGGCTCGAGGTACCGGCTAAGTAACCGATTTTCCATCGAATCCCAATTTTTCCCACTTATCCACACTCTACGGGCCTCATTTGGGGGAGTCAAGGGGCAGATTTGCAGTTTTTGCTTGTGCGACAATGGCTTAGCGAAGGTTCCTGCGCCGCCGCTCAGGAAAGTGATTTCCTGTTAATTCAATGAGATAGAAATCGATGTGAAAGTCGATTGTCAGGATTGGGGGTAACCATGCTGCGCCGCACCATCGCCGCGCTCGCCCTGGCGCTCTGCCAGGCCGCTCTGGCCCAACCAGCCGGGGGAAATCCGGATCCGAAGCACGCGCTCGAGGGCGAGGCGCTCGTAAAAGCGCTGCGCGCGGGCGGCTACACGCTCTACTTCCGCCATGCCGAGCGCGACCGCACCGGCGTTCCCGGCCCGCGCATGCTGTGCCTCGTCGGGAGCGGCAAGGCCCAGGCGCGATCGATCGGCGAATCGATGAAGGCACTCGGCATCCCCATTGGCGAGGCGCTCGCGAGCCCGATGTGCCGGACGATGGAGACCGCGGAGGGAATCGCCGGCCGCGCACCCACGCCCGAAGAATCCATACGCGACCCCAAGGCCGGCAATCTCGAGGGCGACTTCACGAAGATCGGGAGGCTGATGGCGGCACCGCCGGCCGCGGGCACGAACCGCATCGTGGTCGGGCACTTCAACGCCTGGGACGTGCTCTTCGGCGCGCCCGTGTTGCAGGAGGCCGAAGGCGCGGTGTTGAAGCCCGAAGGCGGCAAGCTGTTCGTGGTCGCGCGCCTGCGCGCGGAGGACTGGAAGGCGCTTGCGAATCCCGCCAACCGCCCGCCAATCGAACAACGCACATCGCTGCCCGACCCGGACCTCAAGCTTTCGGGCGGCGCGCTCGCCGATGCGCTGAAGGCCGGCGGCTTCACGATCTTCTTCCGCCACTCCATCACCGACCACTCGCAGAAGGATCGCCCGCCGTTCGTCGCGAAGGACTGCGCCACGCAGCGCAACCTCAGCGCCGAGGGACGCGAGGCGGCGCGGAAGATCGGCGAGGTGTTCAAGACCCTCAAGCTCCCCGTCACCGAGGTGCTCTCGAGTCCCTACTGCCGCACGATGCAAACCGCGCGGCTCATCACCGGCGAGGCTCGTGAGGACGACGCGGTGCGCGGCCGGGCGCCGGTCGCGGGCGGACGCGCCGACTACTCACGGCTCGAGGCGTTGCTCGCCACCCCGGTGAAGACAGGCCTGCGCGTGATCGTGAGCCACGGCAACGGGCTCATGGATACGGCGGGGTTACCCGAGCCGGAAGAAGGCGAAGCCACGGTGATTCGTGCGGTGGAGGGCGGCGGCTGGATCATCGTCGCGCGCCTCAAGATAGACGACTGGGCCGCGCTGGTCGCGGCGCCAAACCCCGCGCCGAATCCGAATGCGAAGCCGTAATGCGTCGGGGAACTAGCGGAAGTACGCGGACAAGCTAGCGGAGGTATCCGGCGTTGACGACGCCGGCGACGTGCTCGAACTGCTGCGACTTGCGGATCGACGGGCGATAGCTGCCCCACGTGCTGGCGGAGGCCTGCGGCAAGGAGGGCGTCGCGCCGTAAATCGGATTGCCGTTGTTCGAAGACGCCGAGGCGGGCTCGAAGGCTTGCGGCGCGCGCGTCGCGAGCACCCCGTCGACGACCACCGCCGAACCATCGTCGCGTTGCAGCTTGCCGCCGAGCAACGCGGCCTGGATGTCGTGGGCGCTCGCTTCGCGAATCCCGCTGCCCTGGATCTTGGCTTGCGCCTTCTGCAGCGTGCTGTGCACCTCGCTCCAGCTCATGCCGCCTTCGGGAACACCGAACGCGACCAGCGACGGATTGCCGTTCGCATCGGTGCCGCGCAGCGCGACGACCTTGCCGCTATGGAGCGATTTCGCGAGCTTCACCGCGTTCTCCGCCGATCCGGCCACGGCGGCGAACGAAGCGGCGATCTGCTCGGCTTCGCCCTCGGCACGAGCGTGCGGAGCGACCATGAAGACAGCGGCGACGAGGGGGAAGGCGAGGAGGATTCGTTTCATGACTGCAGCGTAGGACGGCGCGAGGCGAGGAACACTCGGATGCCGCCGTTTCACGCGTAGGTGCACGCCGCTTCGGCGGCCGTGCCAAGCCCTACAAACGAATCAACCGGAAAGGTGAAGGGAAAAGTGAAGCAGGCCGGTAAGCGGGATTCTGTTACGGCCCTTGCGGGCTATGACGATCATTCCTCTAAGGCCCTGCGTTGCCGCAGGGCTCAAGCCACCTACCCGCAGGCTCCGTGGGCCACATCAACGCCTGCCTATTTGGTGTTGCACCGCGTAGAGATTGCCCGTTTCACCCCAACCAACTTGCGTCAGCTGGACTCGTCTCTGTTGCTCTAATCCTCGCCTCACGGCGGACGGGAGTTACCCGCTACGCTGCCCGATGGTGTCCCGACTTTCCTCTGCGCATCCCCGAAGGGTCACGCAGCGACCGCCTGGCCTGCTTCACACCGACAGTTTACGCGGTACCGCGCGCAAAGCCTCGTTGAAGGCTCGAGCACGTTCACGCACCGCTTCGGGCGTGGATCCGGGCTTGTAGATCGCGGAGCCGATGCCGAAGCCCACCGCGCCCGCGGCGAGCCACGGGCCGAGGTTGTCGGGCCGCACGCCGCCCACCGGCAGGACGCCAGTGCCGGGAGGAAGCACGGCGCGCATCGCCTGCAAGACGCCGGGCGACGACGCTTCCGCGGGAAAGAGCTTCAGCGCATCGGCGCCCGCCGCGAGCATCGCGAACGCCTCGCTCGGCGTGAGGAAGCCGGGCATGGCGATCATTCCAGCGGCTTTCGACGCGCGCACGACCTCGGCGTCGGCGTTGGGCATCACTGCGATGCGCGCTCCGGCGCGCGCCACGGCATCGGCGGACGCGGCGTCGAGCACGGTGCCCGCGCCCACGAGCGCGCGACCTCCGAATCGCTTCGCGAGCCGCTCGATGCTGTCGAGGGGCTGCGGCGAGTTGAGCGGGACTTCGAGGATCTCGACGCCCTCGGCCAGCAGCGCCTCGGCGATCGACTCGACCTCGTCCGGCCGCACGCCGCGCAGGATCGCCACGAAGGGATTGCGGGCCAGGCGCTCGCCGAGATCATTCATGCCGCCGCCCTCGTGCCGAGCGAACGCGCGAGGCGTTGCAAGCCCATCGCGGCCACGTCGGCGTCGAGTGGACGCGCCTTGCGGCCGGAGAGGTCCAGCGCTTTCAGGTAGGCGTCGCGCAATGCCGGCTCGGCCGCGACGTACACGGCCGGCTCGGCGGGAAGCTGCGAGACCTCGTGGCCGATCAGCAGGCCCGAGAGATAGCCCGCGACCGACTCGGGCGCGAGCTCGCCCACGAGCGCACGCGTGCGCGCCCCGAAGAGCTGGTGCGGAAGAACCCCGCCGCGGCTCGCGCGGCCGACGCCCGCCTCGAAGGCAGCCTCGTCGATGTCGCGTCCGTTCGCGAGGCGTCCGAGGATGCTGTGCTCCATCAGCAGCGCGAAGCACTCGCCGGTCATGTAGGTCTCGAAGCGCTCGACGCAGTCGCCCTCGAGCAGCACGTGCTTGCTGTGCGTGCCCGGGAGGCAGAGCGTCGCTCCGCCCGGGGGCAGCAGCGCCATCGCGCCCAGCGCCTGGCTCTCTTCTCCGCGAAGCAGGTCGGGAACGCCTTCGCGATCCTGGCACCGCAGGCCGGGGACGATGAACGCGCGGCCGCGGGCCCACGTGATCTCGCGGATGCCCGCGGCGATGTCGTCGAGCGACGCGGGGCACGACACGTAGGGCACCTCGAGCCAGCCCTGGCGGCCCCCGACCATCCCGCACAGGAAGAGCGGTCCATCGCCTTCCGCGCACCATGCGCCGACCATCGACTCGAGGATCGGCGCGAACTCGTCGCGCGACACCGCCATGACGCCCGCATCGAGCGCGCGGCGCTCGCGCACGCGGCCGTCCTCCGCGAGGCGCCAGGCCCGCACGCGCGACGTGCCCCAGTCGACGGCGATCATGCGGCGTCGATCCGGCCGCTGGCGGGATCGATGGCGTAGATGCGCGAGAAGTCGACGGCGAACGCGAGCGGCTCGCCCACGGCGATGCGGCGTTCTGGCCGGGAGCGCGCGACCACGTCCGCGCCGCCCACGGGGAAATGCACCAGCGTATCCGCCCCGGTCGGCTCGACCACGTCGGGCAGCGCGGAGAGCAGCGCCGACTCCGGGCCGGCCTGCTCCATGAAATGCTCGGGACGGATGCCCAGCTCAACGGGGCCGCCGGCGAACATCGCGAAGCGCGCGCGGTGCGCGTTCGGAATCCGCCACGGTGCGGTGCCGGGAATGGCGAGCGTGAGGTCGCCCACGCTGTTGCTGCCGACCGCGGCCGGCACGAAGTTCATGCGCGGCGCCCCGATGAAGCCGGCGACGAACCGCGTCTTTGGCCGCTCGTAGACCTCCATGGGCGTACCGACCTGCACGATCTCGCCGCGGTCCATCACGACGATGCGGTCGGCGAGCGTCATCGCCTCGATCTGGTCGTGCGTCACGTAGACCACCGTCGTCTTCAGCAGCCGGTGGAGCTTCTTGATCTCCATGCGCATCTGCGTGCGCAGCGCCGCGTCCAGGTTCGACAGCGGCTCGTCGAACAGGAACACCTCGGGGCGGCGAACGATCGCCCGTCCCATCGCCACGCGCTGTCGCTGGCCACCCGAGAGCGCCTTGGGCTTCCTCTCCAGCAACTCGCCGATGCCCAGCAGCTCCGCGGTCTTGCGCACCGTCTCCCGGATGTCCCCTTTCGACGTTCCGTCCTGCTCGAGCGCGAAGCCCATGTTCCGTTCGACGGTCATGTGCGGATAGAGCGCGTAGCTCTGGAACACCATCGCGATGTTGCGCTCGCGCGGCGTGAGGTCGTTCACGACGCGGTCGCCGAAGCGTACCTCGCCGCTCGTGGATTCCTCGAGGCCCGCGATGATGCGCAGCGTGGTGCTCTTGCCGCAGCCCGAAGGGCCGACGAGCACCACGAACTCGCCATCGGCGATCTCGAGGTTCACGTCGCGTACCGCCTCGACGTTGTCGAAGCGCTTGCCGAGCCCGTGCAGCGAGACGCGTGCCATCGCTAGGCCACCAGCTTGTGCTTCGCGTTCATCATCGGCGCGAGGTCGGCCAGGATCGCGCCCAGCTCCGCCTGCGCTCCGGCATCGAGGACGCGCCCGCCGGACTGGCGGTGGTACGCGCTCTTGATCACGCCGCGGCGGCGCAGGACTTCCTTGTAGACCGCCACGCCGTAGCTCGTCTCGAAGAGCAGCAGCGGCAGGAGCTTGCGGTACGTCTCGCGCGCTTCGGGGCTGCCGGCCTCGAGCTCGGCCCAGAGCTTGGCGTGCAGGTCCGCCACTTCGCACGCGGGCATCGTGCCGCACACGCCGCGGCGGTATTCGTCGAGCAGGTGACGCCCCGCCTTGCCGCCCATCACGCCTTTCAAGTTGTCTCCGGCGAGCTCGCGCAGCTGCGTGACCATCGGTCCCGGGAAGTCCGTCTCTTCCTTCACGTACTTCACGGTCGGGAGGTCGCGCACCAGCCCTGTCATGAATGGTGCCGAGAGCGGCGTGCCGCCCGGGCCCTGGTAGTTCTGGATGCACACCGGCAGCTTCGTCGCCTCGCCGATCGCCGTGTAGAACGCGCGGATCTCGTTGTCGGAAGCGCGCTGGATGAAGGGCGGCATCGCCATCACCATGTCCGCCCCGCTCTGCTCCGCGTGCTTCGCCCACTCGACCGCGAGCGGCGCGCACGACGCCGTGATGCCCGCGACATAGGGCACGCGGCCGGCGGTCTGCTTCGCCGTGACTTCCACCACCTGGCGGCGCTCGGCGTCCGAGAGATACGGAGCCTCGCTCGCATTCGCCGGGCCGACCACGCCATGCGAGCCGCAGTCGATGCTGAAGTCGACCACGCGCTTCAGGCCCTCGAGGTCGAGGTTGCCGCGGTCGTCGAAGGGCGTGGGCAGGATCACGTACACGCCCCGGAAGAAGGGTTGGGCCATTTGCGGTTCCTATTTCTCGCCGCTGGGCTTGGCGTTGCGCTTTTCCCAGCCTTCGGCGAAGAGGTTCATGAAGAAATGCTCGGAATACGGGTGCTTCTCGAAGAGGGCCTCGTTCACCTCGATGCCGAGGCCGGGGCGGTCGGACACAGTGAAGTAGCCATCCTTCACCTCCGGCACGCCCACGAAGAGGTCGCGCGCCCAGGGAACGTGGAAGTCATCGAACGTCTCCTGGATGTACGCGTTGCGGGTCGCCGTCATGAAGTGCACGTTCACCGCCGTGCTGATCGGGCAGCGCGCGTTGTGGGGTGCGAGCGAGGCGCCGTGCGCGTCGGCAATGCCCGCCACGTCGCGCAGCCGCGAGATGCCGCCCAGCTCCACGTACTCGGGCTGCACGATGTCGAACAGGCCGCCCGCGCAGAGGTCGTCGAACTGTCGCGGCGTGCAGAAGCGCTCGCCCGCCATGATGCGGATCGGGCTCGACGCCGCGACCTGCCGCAGCGCGTCGATGTCTTCCGACCACACGGCGGCCTCGAGTCCGAGCGGGGAATACGGCTGCAGCTCGCCCGCGAGGCGAATCGCCTCGGGCACGGTGAAGCGGTCGTGCGCCTCGATGATGAGGTCGACGTCCTCGCCCACGCGGTCGCGCACGGCCTCGACGAGATCGAGGCTCAGGCTTCGCTCGCGGTTGCTCATGAAGCGGTAGTTCGCGCCGAACGGATCGAACTTGAGCGCGGTATAGCCGCGCTCGACGACGGCCGCGGCACCGTCGGCGAAGGCCTCCGGCGTCCGTCCGCCCGTGTACCAGCCGTTCGCGTAAGCACGGAGCTTCTCGTGCACGCGCCCGCCGAGCAGTTGATAGAGCGGCAGCTTCGACGACTTGCCGAGGATGTCCCAGCACGCCGTGGTAATGCCGCCCAGTGCGGACAGGAGAATCCCGTTCGCCGTGAGATAGAGCGCCTTGTGGACGCGGTCGTACAGCGCCTCGATCGCGAGCGCGTCCTGGCCGACGCAGAGGCGCTTGATCTCGCGCACCGCCGCGGTGACCGGCTGCGTGGAGAGCCGGTGGTGGCATCGCCCCACCCGACGAGGCCCGAATCCGTGGTGACCTTCACGAGCACCCAGTTCTTCCACGGGTTGCCCACGACGAACGCTTCGACATTGGTGATCTTCACATCAACCCTTCACGGCCCCGCCGGTGAGGCCCTGGATGAATTGGCGCTGCAGCAGCGCGAAGGCGAGGACGACCGGGATCGTCGAGCCGATGGTGGCGGCCATGAGCGGGCCCCATTCGATGCCCAGCTCGGTGACGAACGAGTACAGGCCCACCTGCAGGAGCCGGTTCTCGTCCTTCAACGTGAGGCTGAAGGCGAGCAGGAAGTCGTTCCAGATCGTCACGAACACCAGTACGCTCGCGGCCGCGAGGCCGGGGCGCAGCAACGGCAGCACGACGACGTAGAACGCCTTCAGGCGCGAGCAGCCGTCGACCAGCGCCGACTCCTCGAGCTCGTAGGGCACGGTCTCGATGAAGCCGCGCAGCAGCCAGATCAGCGTGGGCACGAGCCACGCGGAGTACGCGATGATCACGACGAAGAGCGTGTCGTAGACCTTGAGGTCCACGGCCAGCAGGTACAGGGGGACGATGATCGACACGCCCGGAATCATCACCGTCGACCAGATGATGAAGAGCAGCGCGTCCTTGCCGCGGAAGCGGAAGCGCGACACGGCGTAGGCCGCGTGCACCGCGAGCCCCACGCTCACCACCAGCGCGCCCGCAACCACCAGCAGGCTGTTGCCGATATAGCGCAGGAACTTGGGCGCGAAGAGGCCGCGGGTGTAATTGCTGAAGTCGAACGTCGGCGGGATCCAGCGCGGCGGCGATGCGAGCACGTCCGTCGGTCCCTTGAACGACGCCGAGAGCGCCCACAGCAACGGAAACAGCACGAAGGCGGCCGCGAGCGCCAGCACGGCGTACGTGGCGATGAGCCCCCAGCGATTGCGGCGGGCGCTAGGCACGGTCGCTCCTCAGCACGCGGATGTAGGCGATGCTGAACGCGATGTTCAGCCCGAAGATCAGCACCGCGGCGGCCGAGGCGACCTCCATGCGGTAGAATGTGAAGCCTTCCTTGAAGACGCGCAGGGCCAGCACGTCCGTCACTTCCGCGGGGCCGCCCCCGGTCATGATCAGCACCGTGGTCACCGTGTTGAACGTGTGCAGCGTCGTGAGGACGAGCGCGACCATCACGGTGTTGCGAATCAACGGCAGGGTCACGTGCAGGAAACGCCTCCAGGACGAGGCCGCGTCGATGCGCGAGGCCTCGCGCACTTCCGGCGGAATGGTCTGCAGCGCCGCGAGCGTGAACACCATCACGAGCGGATAGGAGTGCCAGGTGTTGGCGACGATGAGGCTCGCCATCGCCCACGACGTATCGGTGAGCGGTCCGGAGATCTTGATGCCGATCTGCGAGAGCGCGTGCGCCACGGGTCCCACGCGCCCGTCGTAGAGCCACATCCACAGCAGGCCCGTCACGAGCTGCGAGACGATCCAGGGAATCATCAGCACCGTGCGGAAGAAGCCGCGGTACTTGATGTCCTGGTTCAGCAGCAGGGCCAGCCCGATGCCCAGCGGCATGGTGAGCGCCAGCGTGCCGAGCACGAAGACGATCGAGCGCCCGGTGTTCGTGAGCCCGCCGCCCGTGGTGAAGAGGGCGATGTAGTTCGCGAACCCGACGAAGGCGCCGGTCTGCAGGTAGTCGGCCGCGTGGAAGCTCTGCCGCACCGCGTAGAACAGCGGGACGAACGAGACCGCGGCGACCAGCAGCAGCGACGGGTAGAAGAAGAGGTACGGCTGGAGCCGTACCCCCATGCGGCCCTTCACGGGATCAACGTCCCCCGCGTCGGTTGTACTCGGTCTCGGCCCAGGCCAGCGCTTCCTTCGGCGTCATCTTGCCGGTGAGCACCTGGCCGAACATCTTGGCCCACGTGTCGTAGAGCGCGTCGGTGTTGTCGGGGAAGTTGAACTTGAGCGGGTTCTTGCCCGCGTAGTCCACGGCCCAGCGGATCACGTCGGCCTTCGGGTCGTTGAACCACGGATCGGAGAGCGAGCTCGTGCGCACCGGAACGTAGCCCGCGGTCTTCGCGGATTCCACTTGCACGGCGGTCGAGGTCCAGTGGTCGATGAACTTCCACGCGGCCGCGGGATTCTTCGCACCCTTCGGGATCACGAGGCTCCAGCTCTGCACCAGCGCGGGCGAGGGCTTGCCCTCTTCCCAGCCGGGGTACGGCGCGAGCTTCACCTTGTCGCCGAGCTTGGAGCGCTCGCGAATGAATTCGAAGCGCTGCGAGGACTGCGGCAGGAATGCGGCCTTCTGCGCGATGAAGAGCGTCTGTGCCTGCTCGAGGCCCTGGAGTGCCACGTTCTGCGGGATCGCCTGCTTGCCGTTGGCGCTGAGATCCAGCACCCACTGCACCAGCTTCTCGGCCTGCGGCGTGTTGAACGCGGCCTTGCCGTCGTCGGTGAGCACTTTCACGCCGGAGCCGACGAGCGTGGTGAGGAACCAGCCCGCGGCAACGGACGGCGCCTCGGGGCTGAAGCCGATCGCGATGCCGGCGATGTCGGGCGTGGCGACGGCACTGGCCACCTCGCCCCACTCCTTGATCGATTGCGGCGGGCGCTTGCCCGCGGCCTTCAGCAGGTCGTCGCGGTAGCCGAGCCCCGACACGCGCATTTCCCACGGGATGCCGAACACGTTGCCCGCGCGGTCGCGCGTTTCGGGCAGCGTCACGAGGTCGCTCTTCTGCGCGGGCGTCCACGCATCCATGTAGGTCTTGAGCGGTGAAAGCGTGCCCGCCGCGATGTGCGCGGGCATCGAGGGCGAATAGAGCATCGCCACGTCCGGAACCTGGCCGGCCTTCGACGCGCGCAGCAGCGTGGGCGCCAGCTGCTGCCACGGCATCACGGTGACATTCACCTCGACGCCGGGATTCTTCGCCTTGAAGGTCTTGATGACCTGGTCCATCGCGCGCTCGCGCACGTTGGCCTCGCCGGGACCGACGAAGGTCCACAGCTCGATCTTCTGGGCGTGGGCGGTGGCGGCGACGGCGAGCGCGGCCGTGGCCAGGAGGGCCTGGATCGTGCGGAAAGACATCTCGATCTCCTCGTGAGTAGCCCGGCGCCGCCACGGGTTGACGTGCTGCCGGTGGTTCCATATCATGGAACTCGTTTTCGTTTTTCTTAGTATTGGCGCGGCGCCTGCCGCATGTCAACGGTTCGGGGTGTATCGATGCCATCGCGTATCGCAACGAAAAACACCAAGCCCACCGGCACCGGTGCGCTCGACAAGGGGTTGAACCTCCTCGCGCTCGTTTGCGATTCGCCGCAGCCGCAACGGTTCACCGACCTGCTGAAGGAAACGAAGCTGCCGAAGGCCACGCTGCACCGGCTGCTCGGCGCATTGGTCGCGCACAAGCTGCTGGCGGTCGACGATCGCGACGGGACTTACCGCGTCGGCCTGCGCGCGCTCGAGATGGCGCAGAAGTCGTGGGAGGGCCTCGACATCCGCGGCGCGGCGGCCGACGAGATCCTGTGGCTGGGAGACGAGACGGGCGAGACGGTCCACCTCGCGGTCATCGACGACATCGAAGTCGTCTACATCGACAAGGTCGAGAGCCGGCAGCGCATCCGCATGTTCTCGGCGATCGGCAAGCGCGGCCCGCTGCATTGCACCGGGGTCGGCAAGGCGATGCTCGCGTTCGTGGATGAGGCCGCGCGCGGCCCGCTGATCGACCGCCTGCCGCTGAAGCGCTTCACGCAGCACACCTTCGCCGCCAAGACGGCGCTCGTGAAGCACCTGGCCGAGATCCGCCGCGTGGGCTATGCCAAGGATCTCGAGGAGCATGAGCTGGGCATCCGCTGCGCGGCGGCTCCGATCTTCGACTACCGCGGCCGCGTCGTGGCGAGCGTGAGCGTTACGGCGCCGTCGTTTCGCCTCACGCTCGAGCACCTGGAGAAGATCGCCCCGGCGGTCGTGACCGCCGCGCGCAACATCACGCGCAAGCTCGGCGGCCGCGCCTGATCAGGGCCGCGGCCTCGACCCGCGGAACTGGTCCTTGTCGTCGTAGTACACCTCGGTCTCCGTGCCCGGGTGCCAGCCCGGGATTCCGAGCACCGGCATCGGCGCCATCGCCTTGGGCGAGGTGAAGTTCGCGCGAGTCGCGAAATGCGCGGCGAGGGCCTCGTCCGCATCGAACGATTCCGCGAGCGGGACGAAGACCGTCTTCGCGACGATGCCCAGGTGCGGATCGAGCATCTTCTCGAAAAGGTTGTGGCCGAAGGCGACGAAGCGCGTCGTCTTCGCGAGGCCCACGCGTTCGCCCCAGAAGAGCTCCTTCCACGCGAAGCCGCGGATGCGCTCGAAGACGCGTGCGTCACTCGAGGCCACGATCACGCCGCCTTCGTCGAAAAGGGTCAGCGCATCGCGCTCGGGGCTCCTGCGCTTCGCCTCCTCCTCACCGCGTTCCTCGAGGATCGCGGCGTGCTGCGCATTGATCGCGGCCTTGGACTTCGGAAAAGCGATCCACGAGAGCGCGTTGAAGAGGTCGTGCCAGTTCTCGGGCCGGGTTTCGACCTCGCCCGTGTCGGCGATGTGCAGCTCGTAGTAGCGGCGCTCGCGATCGGTGTGGCCGCGGGGCGCGATGAACTGGAGCGCCTTGCCCCGCGACGTCACGATGCCGTGCGCTAGCTCAGTGAGCTCGGCGTGCGTGGGCCAGCGGTCCGTTGGGAGGAGCGCCAGCGCGGGGGCGAGCGGCGCGAACGCGGGGTTGCGAAGCGCGGCGCGCGCTGCCGTCCACTCCATGCGAGGCGGTTCCCGGGTCGTTACGCGAGGCGCCAGCGCAGCTTCTCGCCGGCGCGCATCGGCACGATCGTCGTCGCACCGAAGGGATACTCGGCGGGCACTTCCCACTCGACGCGCTCGAGCGTCACCTTCGCGGTGTTGCGCGGCAGGCCGTAGAAGTCCGCGCCGTGGTGGCTCGCGAAGCCCTCGAGCTTGTCGAGCGCGCCGGCCGCCTCGAACGCCTCGGCGTAGAGCTCGATCGCCGTGTGCGCGCTGAAGACGCCCGCGGAGCCGCAGCAGCTCTCCTTCGCGCCCTTGGCGTGCGGCGCGGAGTCGGTGCCGAGGAAGTACTTGGGATTGCCCGACGTCGCGACCTTCACCAGCGCCCTGCGATGCGGCTCGCGCTTCAGCACCGGCAAGCAGTAGTGGTGGGGACGCAGGCCGCCGGCGAAGAGGGCGTTACGGTTGAGCAGCAGGTGCTGCGGCGTGATCGTGGCGCCGACGTTCTCCGGCGCGCGCTCGACGAACGCCGCGGCCTCGTGCGTCGTGATGTGCTCGACCACGATCTTCAGCTTGGGGAAGCGCTTCACGAGCGGGCCCAGCGTGCGCTCGACGAACACCGCCTCGCGATCGAAGACATCGACCTCGGCATCCGTCACCTCGCCGTGGACCAGCAGCGGCAGGCCGGCGCCCTGCATCGCCTCCAGCACCGCATCGCACTTGCGAAGGTCGGAGACGCCGGAGTCCGAATTCGTCGTGGCACCCGCCGGGTAGTACTTCACCGCCTTCACGAAGCCGCTCGCCTTGGCGCGCTCGATCTCGGCGGGCGGCGTGTTGTCGGTGAGGTAGAGGGTCATCAGCGGCTCGAAGCGCGCGCCCTTCGGCAGCGCAGCCAGCACGCGGCCGCGATACGCCTCCGCGAGCGCCACCGTCGTCACCGGCGGCTTCAAGTTCGGCATCACGATCGCACGCGCGAACTGCTTTGCCGTTGCCGCCACCATCGGTGCCAGCACCTCGCCGTCGCGCAGATGCACGTGCCAGTCGTCGGGGCGGGTGATCGTGATCGTTTCCATCGCCGCAATTATGGGGAAATAAATGGGGTCAGACCCCATTTATTTCTTCCCCGAGATCTCGAGGGCAAGCTCGTACATCTCCTTCTTCGGGCGGCCGCAGAGCTTGGCGGCGATCGCGGCGGCGCCCTTCACGTGCACCTCGGCGAGCAGGAGCTCGAGCACCGCGCGCGGATCGGGACCCGCGGCCGCCTCGACGGGGCGCGGCTCGATCACGAGCACGAACTCGCCGCGCACGCGATCCGGGTTGGCGCCGATCCACGCGACGGCCTCCGCGAGCGGCACGCGGGTGATGGTCTCGAAGCGCTTGGTGAGCTCGCGTGCGACGACCACGTCGCGATCGCCCAGCGACTCGTGCAGGTCGCCGAGCGTCTGCTCGATGCGATGCGGGGACTCGTAGAGCACCAGGGCCCAGGGTGACGCCGCAAGGGCCGCGAGCTTCTCGCGACGTTCCTTTCCCTTGGCGGGGAGGAACCCCGCGAAGAGCACGCCGTCGGCCTCGATGCCGCTCGCGGACAGCGCCGCGGTGAGCGCGCTGGCACCCGGAATGGGAAAGACGGGAAAGCCGGCGGCGCGAACGCGATCGACGACCAACGCGCCCGGATCGCTCACCGCGGGCGTGCCGGCATCCGAGACCAGCGCCACGCGCTTGCCTTCGCCGAGCCAGCCGACCACCTGCTCGGCCGCGCGGCGCTCGTTGTGCTCGTGCAGCGCGACCAGGCGCGTGCCGATCCCGTAGTGGGACAGCAGGCCGCGCGTGACGCGCGTGTCCTCCGCCGCGATCACATCCACGCCGTGCAGTGTCTCCAGGGCACGACGGGTCATGTCCCCGAGATTACCGATGGGAGTCGCCACCACATATAATCCCGCTGGTAACTCTTCCCGGCGTTCCTCCATGTCGCGATCCAACGCGATTCTCCTCGTTCTCTTCGCCGCCCTCGTGGGCCCGCCCGCATTCTCGGCCGACCCACCGCCGCGCACAACCACGCCGCGCTCCGAGCCCGCGCCCAAGGTCGAAGCGGCGCCGAAGCCGGTGGACGATATCGATCCCGCGACAGGTTTCGCACGCTCCACCGTCGTTCGCCCGCTGCGTGACTCTTCGGCACCGAACACGCCCGCCCCGCCCGGCTCTCCCGCGCAATTCGGCCCGCCGCCGGCCGCCACGCCCGCGCTGCCGCCGCCCTCCGCGCCGTTGATGCCGGGCATGCCGGGCACGCCGTCGTCCGCTTCGCCCAAGCCGCACATCGCGCTCATCCTTCCCATCGGATCGCCGCAGCTGGGCCGCCTCGCCGATGCCGTTCGCCAGGGTTTCGCCGCGGCCGCCGAGGCCGAGGGCAAGAACGCGCTGCCGATCGTGCTCACCAACGTCGGCGACGACGGCGCGGCGGCGATCGAGGCCTGCGCGCGTTCGCAAGCCGCCGGCGCCATCCTCGTCATCACCGGGCTCACGCGCGACGGCGCATCGGCCGTGGCGAAGAGCGAGTGCACGAGCCGCACGCCCGTGCTCACGCTGAACCAGCCCACTGAAGACACGGGCGTCCATCCGCAGCTCTACTCGATCTCGCTCTCCCTCGAGCAGGAGGCAAGGCAAGCGGCCCTGCTCGCCGTCTCCGAGGGCTGGCATTCGGCGATCCTCATCGCTTCGAAATCGGCCCTGGCCCAGCGCGTGCAAGCCGCCTTCGAGCAGGAGTGGGTGCGCGCCGCCGGTGAGGTCGCCGGCCGCGTCACGTTCAGCGGCGGTCCGGAGGATGCTCCGCTGGTGAAGGAGCGCCTCGCGCAGATGAGCCGCGGCGACATGGTCTTCCTCGCGCTCGACTCGCCCGATTCCCGCCTCGTGCGTCCGTACGTCTCGGGCATGTTGCCGGTCTATGCCACCTCGCTCAGCGTCGATCCGCGCGCCGAGGCCACTGTCAACGTGGACCTGCAGGGTGTGCGTTATGTGGACATGCCCTGGTTCGTCCAACCCGACCATCCCGCCGTCATGGTGTATCCGCAGCCGCGCACGCCCATGCCGGTGGATTTCGAGCGCCTGTACGCACTCGGCATCGATGCCTACCGCATCGCCACCGTGCTGGTGCAGGGGGATCGCTCCAAGCTCACGCTGGACGGCGTCACCGGCAAGATCACCCTCGAGGGCAACCAGTTCGCGCGCGCCCTCATCCCGGCCGAAGTCGACGGCGGGCGCGTGGTCCCGCTTCGCAACCGCTGATGCCGCGCGTGGCCACCGGCCGCCGCACGGCGCGCCAGGTGGACGGCGTCGCGGCGGAAGACCGCGCGGCGCAGCACCTCGCCGATCATGGCCTCGTCATCCTCGCCCGCAACTTCCGCACCCGCTTCGGTGAAGTGGACCTCATCGCCCGCGACGAGGGCACGCTGGTCTTCGTGGAAGTGCGCCGCCGCCTCTCGAGCGCCCGCTGGGGCGGCGCCCTCGAAAGCGTGGGCCCGCTCAAGCAACGCCGGCTCGTCGCTGCCGCGCGCATCTATCTCTCCCGCCTGCCGTCGGAACCTCCGTGCCGCTTCGATGTCGTCGCCCTCGAGGGCGAGGAATGCATCTGGGTGCGCGATGCGTTCGTGATCGCCTGATAGAATCCTCGCCCATGGATCACGTCGCAAATCTCCGCAAGCATTTCCAGGAAGGCATCGAGCTTCGTAGCCGCATGATGGAAACGCTGGCGCCGGAAGTCGCGAAGGCCGGCCTCGCGCTCGCCGCCTGCATCAAGAAGGGCGGCAAGGCGCTTGCATGCGGCAACGGCGGCTCGGCCGCGGACTCGCAGCATTTCGCCGCGGAGATGGTCGGCCGCTTCGAACGCGAGCGCCCGGGCATGCCCGCGATCGCGCTCTCGACGGATACGTCGAACCTCACGGCGATCGCCAACGACTACGGCTACGACTACGTCTTCTCGAAGAGCGTCGAGGCGCTCGGCAATCCCGGCGACGTGCTGCTCGCCATCTCCACCTCGGGCAACTCGAAGAGCGTGCTCGAGGCCGTGAAGGCCGCGCACGCGAAGAAGATGACGGTGATCGCGCTCACGGGCAAGGACGGCGGAGCGCTCGGCCGCATGCTCGCCCCGGGCGACTTCCACCTCAACGTGGCGCACCCCCGCACCATGCGCGTCCAGGAGATCCACCTCCTCGTCGTGCACTCGCTGTGCGAGGTCGTCGACAACGAACTGCATTTCGGAGGCACCTGATGCAAAAGCTCCTGCTGGCCCTCGCGCTCACCGCGTCACTCCCCCTGGTCACGGGCTGCGTTCCCGCGGCCGTCGTGGGCGCCGGCACCGTCGCGGTCATGACCGACGACCGCCGCACCACCGGCATCTACGTCGAGGACGAGAACATCGAGTGGAAGACGTACTCGCGCCTGAGCGACGTGCGCTCGCGCGGCTCCCACATCAACGCCACCAGCTACAACCGCAAGGTCCTGCTCACCGGCGAAGTCCCCACCGAGGACATCAAGAAGGAAGCCGGCGCCATCGTCGCCAAGATCGAGAGCGTGCTCGAGGTCGTGAACGAGCTGCAGGTCGCCGGCGCCTCGTCGCTCACCGCGCGCGGCAACGACGGGCTCATCACCACCAACGTGAAGACCCGCATGATCAACAACAAGAAGTTCTCGCCCAACCACGTGAAGGTCGTCACCGAGGCCAACGTGGTCTACCTGATGGGCATCGTCTCGCAGGACGAAGGCGACGCGGCCGCGGAAGTGGCGCGCACCACCTCGGGCGTGAAGAGCGTGGTCAAGGTCTTCGAGTACCGGAAGTAGAGTCGTCATTCCCGCGAAGGCGGGAATCCAGCTGGACCCCCGCCTTCGCGGGGGTGACGCGTCCTCTACGCCATCTTCTTCGCGAGCCACCGCATCAGCGCTCCGATCACCGGCAGCTTGGCGTAGAGCTCGTTCGCCGCATCCCAATAGTCACGGTGGTAGGACACGCGCCCGTCCGAGGCGAAGCGGACGTGCGACGAGCCGTGGATGGTCTGCACCACCTCGGGCTTGTACGACTTCATGCGGAACGTGAAGTCCCACACGAAGAACGCCGTGTCGCCCTGGTGCACCACCTCCAGGATCGTGAATCGCGGCTCGTGCAGCTGCACGAACATGTGGTCGAAGATCTTGCGGATCGCGGGCAACCCGCGCACCTCGTTGAACGGATCGCGAAAGTACGCGTCGTCGGTGTAGTACTCGCCGATGTGCGCCACGCGCTCGGGCGTGAGCTGCTCCCAGAAGGTCTTGAAGCCCTCGGTGTTGGCACTCATAGCCCCGTCATCTTGCGAATGGCGGGAAAGTAGAGCGAGTACGGCAGGTGGCGCATCAGCTTCAGCCAGCCCGTGAAGCGCTTCGGGAAGTGGATCTCGAAGTGCCCCTTCTCGAGCCCCTTCACGATCTCGCGCGCCGCTTCTTCGGGCTCGATCAGCGCCGGCATCTTGAACTCGTTGCCCGCCGTGAGCGGCGTGCGCACAAAGCCCGGATTCACCACGCAGACGCCGAGGCCCTTGTCGGAGAGATCCATGTACATCGTCTCGGCGAGGTTGATGATCGCGGCCTTCGTCGGGCCGTAGATGAGGCTCTTCGGCAGGCCGCGGAAGCCCGCGACGCTCGAAACGAGGCAGAGCGTTCCCGAGCGCTGCTTCATCATCAGCGGGATCACCGGCGCCAGGCCGTTCAGGTACCCCTGGATGTTGGTCTGGATCATCCGCCGCGCGACCTCGAGGTCCAGCTCGTAGGCGCGCATCGGCGCGTAGTCGCCCGCCATCAGCACGAAGAGGTCGAGGCCGCCCCAGCGCGCGACGATCTGCTGCGTGGCGGCGGCGAGCGCGGGCGCATCGTTGATGTCGAGCGGCAGCACCGCGACGTTGCCGCCGTGCTTCGCGGCCATCGCTTCCAGCGGCTCGCGCTTTCGCGCCGACACCGCGACCTTCGCACCCTTCGCGAGAAGATCCTCGGCCAGCGCGGCGCCGATGCCCGTCGAGGCGCCGACGATCCACACACGGCGATCTTTCCAGTTCCCAATCTTCGGATTCAACGCCATTGCTACCGCTCCCCTTGCTCCGGCGAAAGGCGCCCTCCGCAGATAAACACAGATAAACGCAGATGAAACCTTGCAGGGCCAAACCCAAAAAAGGGTTTATCTGCGTTTATCTGTGTTTATCTGCGGAGGACGCCGTTCGCCTTGGTCTTTTAGTCCCGCTTACGGAAGAAGAAAGAGACTTCCCCGAAACGAATCCCGAACTTCGAGAAGGAAGTCCGGTTCATCACCGTCCTCGCATCGAGCTGCCACATCCAGTCGTCCATATCGAGCTCGATCGTCCCGCCGCCGTCGCGCTTCGCGTCGAGCACGTATTGCCAGCGCAGCGCATTGCCCGCCGCCTCGCCCTTCGCCTCGCCCACCACGTCCGCGGCGGTGCCGGTATAGCGGTTGCCGTTCTTCTTGATCGTCCAGACGCGCGTCTCCTTCGTGCCGTCCGAGTTCGTGAAGCGCTCGTCGAAGGTGCCGGTGTCGCCGACCCAGGTGCACGTCATCTCGACGAACATGCGCTTGGTGATCTTGCCGGAGCGGTCCTGGATCGTGCCCCAGCCGTCGACCTTCCCGTTGAAGTACTCGCGCAGGTCGAAGGGTGGCTTCTCGGCGGCGTACTCGTTCACCGAGACCGAGCCGCAGGACGTGAGGATGAGGAACGCGAAGCAGGCGAACAGCGCACGGGTCATGGGCTTCTCCAGAGGGCGATTGCCGCCAGCGCCTTGAGGGCGCACGGCAGCAGCGCGTAGATGGCGGACAGCACGAACAGGGCCTCGGGCCCGTTGGCTGCCTTCGGAGCGTAACCGAACGCACCGAGGAGCGGGAGCGAAAGGCCGGCGGCGAGCGCGAGGTTCATCTTGGTCGCGAGATTCCACAGCCCGAAGTAGGCGCCCTCGCTTCGGCCGAGGCCATTGCGCTCATCGTCGTCGATCACGTCGGCGAGCAGCGAAGGCGGGAGTGCGAGATCCGCACCCAGTCCCAGCCCGGAGAGCACGCAGATCGCGAAGTACGCCGTGGTGTCGCCCGCGCCGAGCGAGTACGCCCACACGAACGCGAGGATCGAGACACCCATGCCCACGAGCCACGCCTTCTTCTTGCCGATGCGCCGGGCGAGCCACACCCAGCCCGGCAAGCCCGCGGCACCGGCGGCGAAGTACGCGATGAGGAAGACCGCCGTGAGCTGCGGGCGCTTCACCACGTCCTCGATGAAGAAGAGCACGAGCGTCGCGGGGATGGAAGCCGCGATGCCGTTCAGCATGAACACGAGGCCGAGGCGGCGGAAGCGCAGGTTTCGCATCGGCGTCGTGAACGCCGCGAAGATGCGTCCATCCACCGGCGGCGGCTTCACGAGCGCCGGCGGCGAAAGGAGGATCGCGATCGACGCGGCCGCGAGGCAGATCGGCACGAAGAACCACGTGAAGCGCGCGAAGCCCTCGCGGTCGCCCATCGCCTGCTTCAGCACCTCGGGCAGTGCCGCGGCGAGGAACACGCCCAACAGCGCGAAGCCCTCGCGCCACGCCGTCACGCGCGTGCGCTCGGAGACGTCGTCGGAAATCTCCGCGCCGTACGCCTGGTAGCTGATGGTGACGAGGCTGAACGCCGTGTAGACGATGACGAGGTTCGCGATCAGCCAGTAGCCGAGCTGCGACGCAGGCCACGCGGGCGGATTGAAGAGGCCCACCATGCCGAGCGCCATCAGCGGCGCGCCCGCCATCACGAACGCCCAACGCCCTCCGCGCTTGTCACGCCGCCGGTCGCTCCACCAGCCGAGCAGCGGATCCTGGATCGCATCGAGGAAGCGTGCCGCGAGCAGCAGCGCCCCCACGCTCGCGAGCGAGAGGCCCAGCGTATCGGCGTAGAAATGCGGCACGTGCACGTAGATCGGCAGCGCCGCCATGGCGAGGGGGAACCCGAGGAACCCGTAGGCGGCGAGGCGCGGGCTCGATGCGCGCGCCACGCGTCAGCGCTCGACGGCGAGCATCTTGGCGCGCAGCTTCGGCTCGCTCGTCTTCTCGTCGAGCCAGATACCGAAGAAGGCGCGCGCGAACTCCGGGTCTTCGACGGCGCCGAGGAACTTGTCCGCCGAGTAGAAGCGCGTTTCCTTGCCGGGCACGTGCACGCCGACGATGCGGTCGCCGGGGCGCAGGTCGGGGAAGACGCGGTCCATCTCGCCTTCCCAGCGCTTCAGCTTCGCTTCGTCCGTGTAGCCCAGGCCGCGCATCTCCTTGAGGCTCCGCTCGGTGAGCGCCTTGCCCTTGATGCTGATGGCGTAGCGGATCTCGAGCGCGAACGGCTCGGTGGGAACGAAGCCCGGGCCGCGGACCCAGAGGGAGGAGTCGTAGACGTGGATCGCGAGGAAACGCAGGCGGCCTTCGCCCAGTTCCTTCAATCCCGGGAACTCCTGGTTCACCTGCGCCGGCAGCGGCGGCGCTGCACTCGCTACGCTCGTGGAGAACACTACGGCGAAAAGCATCCTCCGCAGATAAACACAGATAAACGCAGATAAAGGCAACGGCAGCGTCATGGTTTTTCTCTTATCTGTTCATCGGCGTTTATCCCCGTTTATCTGCGGAGGGAGCCTTTCGCCTTAGTTCTTCGCCAGCTCCATCTGCACGACATCGATACGCCCGACGTCGAAGCCCGCCTCGCAATAGTGAAGGTAGAACCGCCAGATAGCGAGGAAAGCATCGTCGAACCCGAGCTTGCGGATCGCGCCCTCCTCGGAATCGATCGCCGTGCGCCAGCGGCGCAGCGTCTCCGCGTAGTCCGGCCCGAAGCGGAAAGGCTCCCGTGCCTCGAGCCCCGCGGCCTTCGCGAGCGCCGTGGCCCGCTCCACGGAGAAGAGCATGCCGCCGGGAAAGATGTACTCGCGGATGAAGTCGCTGGTCTTGCGGTACTGCTCGAACGCCGCCTCGTCGATGGTGATCGCCTGGATGCACGCGCGGCCGCCCGCCTTGAGCGAGCGCTGGATCGTGGCGAAGTACTCCGGCCAGTAGCGCTCGCCGACCGCTTCCACCATCTCGATCGACACGACGCGGTCGTACTGGCCGGCGAGGTCGCGATAGTCACAGAAGCGAAGGTGGACGAAAGCCTCGAGCCCCGCGGCCTGGATGCGGGCCTGCGCGTACTCGAGCTGCGCGCGCGAGATCGTGATGCCGGTCACGTGGCAGCCGCGCGTGCGGGCCGCGTATTCCGCGAAGCCGCCCCAGCCGCAGCCGATCTCCAGCACCTGGTGCGAAGCTTCCACCCCGAGCGTGGCGAGGATGCGCTCGTACTTCGCTTCCTGCGCCTCCTGCATCGTCCGCGCCTGCCCGGAGAAGACCGCGCTCGAGTACGTCATCGAGGGGTCGAGCCAGAGCTTGTAGAAGTCGTTGCCGAGGTCGTAGTGGGCGTGGATGTTCTTCTTGGCACCCGAACGCGTGTTCGCGCGCAGCGCATGCGCACAGCGGAGCATGAACGCGACGATGGGGTTGCCGTAGAACACGTCGGCCAGCGGCTTCTCGTTCCTCGCGCACAACATGAGGAAGGCCGTCATGTCGGGCGTTGCGAGGCGCCCATCGCGCCAGCATTCCGCGACGCCGATCTCGGACTTGCGAAGCAGTGTCGCGATGGCGCCCCAGTCCCGCAACACCACTTGCGCGTCCGGCCCATGCTCGCGCCCCTGGAAGGTGCGCGTCGAGCCGTCGGGCAGCTCGATGGAAAGGCGGCCGTATTGCAGGCGCTCGAGGATGCGGAACAGGCCCCGTGCCGCGATCGGCACGGATTCGTTAACGAAGGGAATCGGCTTGGCGCTCAACGGGTCGTCTCCTGGAGGGGCGGCTCGGGCTTTCTGAACCAGGGCACTCGCTTCGCCCAGAGGCGCAGCGCATGCCAGTGGATGCGTCCGATCACGAACAACGTCATGAAGGGATATGCAATAAATGTGCGGGCCAGCAGGCCCGTGGTGATCTCGCGCTCGTCGCCCGAGATCGAAGTCACCAGCAGGGGGCCGTCGCGGTCGTGGTAGTCGATGCGCGCGGTGTGGTGCTCGCCCCGCTCGGTGAAGCGGAAGCGGTAGTGGCCTTCGACCTCGCAGAACGGCGAGACGTGGAAGGCCTTGGCCGCGGTGAGCCAGTCGCCCGGCGCGATCGGCCGGCGGTCGCCATGCGCCACGAGGTAGTTGTGGTGCTCGCCGAAGGTGTTCGACACCTCGCAGATCACCGCGCGAAGCTGCCCCGCGCGATCGTGGCAGTACCAGATGCCGATCGGGTTGAACGCGTAGCCCAGCATGCGCGGGAACGCCTGCAGCACGATCTCGCCGTCGGCCTCGGCGACGTGGCCGTCCGCCAGGATCTTGCGCGCCCAGGTCTCGAGGGACGTGCCGTCGCGCGGACCGAAGTCGCGGCGCTTGAAGCTGAAGAGGTTGAAGCGGTCCACGCCGAAGAGCGGGCCGGCGAGAGCGTCGATCTGCGAAAGCGGGACGCGCAGGCAGAACACCGGATAGACGAAGCCGTGGTGCGCCGGGCGCTTGCGGAAATGGGCCACGCGCCCGAAGAGCAGCCGCGGGCTCACCACGCGGTCTCCGGGTCGAGCTTCTTCGCGACCTTGATCGCGGAGAGCAGGCCGTCCTCGTGGAAGCCGTAGCGCGTCCACGCGCCCGCGAACCAGGTGCGGCGCTCGCCCTGCAGCGACTCGACGCGCGCCTTGGCTTCGTCCGAGCCTTCGAGGAAGACGGGGTGGTGATAGTCGAACTCGTCCAGCACCAGTCGCGGATCGGGGGCGAACTTCGCGTCCTTCTGCGGGTTCATCGTCACCACCACGGGCGCCGTGAACGGGAGCGGCTGCAGCTTGTTGATGAGGTAGGACAGCGTCACCGGCTCGTCGGTGAGCTCGCGGCGCGGCGAGAAGAAATTCCAGGCCGCCCAGGCGCGCTTGCGGTTCGGAAGGACCTTCGCATCCGTGTGCAGCACCGCCTTGTTGGGCTGGTAGGGAATGGCCTCGAGCACCGAGCGCTCCTCGGGCGAGACGTGGGCAAGGATGCGCAGCGACTGGTCGGTGTGCGTGGCCATCACCACCTGGTCGTAGCGCTCCGTGCCGAGATCGGTGGAGACCGCGACACCTTGCGCGTCACGCGCCACGCGGCGCACGGCGCTGTTCAGGCGCACGTCGGGGAGCGTGGCCGCGATCTTGCGCACGTACTCGCGGGCGCCGCCGGCCACCGTGCGCCACTGCGGGCGGTTGGTCACCGCGAGCAGGCCGTGGTTGTGGCAGAAGGTGACGAAGGTCTGCAGCGGGAAGCGGTTCACCTGCGCCGAGGGCGTGGACCAGATGCACGCGGCCATCGGGTGGAGATAGAGCTGGCGCAGCTCGTGTCCATAGCCGCCCTCGTCGAGGAACTGCCCGAGCGTGCCCCGGATGGGCGTGCCCGCGGCGGCGAGGAGCGACGTCTGCTTGTTGAAGCGCATCAGGTCGCGAAGCATCCGCAGGAAGGACGGGCTCACGAGGTTCGAGGGCTGGGCGAAGACGGTGGCCAGGTTGTGGCCGGCCCATTCCAGCTCGCCCGCGCCGATGCGCACGGAGAAGGACATGTCCGACAGCGCGCTCGGCACGCGCAGGCGCTCGAAGAGGCGGATCAGGTTCGGGTAGGTGCGGTCGTTGTAGACCAGGAAGCCGGTATCCACCGGATGGGTGACCCCGCCGGCGGTCACGTCGACCGTATTGGTGTGCCCGCCCAGGTACGAGCCGGCTTCGTAAAGGGTGACGTGGTGTCGCGACGCGAGGAGCCAGGCACAAGCCAAGCCCGAAATGCCGGCGCCAACGACGGCGATCTTCTGCGATTGTGGGGGGGTCATACCGCTATTCGGGCCGTGAATCCGGCTTCTCTGGCTGAACGTAACATGAACGAAGCGTTTACGTGCGAGCCTAAGGGGTGGATGCGGGATGCGGTAACCTACCCGGGCAAGGCGAAAATCAGGGACGACAACAATGCTCTACACGGATCTTTTTACATCGTTCGAGAAGGCCCGCTGGGAGATGGCCAAGGACATCCCTTGGCACCAATTCGATGCGTCGCGCCTCTCCGACGAGCAGGCCCAGACCATCAAGATGAACGCCATCACCGAATGGTCGGCCCTGCCCGCCACGGAGATGTTCCTCCGGGACAACCAGGAGGACAGCGACTTCTCCGCCTTCATGTCGATCTGGTTCTACGAGGAGCAGAAGCACTCCCTCGTGCTGATCGAATACCTGCGCCGCTTCCGCCCGGAGCTGATGCCCACCGAGGCCGAGCTGCACGCCGTTCGCTTCCCGTTCGATCCCGCCCCCGCCCTCGAGACGCTGATGCTGCATTTCTGCGGCGAGATCCGCCTCACCCAGTGGTACCGGCGCGCCGCCGAATGGCACACCGAACCGGTGATCAAGCGCATCTACGAGACGCTCTCCGGGGACGAAGCGCGCCACGCCGGCGCCTACTTCAAGTACATGCGCCGCGCGATCGAGCGCATGGGCGACGAGGCCCGGGTGGCCTTCGCCAAGATCGGCGTGCTGATGGCCTCGGCCGCCCGCACCGGCAAGCCCCTGCACCCGACCAACCTGCACGTGAACAAGGGCATGTTCCCCGCGGACACGGTGCAGTCCAAGCTCCCCGATCCGGAGTGGCTCGAGCGCTGGCTCGACCAGCAGATCCAGTTCGGCAAGCTGCAGGAGGGCAAGGTGATCAACACGATCTTCGCCAAGCTCTCCACGCTCTACGACCGCACGATCGACAGCGCCAACGACTTGAACCGCTTCCGCAAGGAACTGATCGGCCGCCGCCCCGCGGCGGCTTGATCTTCGTCGAGATCATGCGGATCGACGCGCGACCGCCGGATTGAAAGGGGAGGAGGGGGAGGAAAAGCGGAGGAGGGAGAGGAAAGCATAAGTGGGATGGGTGCCTCAAGCATCGAACGTGACCGATCACCCTTGCCGCCATCCCTTTCCTGTTTTCCTCTCCCTCCTCCGCCTTTCCTCCCCCTCCTCCCCTTAAAAAACAGCGCGTCCATTTTCGTCCCCGCTTGCGACGGGAATCCCTCTCCGCATTGCCCTAGAATGTCGTCAATGACGGCGTTCGAATCCAAGCTCTGCTCCCCTGAAGACCTCCCCCGCCGCGCCGCGGCGCTGCCCCGCCCGCTCGTGTTCACGAACGGCGTGTTCGACATCCTCCACCGCGGTCACGTGACCTACCTCGCCGAAGCGCGGGCGCTGGGGGCCTCGCTGGTCCTCGCGCTGAATACCGATGCGTCGGTGCGCCGCCTCGGCAAGGGCGACGACCGCCCCGTGAACCCGCTCGAGGACCGCGCCGCCGTGGCCGCCGCGCTGGAGAGCGTGGCACTCGTCACGTGGTTCGACGAAGACACGCCGATCCAGCGCATCCTCGAATGCAAGCCCGACCGCCTGGTGAAGGGCGGCGACTGGGCCGTGGACAAGATCGTCGGCGGCCACGAGGTGATGGGCTGGGGCGGCACGGTCCACTCGATCGCCTTCCAGCACGACCGCTCCACGACCAAGCTCCTCGCCAAGGTCCGCTCCTGAAAGCTGCCGCATGAACGATCTCGCCCACCTTCCCAGCGGCCTTGCCGATCGCCTGCGCGCCATCGTGGGCGATGCGGGGCTGGTCACCGACGCCCATGCGCGCGAGCCCTTCGAGACCGACTGGCGCGGCCAGTACCACGGCAAGGCGGCGCTGGTGGTGAAGCCCGCGTCCACCGCGGAAGTCGCGGCGGTCGTGAAGGCGCTCTCCGATGCGCGCGTCGCCATCGTCCCGCAGGGCGGCAACACGAGCATGTGCGGCGGCGCCACGCCCGACGAGTCGGGCACCCAGGTGATCGTGAACCTCTCGCGCATGAACAAGGTGCGCGCGGTCGACGCCGCCAACAACACGATGACGGTGGAGGCCGGCTGCGTGCTGGCCGAGTTGCAGCGCGTCGCCGCCGGCGCCGATCGTCTCTTTCCCCTTTCGCTGGGCGCCGAGGGGAGCTGCGAGATCGGCGGCAATCTCTCGACCAACGCCGGCGGCACCGGCGTGCTGCGCTACGGCAACACGCGCGAGCTGGTGCTGGGCCTCGAAGTCGTACTGCCCGATGGGCGCGTGTGGAACGGCCTGCGTGGCCTGCGCAAGGACAACACCGGCTACGACTTGAAACACCTCTTCGTCGGCGCCGAGGGCACGCTGGGCATCATCACCGCCGCGGTGCTCAAGCTCTTTCCGCGACCGCGCGCGATGGCCACCGCCATGGCCGCGATCGACGGACCGGAACAAGCCGTCACGCTGCTGGGCAAGCTCCGCGAAGCGTGCGGCGACCGCATCACCGCCTTCGAGTACCTGCCGCGCATCTGCGTCGACCTCGTGCTGAAGCACATCCCCAACACGCGCGACCCGCTCTCCGAGCCCTATCCGGCCTACGTGCTGGTCGAGCTCTCGGACAACGCGGACGCCGCCACCGCCAACGCCACGCTGGAAGAGGCGCTCGGCAGCGCCGTCGAGGAAGGCCTCGTACGCGACGCCGCGCTGGCCTCCAGCGACGCGCAACGCCTCGCCCTCTGGGGCCTGCGCGAGAACATCTCGGAAGCGCAGAAGCAGGACGGCGTCTCGATCAAGCACGACGTGGCCGTGCCCGTCTCGCGCGTGCCGGAGCTCTACGCCCTGGCCGGAAAGGCGCTCGCCGAGAAGTATCCCGACATCCGCATCGTCGCCTTCGGCCACGTGGGCGACGGCAACATCCACTACAACTGCTCGAAATCGGAGCGCCAGGCCGCGGAGGAATTCTTCCGCCAGGCCGCCGACGTGAACCACATCGTCTACGACGTGGTGCAGTCCCTCGGCGGCTCCATCAGCGCCGAGCACGGCCTGGGGCAGCTGAAGCGCGACGAGATCAAGCGCTACAAGGATCCGCTGGAGCTGGAGCTCATGCGCAACATCAAGAAGACGCTCGATCCCCACGGCATCATGAATCCCGGGAAGGTGCTTTGATGACGACCGAACGCAGCAGCAACATCTCGCAGGACGACCAGGTCTTCTTCGACCTCGTCACGCGCTTCATCAACGAAGCGAACAAGATGAACGACGAGAAGCACCACCGCTCGCGCGTCTCCGCCGCGCTGCTCTTCGCCGCGGCGCGCTACAACGCGTTCACGTGGATGCACCGGGGCGACGACAACAACCCCGGCCAGACCGCGGACGAGGCGGAGAAGTTCTTCGCGGCGCACTACCGGTCGATGTTCCTCGAGAACGTGGAGTTCCTGAAGGCGCGGGCGGACTAGTCGCTTCCGCAACCGCCCCCGCCACCGCAGCCTCCCCCGCCACCGCCTCCGCCGCCGCCACAGCACCCGCCGCTGCTGGCGCCGCTGCAGCACCCGCCGCTTCCCGAAGAGCCGCTGCCGGCGGAACCGCCGCACCCCCCGCCCGCCCCGCTGCCGTCGCGGCCTTTCCGCTCGAGGCTGTCCCGCGCCGTCTCGAGCGAGGCGAGGGTCTCCTCGTCGTGCAGGTACCCATCCTCGACACGCAGCTCCCGGTCCATCGCGAAGAGCAGCGGTACCGCTCCGACGGTCGCCCACGCGGCGGCACCGGGCAGGGGCTTGCGCAACTGGTGCAGCGTGTTCGCGAGCGCATCGCGCATCGGCGTGGCCATCACGCCCTCGGGAGCGTGGTGCAGGTAGCTGCCGAAGGCCTGGCGGCAGAAGGCCTGGTAGTCGCGCGTCATCAGGATGAAGTCGTGCCACGCGTCGTCGACGGCGCGCGAGGGCATGCCGACCGAGGGCGCGATCGATCCGCGCTGTGCAGCGAGGCACGCGAGGAAGTATTGGCGGAGGCCCTCGAAGACCTTGCGGACTTCGAGCAGGCCGAGGGACGGATGTGCCTCGCTGTATTTGCGCATGAGCGCCGCGGGGAACCGGTACGCGGCGATGAACCGGGCGCGTTGGGCGCGTTGCTGGCCCTGCAGATGCCGCGAGAGCCAGAAGAGCGAGGCGAAGAGGACGATCAGTACGGCGAAGATGCTGACGATTGCGAACATGGTTTTCTCCTGAGTCTTGTTTTTGTTTTCGTTCTTGTTCTTGTTGTTGTCTTTCACGGCCACGATAGCCCGCCGCCGGGCCGGGCGGAAGGTGAAAAATGGACAGCGTGGGCGGCGTCCGGGAAGGGATGAATTCCCCCGCCCGGGGCCCGTGACACCCGTAATTCCCGGCCGGCGGGCGTTCCGGCTATCCTAGGTTCACGACGCCGGGTTCCCGGCGCGCCAGAACAACGAGCCGCACCCCGTCCTCGCAGTGGAAACGTCCCTCCCGGCGCACCTAGGAGCAGACGTTGCCGTGACTCCCGTCCATACCCCGACCGACATCCTCTGGGTGTTGCTCTCGGCCTGCCTCGTCGTTGCGATGCAGGCGGGGTTCACCTGCGTGGAATCCGGGCTGGTGCGCGCCAAGAACTCGATCAACGTCGCGTTCAAGAACCTCATCGACTTCTGCATCTCCTGCGCGCTCTTCGCGGTGCTGGGCTTCGGCATGATGTTCGGCCCGTCGTGGGGCGGCTGGATCGGCTGGGATCCCAACGCGATCATCGAGAAGCCGAGCAACTGGGTGATGGCGTTCTTCTTCTTCCAGGCGGCGTTCTGCGGCACGGCCACGACCATCGTCTCCGGTGCCGTGGCCGAGCGCATGCGCTTCTCGGCCTACTGCGCCACCGCGGTCCTCACCTCGCTGCTGATCTATCCCGTCTCGGGCCACTGGGCGTGGGGTGGAGCGCTCGACGGGCAGGTCACCGGCTGGCTCGGGAAGATGGGCTTCATCGATTTCGCCGGCTCCACCGTGGTCCATTCGGTGGGCGGCTGGGTCTCGCTCGCGGCGATCCTGCTGATGGGTCCGCGGGTCGGCCGCTTCGGCCCCGGCGGCCGCGCGATCGAGGGCTACAACATCCCCATGGCCACGCTCGGCGTCTTCCTGCTGTGGGTGAGCTGGTTCGGCTTCAACGGCGGCTCGACTCTCGCATTGGACGAGCGCGTGCCCGGCATCATCGTGAACACCATGCTCGCGGGCGCCACGGGTGGGCTGGCCGCGCTGGCGCTCGCCTGGGCGATGCTTCGCCGCCCGGTGGTCGACCGGACGATGAACGGCGTCCTCGCGGGGCTGGTCGCGATCACGGCGAATTGCCACGTGGTCACGGCGCCCTCGGCGCTCGTCATCGGCGCCGTGGGCGGTATCGTGTGCGTGCTCGGCATGTCGCTGCTGGACCGCCTGAAGATCGACGACGCGGTGGGCGCCGTGCCGGTCCACCTCTTCGCGGGCATCTGGGGCACGATGGCCGTCGCCCTCTTCGCACACGACGGCGCATGGCTCCCGGGCCTCACGCGCTGGGACCTCTTCCTCGTGCAGCTGACCGGCGTGCTCTCCATCGGCGCCTACGCCTTCGTCGCCTCGTATGCGAGCTTCGCGCTGATCAACCTCGTACTCAGGCTTCGCGTCACCGCCGCCGAGGAACGCATCGGCCTCAACATCGCCGAGCACGGCGCCGGCTCCTCGGTGCTGGACCTCATCGTGCAGATGAACCACCAGGCGCGCGAGGGCGACTTCTCGCGCCGCGTGGACGTCGAGCCCGAGACCGAGGCGGCGCGGATCGCGATGTTCTACAACGGCGTGCTGGACAAATTCCAGGTGGAGAACGACCGCCACAAGATGGCGCTGAAGAAGGTGGCCCACCTCGCCAACTACGACACGCTCACGGGGCTGGGGAACCGGCGCCTCTGCTTCGAGGCGATCAAGCGGGCGCTCGCCCGCTCCGCGCGCACCGGCAAGATGGCCGCCGTCTTCTACGTGGACCTGGACAACTTCAAGGGCATCAACGACCGCTTCGGCCACGACGCGGGCGACCAGGTGCTGCGCGAGGTCGCGAAGCGGATGTCGCGCACCGTGCGCGACACGGACATCGTCGCCCGCCTCGGCGGCGACGAATTCGCGCTGGTGCTGGAGGATCTGGAGGATGCCGAGCAAACCCGCATCGTCGCGAAGAAGCTGCTCGCCGCCCTGGCCGAGCCGATCGCGCTATCGAACGGGGAAGTGCTGGTGACCGCCTCGATCGGCATGGCCTTCGTCGAGCCGGGCGATACGGAAGACGCGAGCGCCGTGCTGCAGCGCGCGGACCACGCGATGTACACGGCGAAGATCGGCGGCAAGGGTGCCGCGCGGTCGCACGGCGAAGGGCACGACGACTTCGTTCCCTCGCTCTGAACTACACAGTCGAGGAGGGCGAGGGGGTCGGTCGGTCTTTTGTCCTTCGGCACCCGGATCTGGCGGATCGTGGACTAGGCGGGTGGATGCATCGTGTCGATGTCACTTGCTACGGCTGCAGACGTGACATTGACGACCGTTTCACTTGGCCGCACTCCGACACGAACGGTTCATTCGCCAGTCCTCTCGCCGAACGAAAAAAGCCCGACGCGACCCCCTGCCCTCCGCGGCCAGCATCGTCGAGAGCAGCGGATCGAGGCACGTCGATGGGCCTCCGATGTTCGATCCAGTGCCCTGATTCCAGCTCGGTCGTGGAGGGCAGGGGGTCGCGTAGGACTTTTTTCTCGCGAGGGAGACCTGGCGGAATGGACCGTTCGCGTCGGAGTGGGGCGAAATGAACCGGTCGTGGATGCTCCGCCTGCAACCTGCGCAAGCGACATCAACACAAATCCCTATCCCGAGTAGTCCACGATCCGCCAAGGTCTACCCGCGACGAAAAAAGGCCTACCGCCCCCCTCGCCCTCCTCTCCTGTTGCATCGGGAGCAACAGCAGAAGGCCGTCAGGCGCGGACGGCGGCCTGCGAGCTCTCGCGCCAGCGCGTGGCCTGGTGGCGCACCACGTCGGAGAGCGACTTCGATTCCGAGAACCGCTCGCGCAACCACTTCGCGCCGTTCACCTCGGAGCGCACGCGGTTGCGCATCGTGTCGAGTGCCTCCCACGTGTTCATTTCGCGGGCGAGCCCTTCGAGGCGCGTGATGGTGGCCACCACGTCATCGCGCAGCATCACGTGCGAGCGTTCGCCCGCGAGCGGGTCGGCGATCTGCGCCTGGTAGCCGAAACGCGAAGCCTGGAAGCGGTTGTAGCCATAGACGAGGTACAGCGGTGCGATTGCGTCGGTGCGGCGGTTGCGCAGGAGGTCCGCGGAGAGCGTCTGCGCATAGGCGGCCAACTGCGCGGCCTCCTCCACCGTGAGCGGCGTGTCGCAGATGCGGATCTCCACCGTGCCGTACTCGGGCTTGGGCCGGATGTCCCAGTAGAAGTCCTTCATGCTGGAGACGATGCCGAAGCCGGCCATCGAGTCGAAGTAGCGGTTGAACTCGGCCCACGTGGTGCACTCGGGCATGTGGCCCGCGAGCGGGAATGCCGACACGGCGTGCAGGCGCGAGGTCTCGAAGTGCGTGTCCTCGCCCTGGTAGTAGGGCGACGCCGCCGAGAGCGCGATGAAGTGCGGGATGTAGCGCGCGAGATGATGCGTGAGGTACACCGCGTCGTCGCCGCTCGTGACCCCGATGTGGATGTGCTGGCCGAACACCGTGAACTGCTTGGCGAGGTAGCCGTAGAGCTGCGAGACGCGCTGGAAACGCTCCGTGTCGAAGATGCGCCGCTCGCTCCACGTGTGGAACGGGTGCGCTCCGCCGCCCGCGATGGCGAGGTTCAGCTTGCCCGCCTCGGTGACGATGGCGTCGCGAGTCTGGCGCAGCTCCGCGAGCAGCTCCGGATAGTTGCGGTGCACGGCGCTGTTCACCTCGATCATGCTCTCGGTGATCTCGGGCTTCACTTCGCCCGGGTGCTCCACCTTCTCGAGGCGGTTCAGCAGGTCGCTGGCGCCGCGGGTGAGGTTGAAGTCGCGCGTGTTGAGCACCATCAGCTCCAGCTCTACGCCGAAGGTGAGGGCCTCGGACTGCCTGAAGTCGAGCGGCATGGCCAGGCCTCCTTAGGTTGGGGTGGACGCGGGCGTGGGCGGCGCGCTGGGCGGCTCGGGTGCGCTCGAGACGGGCTGCGCTTCCGGGGCGGCCTCGCCGGCGAAGCGGAAGCCCCACTGCACGGCGATCGGCCCGAGGAATTCCATCACGATCACGCCGGCGAGCACGATCGCGCCGAGCTCGGCGAACTGCGGATAGACCTGCGCCACGTCGTGCTGCAGCAGGAGTGCCAGGCCCGACATCGGAAGCAGCGTCGCGCCGAGCGCGGCGGCCTGCCGCCAGCGAAGACCGCCCAGCTGTGCGAACGCGAACACGCCAACGAACTTGCCCAAGGCCCGCGCACCGATGAAGGCGAGCGCAGCCCAGCCCGCGGTCTCGAAGGACGTGATGGGGAGGCTCGCGCCGGCGATCACGAACAGCACGATGTAGAAGAGGCGGCTGCCGCGGCCCAGGTCCACGGTGAGGAGGTCGTGGCGGCCCTCGTCGTTGCGCGAGAAGAGGCCGAAGGCGAGGAGCGCCAGGATCACGGAGAGCTTGAGCGTTTGCGCGAGACCCACCGCGGCGACCACGAGGCCCACGATCAGCGTGAAGTGAAGCTCCGGCGAACGGTCGAGCTGGCGTGCGAGCAGGCGTGCGAACGTCGAGAGGATGCCGCCGACCAGCACGGACCCGAGGAACAGATAGAGCGGGTGCAGCACCACCGTCTCCAGCTCCAGGCCCGAGTCGTAGTGCGCGGAGGCCAGCAGGATGGTGACGAGGATGGAGGCGATGAGGCTGTTCAGCGCCGTGAGGTTCAGTGCTCTCTCGGTGACCTGGCCTTCGGCGCGTTGGTCCTGCACCGCGAGCAGCACGACCGCGGGCGAGGTAGCCATGGCGATGGCCGCGGCGATGGCCGAGGGCAGCGGCGGGAAGTCGAGCGCCATCAGCGCGCCCAGCACGAGCCCGAAGGTGATGAACGCCTCGGCCGCGCCCTTGGCGGCGAGCGTCCAGTCGCGCTTCATCCACGCGAGGTCCATGCGCCGGCCGAGATCGAACAGCACGAGGCCCAATGCGATGTCCACGAAGATGCGCGTGTGGTCGAGAAGCGGGGCCATGCCGATGTAGTCGGCGATCGGGGCGATCGCGAAACCGACGATCACATAGCCGATGACGCGCGGCAGGCCGAGGCGGCGCGCGGCTTCGCCGCCCAGCATGCCGGCGACGAGCAGGATGCCGAACAGCAGCGGGTAGCCAAGCGTCGGCGGAAACGCCGGAAGGAACGTGGGATCCATAATGGCTGGGGTTGTAGCCCTCTGGTTTTCGTTCCCGTATTTTCCAAAGGAACGTGTTACAGGGATGTAGGACCGCGCCGACACCGGGCGGTTCGCTAGAATGCGCCATGGCCCCCCGCTTCTTCCAGAACGTGATCGCCCTCGTCTATGACTTCGACGGGACGCTCTCGCCCCAGCCCATGCAGGAGTACACGGTGCTGCCCAAGATCGGCGTGGACCCTCCCGCGTTCTGGGCGCAGGTGAACCGCGAGGCGCGCGAGACGCAGAGTGACCCGATGCTGGTCTACATGCGCCACATCCTCGAGGCCCTGGAGCGCGCGCAGGTGGACGTGAAGCGCAAGGACTTCGAGCGCATGGCGCGTGCCATCAAGTACTTCCCCGGCGTCGAGGGCTGGTTCACGCGCATGAACGCGTACGTGGCGAAGAAGAGCGGCGGCGGCGTGAAGCTCCAGCACTACCTCATCTCCGCCGGCCAGCGCGAGATCCTCGACGGTGCCTCGATCCGCAAGCACTTCAAGCAGATCTACGCCTCGGAGTACCACTTCAACCACCACGGCATCGCCACGTTCCCGAAGATCCTCGTCACCGACACGATGAAGACGCAGTTCCTCTTCCGCATCAACAAGGGGAAGGAGTCGATCACCGAGTCGATCAACGAGCACATGGACGAAGCCGAGCGCCCGATCCCGTTCCAGAACATGGTGTACGTTGGCGACGGCATGACCGACGTGCCCTCGATGGCGCTCACGAAGAAGAGCGGCGGCCACACGGTCGCGGTGTACGACCGGCGGTCTTCGAAGGGCAAGGCCACGTGCGTGAAGCTGATGCATGCCGGGCGCGCGGACTTCATCGCCGAGGCGGACTATCGGCGCGGCAGCAAGCTCTCGAAGCGCGTGGAGCTGCTGCTCGATGCGATCGTGGCCGACGTCGCATATCGGCGCGAAGCGCATGCGGTGCGGCGCGAGAACCAGCCCCGTTGATGACATCGCTTGCCGCACCTTTGACCTTCCTCCCCTTCCGATGAGCGCCCTCACGTTCCAGGCGCTGCGCCGCCTCGCCGACGGCCGGTTCCATTCGGGCGAGGCGATGGCGCGCGAGCTGGGCCGGTCGCGGGCGACGTTGTCCGAAGCGCTGAAGCACGCGGGCGATCTCGGCGTGGAGCTCTTCAGCGTTCCGGGGCGCGGCTACAAGCTCGCGGAGCCGATCGAGTTTCTCGATGTCGCGAGTGTCTCCACGATGATGGGGGCTTCGGCTTCGCGCGTGTCGCTCGAGATCGTGGATGAGGTGGACTCGACTTCGTCGCGGTTGCTCGCGATGGCTGCGTCTGGTGCCCCCGCCGGCACGTGCCTCGCCGCGGAATGGCAGAGCGCGGGGCGTGGGCGTCGTGGGCGCGCGTGGGTGGGCGGGCTCGGCGGGTCGTTGATGTTTTCGCTGTTGTGGCGCTTCGATCGCGGCGTCACGCACCTCGCGGGGCTGTCGCTCGCCGTGGGGCTCGCCGTCACGCGGGCGCTGCGGCAGTGCGGCGTGGAGCGCGCGCAGGTGAAATGGCCCAACGATGTCGTCGTGGATTTCCGCAAGGTCGGCGGAATTCTCATCGAGACGTCGGGCGAGATGCAGGGGCCGAGCGTCGCGGTGGTCGGCGTGGGCCTCAACTACCGCCTCGGCGACCAGCTCGAGAAGATCGACCAGCCCGCCGTCGATGTCGCGGGCTGCGCCTCGCCCGTGCCTTCGCGCAACCTCGTGCTCGCGCGGACGCTCGCGGAGCTCGCGGGCGTGCTCGAGGCCTTCGAGGCCGGCGGCTTTGCGCCGCTGCGATCCGAGTGGCGGTCGCTCCATGCGTACGAGGGCCGGCGCGTGCGCGTGATGCCGCCCAACGAGGCCGCCTACGAGGCGGATGTGGTCGATGTGGGCGAGGATGGGACGCTCGTCGTCTCCGCGGGCGGCCGCTCGGTGCGGCTCTCGTCGGCGGAGCTCGCGGCGATCCGCCCGGCGGGCCGATGAGCACCGAGATCCCCATCCTCGCGATCGATGCGGGCAACACGCGCATCAAATGGGGCCTGCACGAGGGTGGGCACTGGCGCGCTCGCGGCGTGCTGCCGACGGCCGATGCGCCGAACATCGGGTTGCAATGGATCGCGGCGCCGACGGGGACGAGCGCGGTGGCGTCCAACGTGGCGGGGCCCGCGGTGGCGGAACACTTGGCGAACGCGGCGGCCGAGCGCGGCATCGACCTGCAGATCATCGTGACGCCGGCTTCGCAGCTCGGTGTCACCAACGGCTATCGGAACCCGGGGCAGCTCGGCACGGATCGCTGGGCGGCGCTGGTGGCGGCGCATCGCGCGATGCCGGGGGACAAGCTGGTCGTGAACGTGGGGACGGCGCTCACCATCGATGCTCTCGCGGGCGATGGTCGCTTCCTCGGTGGCCTGATCGTCCCGGGGCCTGCTCTCATGCGGCGATCGCTCGACCATGGCACGGCGGCGCTGCGCCTGGTCGACGGGATGTTCGAGCCGTTTCCTTCGAGCACGCCCAACGCGATCACCACCGGGGCGATCCAGGCTTGCGTGGGTGCGATCGAGCGCGTGAGGGGCGACATGGTCGCGCAGGGCGTGCCGCCGATGGGCCTGCTGCTCTCCGGCGGCGGGGCGCTCGAGATTGCCGCGCACCTTCCCATGCCGGCGACGTTCAACGAGAATCTGGTCCTCGACGGCCTCGTGGCCATGGCCCTTCCCCGCTGATGTCGCGCCTGCTCTTCTTCGTCCTGCTCATCGCGTGTCTCGCCTTCGGGGCTCACGTCTATCTCACGCAACCGCCCGAGCAGCCGGACTTCGCCAACCGCGAGCGCAATCCCGGCGAGGTGAAGCTCGTGGCCGTGACGCCGCCGCTGGTCGCCGCGCGCAAGGCCGAGGAGACGCGCGAGACGGTGGCGCGCCTGACCGGTGCGGCCTGCGTGGAATTCGCGGGTGTTGCCGCCACCGACCTTCCCAAGGCTCGCGAGGCCTTCGCGGCGTTCAAGCTCGGCGACCGCCTGGTGGAGCGCCGCGTGGAGGACATCACGCGCCACTGGGTCTACCTGCCGCCCGCCAAGGACCGCAAGACCGCGGAGACCACCATCGCCGACCTTCGCAAGAAAGGCGTGGCCGACATCTCGATCCGGCCCGACAACGCCGTTTCGTTGGGCGTCTTCTCCACCGAGGACGCCGCGCGCCGCTTCCTCTCCACCATGGACGCCAAGGGCGTGAAGGGCGCGCAATCGGGCCCCTTCTCCAAGGAGCTGCGCGAGGTCACCTTCCTCGTCCGCGAGCCCGACACCGAGCTCGTCGCCCGCCTCGCCGTCCTCCAGCGCGACTACCCCGGCGCCCTGATGAGGGCAGTGACCTGCCCCACCCAATAAAGGGGTCAGACCACTTTATTGCTTGGTACGCGGACTAGAAAAGAGGGTCAGACCCTTTTTCCAGCTTCTTTCTTCGTCCCCGCCGTCCCGGTCGCAGCGATGCACCACAACGCGCTTCCAAACGCCTGCAGAATTCGTCGCTGCCCAAGGGGTGGCCGAGACGAGACGCGGCACGGATCTCATCGATGAGCGAGGGTGACAGGGGCGTTTCGAACAATGCCCCGTAGACTGAACGACGCGTGCTGCCATCTTCTCCAAGCGCGACGTACTCCTCGTGCTCCTGGATCAAAAGGTCGCTCCGATCTCCGGCATTGTGATGGTAGCTGGACCAATGGAACTGGTCCGGCCTCTGAACCATCCCCGCTCGCACTGGGTTCAATTCAATGTATCTGTGGCACGCGAAGAAATAGCGGTCGACGCTGACCCAGCTTGATCGATATCGGCCATCCCACAACGGTCCTGTCCTCTCATACCGACGATTCACATAGGGCACGTAACGTCGTCCGAGATGCTGGACCGTGCGCGCGAAGCTCGCCGGGCCACCCGGCGTCGCCAACAGATGCACGTGATTCGACATCAGTACGTAGGCATGCACGCGAACGTCGTGCTTCTCACAACCCTCACGCAAGTACGTCAGGAATCTGGAGCGATCGCCATCGACCGAGAATATGTCCTGCCTGTCGACGCCGCGGACAGTGACGTGACAAGGAATTCCTTCGACGAAGTGACGGAGCTGACGAGACATCCCTCCACAACGATCAGGAAGGAAAATCGTCTACAAGAATTAGGGTCTGACCCTAATTTCCGAGAAAAAGGGTCTGACCCTAATTCTTGAGGAAGCGGATGTCGCCGTAGAAGGCTTCGACCGAGACGCCGGTGTTGTCGGAGTCGGACATGATGCCGACGGACTTCACGCGCGGAGGATCTTCGCCGAAGGCGCGGCGGTAGTCCTCGAAGACGTTCACTTTCTTGTCGTGCCACTGCGAGAGGTCGAGGCGGGAGTTGCCGGCGATGACCATCTTCACGCGCGTCGAGTTGTAGTGCGTGACGATCTCGCCCTCGGGACGGTTGGGCTCCCAGATGTACATCAGCGTCGCGTAGGGAAGCGGATTGCCGGTCAACGCCTTGGCGAGGTCGTAGTTGAGCTTCTCGTCGTCGGGGAGCTGCTCGCGCGTGCCTTCGAACGTGAAGACCACGCGGGCCGGCGCGTCGGCATGGGCGGGCTGCGAGTTGTCCGCGTCCGCGATCAACCGCGGCACCTTCCAGCGCCACTCGGCGAGCGGGAACTCCCGAAGGTCCACCGAGACGGGCTGGTTCAGCCCCGAAGCGGAGCTCGATGCGACGGCATGCACCACGTTCGTGCCGCCTTCGGGTACGAGCGCGTATTTGGTGAGGGGCTTGAAGCGCAGGAGCCGGTAGATGTTCCAGCCCTCGGGCAATCCCTCGAGCACGGCGGAGGCCGAGAACAACGAGGGGAAGCGCGTTTCGCCTGAAGGAAGAAGCGATGGCGCGGACGAGCACGCCGCAACCGCGAGGAGGAAAACCAGGAACCCGTGCGCTGGGCGAATCATCTTATCGGTTATGCTGACGCCGAAGGACAAGGCGCCGCCAGTCTATCCGCATTCCCGCCTCGCCAATGAGAAATTTCGCAATTCGCGCACTCTTCGTCCTGGCCACGTGCCAGCTCGCCGCCTGCGCCGCCATCGACCCGTTCAACATGCTGGGCCGCCGCAACACGCTGGCGCCCACCACGGTCTCCACCACGCCCGTGTCCGTGCCCGCCGGTCCCGGCCTGGCCGCGGCCGACCGGGCGCGCGCCTTCGATTTCGTCTGGGGCACGATCAACGACCGCTACTACGACCCCAACCTGAACGGCGTCGACTGGAAAGCGGCCCGCGAGAAATTCCGTCCGCTCGCCCTCGGCGCCCCCGACGACGACACCTTCTGGGACACGCTGGACCGCATGACCGGCGAGCTGAAGGACGCCCACACGCGCGTCGAATCGCCCAAGCGGGCCGCGCAGATCGAGAACAACGAGAGCATCTCGCTCGGCTTCTCCTTCGTGGTGCTGGAAGGCAAGCTCGTCGTGGCCGGCGTGAACGTGGATTCCGATGCGTTCTGGGCGGGTGTGCGCTCCGGGATGCGCATCGTGAAGATCGGCGGCGAAGACGCGATGGCCGCCTTCGAGAAGCTGAAGGCCGGCACGCGCAACGACTCCACCGAGCGCTCGCGCCACCTGCGCGCCGTGCGCCGCCTCACCGCGGGCGAGATCGATTCCAAAGTCGCCTTCACATTCGAGCGCGCCGACGGCGGCACCATCGACGCGACGCTGCGCCGCCGCAGGCTCTCCACCGCCGCGAGCGCGGGCTCGCGCACGTTGCCCTCGGGCTACGGCTACGTGCGCCTCACGCAGTGGACGCTCGGTGCCACGAGCCGCATGGTCGAAGCGATGCGCGACCTGAAATCCGCACCCGGCATCATCGTCGACCTGCGCGGCAATCCCGGCGGATCGCTGCATGCGGTGAAGGCCGCGCTGGACGAGTTCTTCGGGAAGAGGACCGAGCTCGGCCGCACCCTCACGCGCACCGGCAAGCCCGTCAGCTTCCTCTTCGGGGCGGTCGAGGTGATCGAGCTGAAGAGCGCGGTCGCCGGCAACGACAACGCGTACAAGGGGCCGGTCATCGTGCTGGTGAACGAATCGAGCGGCAGCGGCAGCGAGTACTTCGCCGCGGCCATGCAGGCGACGGGGCGCGGCACCATCGTGGGACAACCCACGTGCGGCTGCCTGCTGGGCTTCCTCGGCTACGCGTCGATTCCCGGCGGCGGCGAGCTCGCGTACAGCGAGGTCGGCTTCGAGATGGCCAACGGCAAGCGGATCGAGGGCGAAGGCGTCATCCCCGACACCACCGTGCCCGTCACCCTGCACGACCTCCAGCTGAACCGCGACCGCGCACTCGAGCAGGCGCAGTCGATCCTCGCCGCCGTCGTGCCCTCCGTCGTGCCCGCCACCGTGAACGCGAAGCAGTGAGCGCCGCCCCGAGCGAGGGCCACCCGGCACTGAATCCCGGCGTCCGTCGCCGCGAAGTCTTCGGATGGGCGATGTACGACTTCGCCAACTCCGGCTACACCACCGTCGTCCTCACCGCCGTCTTCAACGCGTACTTCGTCTCCGTGGTCGCGAAGAACGAGGAGTGGGCCACGTTCGCGTGGACGGTCGCGCTCGGCATCTCGTACGCGATCGTGATGGGCCTCGGCCCGCTCGTCGGCGCCTGGGCCGATGCGCACGCCGCGAAGAAGAAGGCGCTCGCGGTGAGCACGCTCATCTGCGTCGGCGGCACCTTCGCGCTGGCCTTCGCGGGGCCGGGCATGGTCGCCTGGGCCGTCGTCTTCATCATCGTCTCGAACGTCGCCTACGCGCTCGGCGAAAACCTCACCGCCGCCTTCCTGCCCGAGCTCGCCCGCCCCGAGTCGCTCGGCAAGGTCTCGGGCTGGGGATGGAGCTGGGGCTACGTGGGCGGGCTCATCGCGCTGGCCCTCTGCCTCGCCTGGGTGCTCACCGCCGGATCGCGCGGATCGACGGCCTCCGAAGCCGTGAGCGGCACGATGATCATCACCGCCGTGGTCTTCGGCCTCGCGGCACTGCCCACCTTCCTGCTGCTGAAGGAACGCGCCGTGCCCACGCCGCCCGCCAACGTGGAATCGCACGCGATGGCGAGGCTGCTACACACCGCACGGGAAGCCGCGCAATATCGCGACCTCCTCTGGCTCTTCGCGTGCGGCACCTGCTACCAGGCCGGTGTGGCCACCGTCATCACGCTCGCGGCCATCTACGCCGAGCAGGTGATGGGCTTCAAGACGCAGGACACGATCATGCTGATCCTCGTCGTGAACGTGACGGCGGCCATCGGCGCCTTCGCTTTCGGATACGCGCAGGATCGCATCGGCAAGGTGATGGCGCTGCGCATCACGATCGTCGGCTGGGTCCTCATGACGATCGTCGCGTATGCGTCCACCACCACCGCGCTCTTCTGGGTCGCGGCCAACCTCGCGGGGCTGTGCATGGGCTCGTCGCAATCGGCGGGGCGCGCGCTGGTCGCGTACTTCTCGCCGAAGGAGCGCGCCGCGGAATTCTTCGGGCTCTGGGGCGTGGCCACGCGCCTCGCCTCCATCCTCGGGCCCGTGACGTACGGCGCAGTCTCCTGGGCCACCGGCGGCAACCATCGCCTCGCGATGCTGCTCACCGGCGTCTTCTTCATCGCCGCGCTCGGCTGCCTCGCGTTCGTGAACGAGCGGCGGGGCCGGGAGCGGGTCGCGATGTTGAACCCGGCCGCCGCCGCACCCATCTAGCTTCCATGGCCACGATCCCCAGCCTCTTCGTCTCGCACGGCGCGCCCACGATCGCGAACCAGGCGAACGACGTCACCCGCGCCTGGACGCGCCTGGGCAACGTGCTCCCCCGCCCGGAAGCCATCGTGATGGTCTCCGCGCACTGGGACACCTCCACCCCGCTCGTCTCCGGAGCGCGCCAGCCCGAGACGATCCACGACTTCACCGGCTTCCCCGAGGAGCTCTACCAGATCCGCTATCCCGCCAAGGGCTCGCCGATCCTCGCGCAGCGCGTGCAGGCGTCGCTCGCGAACGCGGGCCTGGTCGTCGAGGTCGACGCCGCGCGCGGCTTGGACCACGGCGCCTGGGTGCCGCTGAGGTGGATGTACCCGAAGGCGGACATTCCGGTGGCGCAGGTCTCGGTGCAATCGCGCCAGGGCGCGCGCCACCACTACGCGATCGGCAAGGCCCTGGCACCGATGCGCGAGGGCGGCGTGTTGGTGATCGGTTCGGGAGGCATCGTGCACAACCTGCGCGACCTCGACTGGAGCGGGTCCGGCAAGGTGATGGACTGGGCGCGCGACTTCAACGACTGGATCGCGCAGAAGGTCGGGGAAAGGGCGCTCGAGGACTTGCTGGACTACCGCCGCCTCGCACCGCAGCCTTCGCGCGCGCACCCGACGGAAGAGCACTTCGATCCGTTCTTCGTCGCGATGGGCGCCGGGGGCTTCCCGGAAGCGAGCCACGAGGACGACATCGCCGAGCCCCTCGGCGCCGAACGCATCGAGCTCGGCATCGAGATGGGCTCGCTCGGCATGGACGCCTGGCTATTTCATTGACGCGCGAATGAGGTCGGGCCGGTCGGTGATCACGCCGTCCACGCCCCAGGCCTTGAGCTTCTTCGCCACCTCGGGATCGTTCACGGTCCAGGGCATCACCACGAGGTGCAGCTCCTTCGCCTCCTTCACCTTCGCCTCGTCCAGGTCGTTGTAGTTCGGCGACCAGATCAACCCGCCCGCGGCCCGCACCATCTTCGGCACCGAGCCGTAGTCCGCGTACCGGTAGCCCGCGGTCCACTTCGAGCCGCCCTTCTCCGCTTCGATCGTGTCGAAGGTCTTCCTCTGCGCGGTGAGGTACGAGCGCGGGATGTGCGGGGCCAGCGCCTTCGCGATCTCGAGCGCCTCCCAGTCGAAGGACTGGATCGTCACCCGCTGCTGGAAGCTGTACGTGTAGAGCGTGGTGATGAGCGCGCCGACGTAGGTACGCGCGGGCGGTGTCAGCTCCGGCTTGGTGGGATCGCGCTTGATCTCGATGTTGAGCGTGACGCCTCGATGGGCGCGATCGCGCACCAGCTGCATGACGTCCACGAGCGTCGGGATCCGCGTTCCGTCGATGGCCTGCTGGTCGGGGTAGCGCTTGGCGTATTCGGTGCCGGGCTTGATGCGCCCCACGTCGTATTGCTGCAGCTCGACGAACGTGAGGTCCTTGATCGCCGGGCCGGCCTTGCCCTCGAGGTACTTGCCGTCGGGGCCGCGCGTGATGTCGGGGTTCAGCGCCTGGTCGTGGGTCACGACGACCCAGCCGTCCTTCGTGACGCCGACGTCCAGCTCGAGGGTATCCACGCCCGCGTCGAGGGCCTTTCCGAAGGCCGCGAGGGTGTTCTCCGGCGCCAGGCCGCGAGCCCCGCGATGCCCCTGGATCTCGAGCGTGGTGCAGCCGGCCAGACCGACGGTCGCCGCGACCAGCCAGACGGTTGTTTTCATGCGGGGTCCCTCTCTATATGATCCATGAATGTCGGCCAAACCGCCTGCCAAGAAGCGCTCGCTCTACGACATCCTCGGCGTCCAGCGCGATGCCATGGCGATCGACATCGGCGTTGCGTACAAGAAACGTCTCGCGGAGATGGAGCGCAGGCCCGGTACGGACCCGCAGGAAATCGCGCTGGTCCGCGAGGCCTATCATATTCTCTGCCAGCCGAAGGAGCGCGAGGCCTACGACGCGTCGATGATCACGCGCGAGGAGCGCGAGGAGGCGAAAGCCCACGGCGCCCCCGACCTCGTGCTGGAAGCGGACGACGAAGACACCGTCGCCGCGAAAGGACGCAAGCGCGGCATCCTCATCGCCGCCGTCGTCGCCTTCGTGATCGTCGCCGCCATCGTCTTCTGGCGCATGGGCTCGGGCGATCGCTCCACGCCGCCCGCGCCGATCGCCGCGGACAAGGTCGCCGCGCCCCCGCCGCCTCCGCCGCCCAAGACGCGCGATGCGACCGAGATCCTCGGCATCGCCGCCCCCGTCATCGCCGGCATCCTCGCGTACGACATCTCCGGCAAGCCGCAGCCCGTGGGCAACGGCGTGCTCGTCGCACCGGATGCCATCGTCACCACGTGCCACGCCCTGCCGCCCAGCGCCACGATCGTCGCGCGCATCGGCGTCGAATCGGTGCCGGCCACCGTCGCGATCTTCGACGAAGACCTCGACCTCTGTCGCCTCACCATCACGCCCGTCTCGGCGAGGCCCCTCGTCCCCCACACCGACGAGCCCAAGGCCGGCGACAAGGTCTTCGTGGTCGGCTACCACGAGGGCACGCACCTCTCCGTCGTCGAGGGCACGGTGAAGGCGCTGCGCGCCACGAACACCGCACGCATGATCGATCTCTCCGTTCCCGTTCCGGCCGGCGCGAGCGGCGGCGGGCTCTTCGACGCGTACGGCCGCCTGATCGGTGTGCTCACCGACAAGGGCAACGCCGCGACCGCCGCCGGCTCGCTCGCGCAGATGCGTACGCGCGGCCAGCCTCCGCCGAAGCAGTAGCCCATGACGCGCACCCACTACGACGTGCTCGGTGTCGAGCGCGATGCTTCCTCGGTGGAGATCGCCGCCGCCTTCCGCGAGCGCGTCGACGAATTCAAGAACCGCACGTACGCGGGCACGGATAGCCTGGACGACGTGCGCGAGGCCTACCGCGTGCTCTCGAACAACACCGTGCGCGCGGGCTACGACGAAACGCTGCCGGCCCGCCGCAGGTCGGTGAAGAAGGAAAGCGGTGTCCCGGGCTGGGTGAAGTGGGCGCTGCCCGTCGTCATCGTGGCGGCCGGCCTCGCGTGGATGAAGTGGAGCAAGCCCCGCGAGCCTGTCATGACGGTGAAGTCCGTGTCGCGCGTGGCGAGCGACTACGATCCCACCCGCCCCGCGCCCGTCACCATCGCGCCGCCCGTGCCGGGCAACGCCTTCGAATCCACCGCCTCCACGACCAACCTGCCGGCCGTCATGGGCACCGCGGAGAGCGTCTTCGCGAGCGCCTCGCAAAGCGTCGCGCGCGTGCTGGTGCGCGACGCGGGTGGGCAACCCGTGAGCCAGGGCAGCGGCGTCGTGATCGGCCCCGGCGTGGTCATCACCAACTGCCACGTCACGCGCAACGGCAGCGAGATCAGCGTGAAAGTGGGCAACGAGGAATACCGTGCGTCGGTCTCGGCGGAAGACAACGAGCACGACCTCTGCAAGCTCTCGGTCTCGGGCCTCAGCGCGCCTGCCGTCCAGCTCGGCAGTGTTGCGAACCTGAAGCCGGGGCAACGCGTGTTCGCGATCGGCGCTCCGCAAGGCCTCGAGCTCACGATCAGCGAAGGCATCGTCTCCGCGCTGCGCGACTTCCCCGACGGCAAGGTGATCCAGACCTCCGCGCCCATCTCGCCCGGCTCTTCCGGCGGCGGGCTCTTCGATACGCAGGGCCGCCTCGTCGGCATCGTCACGTTCCAGCACAAGTTCGGGCAGAACCTCAACTTCGCGGTGCCGGCCGACTGGATCAACAAGGTGTGAGCACCGCTCGCGCATTGCGGTGGCTGCTCGTCGGCCTCGCAATGCCGGGTGTGGTGCATGCGGGCCGCCCGCTCACCACCGACGACGCGACCATCCTCGAACCGAAGGCGTGCCAGCTCGAAGCGTGGGTCGACCGCAGCCGCGTGGCCACCGATTTCTGGGCCGCGCCTGCGTGCAATTTCGGCGGCAACTTCGAATGGCAGCTCGGCGCCTCGCGGACGCACATGGACGGCCAGGGCGCGCTCTCGCAGGCCTATGTGCAGGGCAAGACCGTGTTCGTCTCCGTGGACGACAACCCCTGGGGCGTCGGCCTCACGGTGGGCGTGCAGCGTTTTCCCCTTCGTGAAACTGAATCCGGTTGGAACAACTTGTATGCAATTGTTCCAGTGAGTTTCCAGCTCGGCGCGCCGGACCGCTTGCTGCATCTCAACGCAGGCTGGTTTCGCAACAGCGCGGAAAAACGCGATCTCACCCTCTGGGGAATCGCGTTCGAGGCGCCGCTCGCCGGCATTCCCCTCACCGTGGTCGGCGAAGTCTTCGGGGAGAACGCGAGCCGTCCCTTCTACCGGGTGGGCGGAAAGTGGACGCAAATCGCGAAGAATCTTGACGTGGACCTGACATACGTAGCGCGTTCCGGGGGAACGAAGTCCGAGAAATTCGTGTCTGTCGGCCTATACTACAAACTCGAAAACGCGAGCCCCTGACCATGCATGTACTCATCGTAGAAGACGATCCCATCCTCGCCGGCGGCATCACCGAGAAGCTTCGCCGCGAAGGCTATGTCGCCGATTCCGTGACGTCCGCGGAGCAAGCCGATACGGCCCTGCGCGTCTCGCAGATCGACCTCGTGATCCTCGACATCGGCCTGCCCGGCGTCGACGGCTTCTCGTGGCTGCGCAAGATGCGCGCGAACGGCGGCCAGCAATCGGTGCTCGTGCTCACCGCGCGCAACGATGTGTCGGACCGCGTGCAGGGCCTCACGCTCGGGGCCGACGACTACCTGCCGAAGCCGTACGCCACGGAAGAGCTGCTCGCGCGCGTGTACGCGCTCGCTCGCCGCGGCCGTGCGCTCAAGTCGCGCATCATCGAGCACGGCCCGCTCACCATCGATCTCGACCGCAAGCGCGCCATGCTCTCGGGCAAGCCGCTCGACCTCCCGCAGCGCGAGCACGCGATCCTCGAGTACCTGTTCTCGAACGTCGAGGCCATCGTGGGCAAGGACAAGATCGCCGGCGCCGTCGCCTCGTGGAACGAGGAGATCTCGGCCAACGCGATCGAGGTGCACATGTCGCGCCTGCGCTCGAAGCTCGAGGACTCGGGCATCAAGATCCGCACGATCCGCGGCCTGGGCTACCTGGTCGAAGCCTGGAAGGATGCGTAGCCTTCGAAGGACGCTTCTCGCCTGGCTGTTGCCTCCGATGGTGGTGGTGCTCGCGCTGGCCGCGGCGGGCTCCTACCAGTTGCTCCATGAACACCAGACCGCATCCTTCGACGAAGACCTCGCCGACGTCGCCACGGCGACGGTGATCCACGTGGGGCTGCAGGACGGCACGCCCGCCCTGCTCGCCCCGACGCAAAGCGAAACCATCCTCCGCTCCGACGCCGAGACGCGCATGTACTTCGCGCTCTTCGGCAGCGACGGCCGCCTGATCGCCGGGGACCCGGCGCTGCGCGTGCCGCCGGCCCACGTGAATCCCGGCCCGCACTTCTGGTACGCGAACGTCGCCGGCAAGACGGTGCGCGCCACGTCGCGCCAGGTGTCGGTGGGGGGCGGGCCGGTCACGCTCGCCGTCGCCGAGACGATGAGCAAGCGCGAGCGTGCGCAGCTCGAAGCTCTGCTCTCGGTCATCGCACCGACCATGCTTCTGTGCGTGCTCGCGGCCGTCATGGTGCTCTACGGGGTGAAGCGAGGCCTGGCACCGCTCGAGCATTTGCGCGAGGAGATCCAGGCGCGCTCCTACCAGGACCTCTCGCCGATCAGCGATGCCGACGTGGCCGAGGAGCTGAAGCCGGTGCTGCGCGAGCTGAACAACATGCTGGGACGGCTGGGCGAGGCGCAACGCACGCAGGTGCGCTTCGTCGCGAACGCGGCGCACCAGCTTCGCACGCCGATCGCAGGGCTGCTCGCGCAGCTCGATCTCGTGCGCGCGGGAACCGAGGTTGAACGCGCCGCGCATCTGGGCCAGGCACGTTCGAGTGCGGAACGCCTCGCACGCCTCGCGCAGCAGCTGCTCTCGCTCGCCTCCGCCGATCCCGCGTCGAATCCCGAGGTGGAGCAGCGCGCCTGCGACCTCTCCGACATCGTGCGAGACCGCGCGGATTCCTGGCTGCGGGCTACGACGCAGCGGGGTGTCGAGGTGGAGTTCGATCTCGACGTCGCCCCGATCCGCGGCAATCCGATGCTGCTGGGCGAGCTCGCGACCAACCTCGTCGACAACGCGTCGCGCTACGGTGCGCGTAACGTCCGCATCGCCACGCGCCACTGGGGGCGCTCGTCCCTGCTGGAAGTGACCGACGACGGGCCGGGCATTCCCGAAGCCGAGCGCGGGCGCATCTTCGAGCGCTTCTATCGCCTCGACAACGAATCGACCGAAGGCAGCGGCCTCGGGCTCGCGATCGTGCGCGAGATCGCGCAGCGCCACGGCGCCTCGGTGGAGCTCTCCGAGCGGCCCGGCGAATCGGGCACGCGCGTCGGCGTGATGTTCCCCGCTCTCGCGCCCTGATTGGTTATCCTTGGGCGGTGAGCGCCGCCCTTCGCACCCTCCTCGTCCTCTCCCTCCTCGTCCCCGCCGGGTGTTCGCGCGGCCCGAGCAACTGGCGCCAGTGGATCGACCAGGCGACGCTCGAGTTCAAGGCCGACCGCCCCGCCAAGGCCTACGAGGCCTGCGACAACGCCTGGAAGGAAGCGGTCAAGGAGAAGGACGCCAAGCAGGCGGTCGCCGCCTACGAATGCCTCTACGAGGCGGCCGTGCGCCTGGGCCAGATCGAGAGGACCTTCCCCGTCTTCCGCAAGATCCTCGCCGAGTACGACGGCACGATGAACGACACGGGCGCGGGGATCCGGCACCGCAACAACTTCGGCGTGGCGCTCGTGCGGGCGGGCGAGAAGCAGGAGGGCGTGGCGCAGCTGGAGGCCGCGCTGGATGCGTATGAGGGGTCGGTCTACCACACGTCCAACAACTTCCGGCAACGCACGCTGCTGATCGAGAACCTCGCGAGGGGCGCGCGCGTCTTCGCCGACGAAGCCCCGGCCATCAAGGTCTCGAGCGTGATGCTGGAAGAGATCGTGGTCTACGTCGAGGGCCAGCGTTATCGCAACGACGTCTCCACCACGCTCGGCGCCGGCGATGCGCTCGCGGCGATTGCGGACCTGGTGCGCCTGCGCGGGGATCCCAAGGCCGCCGACGAGCTCATGGTCCAGGCGCGGGAGCAGCAATCGCTCGAGACCAACTACCTCTCCGGGCAGCCGCGGACCATTCCGTGCGACCACATCATCATCCGCTCGCTGGTGCTTCGCGGCTGCTACGCGGTGCTGAAGTAGCTACTTCTCGACGCGCGCGTCGGGGAGGTTGCCGTACTCGTACCAGGACGCGTGGTAGACGCGCACGTTCCTGAATCCGAGGCGCGCGAGCACGTCGTAGGTGACGGCGGCGCGAATGCCCGTGTGGCAGTAGACGATCGTTTCCTTCGCGGGGTCGAGGCTCTCGTAGATCTTCGCGAGGTCCGCGTCGGGCTTGAGGGCCATACCGGCGGTGTCGGAAGTCTCGCCCTTCATCAGCTTCTCGGGCGTTGCAGGATCGGCGTACGCCTCGTTGTACGGGATCAGCACCGCTCCGGGCAGGTGGCCGCCCTGCAGCGTCTCCGATTCCTCGCCGCTCCATTCCGAGGGACGGCGCACATCGACGAACTGCACCGTGGGCTTGCCGATCCGCGCGACGACCTCCTCGGTGGTCGCGATCACCTTCGGGTTGGGCGTGAGCTTCAGGCGCACCGGAGCGCGCGCGGTGGCGCGGTTGGTCGTGTGGCGGCGCGCGGCGACCCAGCCTTCGTAGCCGTCGTTCAGCACGCGCACGTCCTTCGCGCCGAAGTATTCGAGGGCGTAGAGGGCGAAGTGCGCGTAGGAGCTGCCCCGGGAGCCGTAGACGATGATGGTCTTGCGCGGATCGATGCCGGCGTTGCCCAGGCGCTTCTCGATGTCCTTCAGCGGCAGGAACTGCTGGGTCTTGTCGTCGAGGAGGGCGCGCGCGACGTGGTCGATGTTGACCGCGCCGGGGATGTGGCCGCGGTCGTACTCCTCGGCCCGCCGCACGTCCCACACGATGGCGCCCGCATAGGCGGCCTTGAGGACGAAATAAGTGTCGACGATCGACTCGCGCCCGGCGGCGAGTCCGGCTCCCGGCGCCGCCAGCGCCAGGGCCAGCAGGAGGGCCCGGAAACTCATCGCGCTAGGTTACCAGCGGCGCCGCCCCACCGCCGTTCGTCGCACTTCCCAATAATTGGGGTCAGACTCCATTTAAGGTCGCCGCACTGACCTAAATGGAGTCTGACCCCATTCATGCTGGAAGCCAAAGACCTCTGGAAGTCGTACGGGACGAAGCCCGCGGTATCGGGGGTTTCGCTGACCGTGAACGCCGGCGAGATCGTCGGGCTGCTGGGGCCGAACGGCGCCGGCAAATCGACCACGGTCGCGATGCTCTGCGGCCTCACCCCGCCCGACAAGGGGACGGTAACGGTGGGCGGCGTACCGGTCGGGGACGATGCCAGCCCCACCAAGCGCCGCATCGGTCTCGTGCCGCAGGACATCTCGCTTTACGAAGACCTGTCCGCCATCGCCAACCTCGAGCTCTTTGGCGCCCTCTACGGCGTGAAGGGTGAGACGCTCAGGCAGCGCGCCGCCGACGCCCTCGCGCTCGTGGGCCTGTCCGATCGCGCCAGGGCCAAGCCCGCGACCTTCAGCGGCGGGATGAAGCGGCGGCTCAACATCGCCTGCGCGCTGGTGCACGATCCCGACGTACTGCTCCTCGACGAGCCGACCGCCGGCGTCGATCCCCAGAGCCGCAACGCGATCTTCGACAACCTCGAGGCGCTGCGCGCGCGCGGCAAGGCGCTGCTCTACACGACGCACTACATGGAAGAGGCCGAGCGCCTCTGCGACCGCATCGTGATCGTGGACCACGGCAAGGTCGTGGCTTCGGATCGAAAGGAGGCGCTGCTCGACCTCCTGCCGGCCGGGAAGCGCACGAAGACCGTGGTGCGCGAGGCTTCCCTCGAAGACGTTTTCCTCCACCTCACCGGCCGCGAGCTTCGGGACTGACATGGACGCCTTCATCGCCCTCATCCGCAAGGACCTCGTCCTCTATTTCTCCAACAAGCGCGCGCTGCTGATCACGCTCGCGGCACCCATCCTCATCGCTGCGTTCTTCGGCAGCGTGATGGGCGGCCCGCCGAAGAAGCCGACGCGCGTGCCGGTTGCTCTCGTCGATCTCGATGGCAGTGCCGTGTCGAAGGCGATCGTCGCCTCGATGCGCGCCGACGAATCGTTCGACCTGCAGGAAGTCTCCGAGCCCGACGCGATCGCCCGCGTGCGCGAAGGCAAGGTGCGCGCCGCGGCGGTGATCCCCGCCGGCTTCGGCGATGCGGCGCCCAAGGCGATGTTCTCCACGCGAACGAAGAAGCCGGAGATCGTCGTGCACTACGACCCGTCGCAGGCGATCGCGCTGCAGCTCGTGAAGGGGCTGCTCGCGGAGCACGTGATGAAAAGCGTTTCCCGCGCCGCATTCAGTTTCGAAACCGGGTCCAAGACGCTCACCGACATTCGCGGACAGGTGAAGTCCGCACCGGACATGAATGAAGCCGAGCGCCGCGACCTGCTCGGCCTCTTCGACAGCATCGAGCGCATGCAATCGCACCAGAAGCCCGCCACGGGTGCGGCGGCGTCCTCGAAGGCCGGTGGCGATGCGCCCGGGTTCTCGATGCCCTTCGAGACCAAGCAAATGGAAGTGACCGGCAAGGTGAACGCGAAGTACAACGGCTTCGCGCATTCCTTCGCGGGGATGGGCGTGCAGTTCGTGCTCTTCATGGGCATCGAGATCGGCGTGGGGATCCTCCTGATGCGCCGCATGGGATTGTGGAAGCGCCTGCGCGCGGCCCCGGTCTCGCGGACGCTGTTGCTCGGCAGCCGCATCGCATCGGGGACGCTGATCGCGGCACTGCTGATGGCCGGGATCTATGCCGCGGCGATCGCGTTCTTCGGTGTCCACATCGAGGGCAGCGTGGCGGGGTTCGTGATGATCACGATCGCTTTCGCCGTCCTCACCTCCTCGTTCGGACTCCTGATCGCCGCCCTCGGCAAGACTCCCGAGGCCACGCGCGGCCTCGCAGTGCTGGCGACGCTGCTGCTGGTGATGCTCGGCGGTGCCTGGGTGCCCGCCTTCGTCTTCCCCGAATGGCTGCAGACCGTGACCCTCTTCACGCCCACCCGCTGGGCCGTGGACGGCCTCGAGGCGATGACCTGGCGTGGCCTCGGCATCGAAGCCGCCTGGGCGCCCGTGGGAGCGATGCTCGCCTTTGCCGCCGTCTTCGCCGCCATCGCCATCAAGCGCTTCGACTGGGAAGAATAAGGAACGAATAAAGGGGTCAGACCACTTCATTGCAAACGGCGAGCAATGAAGTGGTCTGACCCCCTTATTCGTTTTGTATACGCTTTGTGTAGCTTGATGCGCGGTCTATGGTCTAGGATAATAGTACGCATTGCGTATACACCCGTCAGCGACCATGCCCGCCCAGCAAGCCCTCCTCCGCGACGCCATGCAGCGCCTCTCCATGACCCGCAATGCCTTCGCCGAGAAGCTGGGCGTCTCGCGCCGCGCGCTGGACACGTGGCTGCTGCCGGAGACCTCGAGCGAGCGGCGGACCATGCCGGACGTCGTGGCGCGCCTCATCGGGACGATGGGGCTCGCGGCCAACGATGCGTCGGCCCCCACGGAGCTTCGCGATCGCCTCGCCCGGTCGGGCAGGCCGCACCTGCTGTCGGTGGACGTCTTCGATCGCGATCTCGCCGAGGAGGTGTTGCGCGTGGCCGAGCGGATGGAGCCGATCGCGCGCCGGCAGAAGGTGACGCGGGTGCTGGAAGGCGCCGTGCTGGGCAACCTGTTCTTCGAGCCTTCCACGCGCACTCGGGTGAGCTTCGGCGCCGCATTCTGCCGCCTGGGCGGAGCAGTCTGCGACACGACGGGCTTCACGTTCTCGTCGATGGCCAAGGGCGAGTCGATCCACGACACCAGCCGCGTGATGAGCGGCTACGTGGACGCGCTGGTGGTGCGCCATCCGGAGCAGGGATCGGTCGCGCAGTTCGCGGCCGCGGCGACCGTGCCCGTGATCAACGGCGGTGACGGCCCCGGCGAGCATCCGACGCAGGCGCTGCTCGACCTCTATACGATCCATCGCGAGCTCGCGCGCGCCGGCCGCAAGCTGGACGGCGCGCACGTGGCGATGGTGGGCGACCTGAAGCACGGCCGCACGGTCCACTCGCTGATCAAGCTGCTCTCGCTCTACAAGGGGATCCGGTTCTCGCTCGTGTCGCCGGCCTCGCTGGAGATGCCGCCGGCCCTCGTGGCCCTCGCGCGCGAACGCGGGCACAAGGTCGCCGAGTACGACAGCGTGCCCAAGGGCGTGCGCCAGCCGGACATCCTCTATGCGACACGCATCCAGAAGGAACGCATGGGTGGTGAAGGCCTCGAGGCCTATCCCGCGAGCTTCCGCATCGATCGCGCGGCGGTGAAAGCGCATTGCGCGAAGCACACGGTGCTCATGCATCCCCTGCCCCGCGACTCCACGGCCGGCGCCAACGACCTCGCCGACGATCTCGACCGCGATCCGCGCCTCGCCATCTTCCGCCAGACCGACAGCGGCATCCCCGTTCGCATGGCCATCTTCGCCATCCTGCTCGGCGTCGAGAACCTCGTCACCAAAGACCTCCGCGACGCAGTGTGGAGAACGTGAATAAAGGGGTCAGACCACTTCATTGCTCGCCCTTGCAATGAAGTGGTCTGACCCCTTTATTCACATTTAGAACTGCTGGCGGGCGAGGGGCAATGTGCCGGAGCGGCCGTCGATGGTCCACTCGAAGACGGCGGTGTCCGTCGTGGTGAAGCGCACGCGGAAGGTGCCGACGTCGGCAACGCGGAACGACGACGTGTTGTACGCCATCGCGAGCCAGCGGGAGCTGGACGTGCGATAGATCCGCCCCTCGAACGTATCGGTTGCCGTCCACGAGCCGGCCGGCATCACGAACCACGTGGGCTCGCCCTTCTCGTTGTACGTGAACCACGCGGCGAAGAGCGTGCCGAACTGCTGGATGATCGCGATGCCCCAGCCGTTCTGCTGGCTGCCGCCCCACCACATGTCGCCCACCACCGGCCGCGTGTTGGCCAGGGACGGGCCGAAGATCGTGCGCGTGATCTGCTTCCGCCCCGCCATGCCGTTGATCACGTAGTCGAGCGTCGCGTGCGTGGCATCCGTGAACGTAAGCGTGAGCGTCCCGACCGAAGGTCCGATGTCCAAACGAGACGCATCGTAGGCCGTGTAAGGCGCACCGCGAGGCGAATAGAGCGCCCCCGTGAACACCGTGCGCGCCGCATTCCACTGCCCCGCGGACATCACATACCAGGTGGGCATGCCGTTGCCGTCGTACGCGAAGATCACCGCGAAGAGCTTCTCCTGGTGCTGGACGATGCTGACACCCCAGCCGTTCTCGCCCAGGCCGCCCCACCAGAGATCCTGCAGCTCGAAGTACCACGGCGGCGCGACCGCGAAGCCGCCGAACGCCGTGACCGCCCCGTCCGTGACGAGATCGCCGTCGTTCACGCCATCGGTCAGCGTGAAGGTCGCCGTGTTGCCCGCAACCACGACCGGCACGGCGTGCCAGTGCGGCAGCGGCTTGTCCTTCGTGGCGCTCAGCATCCAGAACATCGAGCCGCTGGGGACGGGACGCGGCGTCGTCAGCGTGAACGTGGTGGGCACCGGCCCGTAGCAGTTCTCGGTGCGGATGCTGAGCAGCCCTTCGGTGTAGACGAGCCCCTTGGCCGGAGCGAGCTCGGGGCGGAACTCGGTCACGGCGGGATCGAGGATCGCGGAGCCGCCGCCGAAGCCGCATCCGGGTGAAGACACCGACGACACGGTGAGCGTGCGCGTGCCGCCATCGGCGGACTGCGCGGTGATCGTCCTGGAGAGCGTCGCGTACTCGGGCCCGCGTTGCATCTTCACTTGCCGGGTGATGCCGCGGAACGCGAACTCCACGTTGTATTCGCCGGTGACGCGCATCGGCGGTTGCAGCACGAAGCTCGCGCGCCCGCCCTGCCCCGTGCTCGCCGCGCCCGGCAGGAAGCTCACCGGCGCCGGCGCCGTGCCCGGCAGCAGCCGCGAGGTGATCTCCACTTCCGGCAGGGGCTCGGCGCCGAGCTGCACGGAGACCTGGAAGGTCATGCTCCCCTGCGGATCGAAGTTGACGCCCGACACGACGGCGATCGACACCTGGTCCAGCCGGTACGTGACGACGTCGAACTGCACCGTCGTTTCGCCGACCGTCGCGGTGAGCCAGCAGGTGACGTCCGCGCTCGGCGCAGCGGTGAAGCGGATGCTGGAGACGCCGCTCGCATCCGTGGTGCCCACCGCGGTGGAGGCGGAGTTGGGGAACGTCCCGCACACATCGTTGGCCCACGAGACCGGGGCCCCGGCGACGGGCGAGCCATCCGCATTCGAGAAGCGCGCCGTGAAGGAACGCGATTCGCCGCCCATCACGCTCACGTTCACGGGCGTGACCGCGACGCCGCCGGCCCCCGCGAGGGCGGGGATCAACAGGGCTACTGCGAGCAGCCCCGCGCGAAGGTCAGAAAGGCAGGCGCGTGAGCGCATAGTTGCCGGGGTGGTTTTCCACGTTGAACGAGAACGTGGCGCTGGCACCGACCACCTTCAGCTTGAAGGATCCCACCGGGTTCACCATGAACCGCGACGGATCGTACGGCACGCCGACCCACGGCGAGCTTGACGTGAGGTAGACGGGGCCTTCGTATTCGTCGAACGCCGTCCACGAGCCCGCGGGCATGACGAACCACGTGGCGCGGCCGTTGCTCTCGAACGAGAACCACACCATGAAGAGCTGCGCGTACTGCTGGATGACGGCGATGCCCCAGCCGTTCTGCCGCGTGCCGCCCCACCACATGTCGGTCAGGCCATTCAGCGTCGGCGTGGCGACGTTGCCGAATGCCTGGCGCGTGATGTTCTTGGTGCCCGAGCGCCCGTTGATCGTGTACGCGACCGTGGCGCTGGAGCCGCTGCCAAACGTCACCGTGACGGTACCCACCGGGTTGCCCACCACGAACGCCGTGGCGTCGTACTCCCAATACGCCGAGCTGCGCGGCGTGTAGACCGAGCCGGTATACGTGGTGCGCGCCGCGTTCCACGAACCGCCCGGCATCACGAACCACGTGGGCCGGCCTTGGTCGTCATACGCGTAGATCACGATGAAGAGCGTGGCGCCGTGCTGGACGATGCTCATGCCCCAGCCGTTCTCGGCCGCGCCGGCCCACCAGATGTCCTGCACCAGCGGGTACGCGCTCGCCGCGGGCACGAGGATGCCGGCCGTGGGCACGAGGATCTCGTCGTTGTCGAGGCGGTCGTCGTCGCCGTCGTTCACGTCGTTCACGCTGAAGGTCACCTGGCCGCCGCCGAAGGCCTCGCTCGAGGCGCGCTTCCAATGCGCGTCATCCTTGCCGATGGTGCGGCCGAAGATCCACATCTCGCTGCCGGCGGGAACGTCGCCGCCGAGGTTGAGCGTGACCTTCACGTTGGGCTTCTCGCAATGGACCAGCCTGAACGCGACGTAGCCCTTCTCGGGCGCGCGCCCCAGCGGAATCTGTTCGCTCGGGCCCGGAGCGCTCGAAGGCTGGAGGCGCTGGTAGGACTTCACCACGCAGGTCGCCGACTCGGTATCGATCTGGATGCTGGAGACGCCGTAGACCGCGTCCTGCACCGAGATGAACCGGCGCGCGCGGTTCACGACGCGCAGGTTCGCCGACTCCGCGCCCGAGGTGCCGGTCACCGTGTAGGCCCCGGCCCAGTCGTTGGCGCGGGCCTGGATCGTCGCGTATCCGCTGGCATCCGTGATGGCCGAGGACTGCAGCAGCGTGGCGCTGGCGTTGGTGGCGGTGGAGACCGAGAAGTTGACGGTAGCTCCCACCGTCGCCGCGCCGCCTGCGCCCGTCACCTGCATGCGGACCGTGAACTCCGCGTCCGTGAGCGGGCTCTCGCTGGGAAGGGCGGAAACCAGCTTCGGGTCCGCCACGGCGAGGGTCGCCACCAGGGCGAGGGAGAGGGCCGCGAAAGCCCGTTGCGCGAGGGTCGTCATCATAGCGACCCATTCTAAAGGTTTCGGCAAGCTGGCGGGGGGTCCCGCCGGGGCGTCAGAAGGGCGTGCGCGAGATGGAAACCGAGGTGCCGCGGCCGTCCACGGTGCTCTCGAACGTCGTCCCCGCCCCGTCGAACCGCAGGCGATAGGAGCCCACGTCGAAGATGCGGAAAGCCGCCGGATCGTAGGCCGCGCCGAGCCACGGCGAGCCGGTGGTGCGATAGATGCGGCCCTCGTAGTTGCCGGCGACCCACGTCCCGCCGGGCATCACGTACCAGACGGGCATTCCCGCCGCGTCGTAGGTGAACCACACGGGGAAGAGCGTGCTGTATTGCTGCAGCACCGAGAGGCCCCAGCCGTTCTGCGCGGTGCCGC